>JABWBI010000030.1 GCA_013360565.1 Candidatus Sumerlaeia bacterium | reverse complement strand
AGGAAGCTGACCGCCGCCACCGTCGCCAGGATCGACACGATCCCCACGGCGACGAGGAGCTCGAGGAGGGTGAGAGCGCGCGTGGGTCGCATGGGTCACCTGATGGGGGGCACTCTTGGAAGGTGGACACGAAGGACGAAGATTCTACGAGAGTTCACCATGTCGCGGGCCAGTCCAATGAGCTCGGTGGTCTCTTGAGCGCGGCCACGCTGAACCCCGAAGATTCGTAACCCGCGGCGCTCTCCCGGTGATGAGTGCTCCCACCCCAGAAAGACAGCAGCGTGGCTTGTTCCGTTATTGCGCGAGAACTGGACAAAGTCCCCCGCGCGGGCTTCCTCGAGATCCATGATCTCCTCCCCGAGCCCCCGGGAGGAGAGGGCGTCAATGACCGAGCGTCCACCTGCACCTGTCGCTCCGGTTCCGACATAGAAGTCTCTCCGAAGTGGGCGAAGCCCATAGGCATCGATTTCGCCGAGCTGAAAACTCGACTCGCCCGACACCGCGCGGGCCCACCGCTCGCAGGCATCCATGTATGTCTGAAAGACGAACCCGATGCAGTGGGCGCGGCCCGAAGGATCCGCGTCCCAGAATCGCTGGCCAAGGTACCGAATCTCATGCGCTGTCCCAATCGAATTGGCCACCTCCGGCCCTGGGAGTTGAAGAATTGGCGGGCCGCGGCGCACGGCATCAACGACCTGCAATACGTAGCGATTGAGAGCAGTTTCCGCAGGCATCTCCCGTCCCGAACCGACGAAGGCCATACCGATCAAGGAGAGCGCTGCAAGCGCTGCCGACGATGCGAGGACGAATCTTCGATCCATTCTGTGCCTTTTTCACCTCTGCTGCTGGGAGCCACTGCGCCCGGAGGCTCAGGGCCTGCGCATGAATGACACAGGAAGCTCGGTTTCAAGAGATGCTTCACGGCCGGACAGCGTGTATGTGACCCGAATGAGAATGGAGGTGCCGCAGATGCCCACCCGCGCCGGCTGGCTGGCGACGACATCAAGAACCCAGCGCCGCGCGTGTCTCCCGGCCGGGGCCGTGATTGGGCGGGCTGACCATCGCACTTCGCCCGCGCCTCCAGTTGGCGACACAATCCGAAAGGGAAGAGATGGGTTCAGGGTCAACTCTGCCGAGGCGTGGAGCGGAAAGTCACCTGCGCGGCCGCGCCCCATGAACAGCTCTGGCGGTGTCCATTCCCCCCGCACATCGTTTCGAACCATGACTTCCACGGACCGGCGATAGCGCTGGAGGCTTTCTCCGTCTGCATTTCTCAGCGACAGTTCAAGAGGGATGACAAGTTCTCCCGGGGACGAGCGCGCGCTGGCATCGACTGCCATCTCGAACTCCCCCTGCCCATCGATGCCAACGACGTCGCGCGAGACAGTGAAACCGGCCGGCAGATCCCCCAGAGGCTGGAGGCACCACGATTCGGCATTGGGGCTCATGGTGTACCCGTCTCTGAGAACGGGAGCAAAGCGCACTCGTGCCGTTGATCTCTCGGGCAGAGACGCTGTCACGGGCAGGTTGACCAGAAGGCGGCGAGGGCGAAGCGAGACGCTGGCGTCAATCTGAGCTGTCATGACCACATGAAGGTACTCGGTCCGGTCCTCAATGTTGAGCTCCAGCGCCACTGACAGGGTCTGGCTTCCCGATCTGCCGCGTAGGTCCCAGCGCAGGAGCAGTACATCCGATTCCCCTGATGGGAGCACCGTCCACCGTGAATCCGTGACGGTGCAGTCGCAGTCTGCTCGCACGGACACGAGGCCGACGTCCCCAGGCAGGTCGTTGATGCTTTGCAGCACTATGAAGACGGGCTCGTCTGGATGAAGAGTCCCGGCGTCTCGGTGCTCCATGTTGTCCCTGGCCAGCGCTGTGCTCAGCGAGACAGTCACCGGAACCGCCTGCGCGGTCGGCGAATCTGGTGAGATGTCTTCGGCCCCGGCGCCGGTGCCACTCCCCCATGCCGTGAGCAGCAGCACCAGCCCCCCTGCCGGGACGAGAGGAGAGCGGCCCCAATTCATCTGATCTTGGATCTCGCTCTCGTGACGATATGCACGGCACACAGCGCAATCAGAGCGAGAATTGCACCGATGACGGCGGCCAGGGGAGCGATGCCCTGCGGCGCGGCCCGTGGCATCTCCAGCGGCGGGCGATCCGACTCATCAGGCCCGGGAAGAGCCGCGGAAGATTCCCCGCCCAAGGCCGAGGAAGAGCCGGTTGCGAGACGCCGACTCATCTCATCGAAATCAGTCACTTGGTATCCGCTGGGGGGCGTGTACGCGAAGATCGAGGGGTCCAGCTCGGCATCGAACTCAAGCCGGACCACGGACAGCTCCATGGACATGGAGGGGCGATTGGCCCGGAGGAACTGCGCATGAGCCCTGGGGTCGTACGCGACATCTGGGGGATACTCCGAGAATACCACGCAGGCAGGGCGAAGCCGCCCGTCGTAGGTTCCCCACTCCTGGAAGTGGAAGATGCGGCACCCTCCACCAGTGAAGGGCAAGAGGACGAGGTCGCGGAGGGGCTGGCGTTGCAGGTCGGCGCGGGGATCGTACGAGATGTAGGCGGGGGAGGCCGCGTCTTCGGACTGGAGCCGGTGCCATTCAAGCCCCCCCTCCGCAGCGACCGGGGCAAGGCCGGTCAGGTTCCGCAGCAGATCGACCAGTCCCCCACCTCCGAGAAAGATGTCATACCGCCCCCAGCGCCCCCCGGCAAGCGAGGGGGAGAGGTCACCCGGCGGGACTGTCCCAGTCCGCCGGACGGCAGACTCTGTCTCGTCGTAGACGTGCCAGTTGACCGCGCCGTCCTGGTAGATCGCCTCGGTGGAAAGCCCTGGCACCGCGCCGGGGTCCGAGAAATTGATCCTGTACGGCTGTGTACGCTGATACATGTAACGGCGGCCGTCGAATGCGATCAGGACCTCGCCCTGAATGGGCCTTTCGAAGGCTTGCTGGATCGCTCGGCGCAGCTCGGATCGCGATTGCGACCGGGGAAGATACGGGTCCTCGGTCTCATGAATCAGACGATCGATCTCAGGACCGGCGATGGTCTCGGTCAAGGTCTGCCGAAGCTCCAGGTAGGCCGACTCGACGGGCGCCTGATAGGAGTCGACCCACGCATAGACTCTCCGGAGCGCCTCCGAAGCGGCGGGCTCCAGGGCGGGACCTGGGGCGGCATCGGCCACCTGGGCGGCGACGAGCCCGGGGAAGGTCAGTGCAACGTGCACCGCGCACTTGGCGGAGCGGTGGCTAAGGACTCTCCGCATGTGACTCCCTACGTCGCGGATTGAAGCGCCCCCCGCCGGCGGCAGCCCACCGGCGGGGGCGGGTGACCAGAGTCACTCGCTGGGCCGAGAGGTGCAGTCCCACTCGGGTGAGTCATAGGCTTCCACCGACTGCTGCCCTTGCCCACTCGGTTCCATGATGCACCAGCTGCCAGGATAGCCGGCGCAATTGATCGTGCGGCTGTAGGTTCGGTATGACACGTCGTCGGCGAAGCAGACCACACCCGTGGCGTACGAGCCTTCACACTCGTACCACGACTCGAGCCAGACCGAGCTGGGGCACTGCTGGATTCCCGGGACCCCGGAGCAGACATCGCCGCAGGCCGAACGGCATGCCCCCGAAATGGCGCCTCCCCCAGTCGGACGGCCACATCCGTCCCCCGCTGGGGCAACCGAGTGAAGGAGAAAGACCAGACCACAAGCTGCGGTGATGATGCCAATTCGCAGTAGGAGTCTTGCCATTTCCTGCGTCTCCTCGCACGTCTGAGTGCGTATGAGGGGTGAGTGATGCGACAAGCCCTACCCCCCCCCGCAAACCTGTCAAGTGGTTTCTTGGTCAGGCAACGGACGGGGTTCAGTGGGCGGCGGCCAGGGGCCCTCGCCCGGGGGACGGACCTGCCCCCCCGCGGTCGAGGCCCCCGACCCCGGCAAAAACGGCCTGAAGACGGGCGAGAGCCGGGGCAGAGCAGGCCAGGCCCCGGGTGATCCGGGCGGGGAGCTCGGCGTCCCACAGATCCTGAAACTAGCGCTGAATCTCCAGGCGGGCGTGGTCCTCGGGAGTCTCATCGGTCACGGGCGACGGCGGGGTGGACATCGGCGGGCGGACAGGGGTAGGTCTCTTCATGGCGACGCTCCTTTGGACCGGGCTTCCCGGCCGGGTGATTGGGTCACCGAAGGTTACGCCGCCCTTGGCTTTTTGCACACCTTTTGAGGCTACTCGTCCGTGGTTTTGGTTTTCTACTGGTCAGGATACGCTGCTTGATCTACCCGCCCGTCCACAACATGTGGTCATACCTCCCCTGCTCGAGGCCTGAGCCTCCGCACCGCTGCCGCCGTGTGGCCGAGTCACGGTTCGGGCGGGAGCGGAAGACGGACCACGAAGGCGGTCCGGTACCGATCTCGCACAAGCATGGGATACGCGCCCTGCCCCGTGCTGAAGGGCGGTGAGCCCGGCGTGCCGTCGCAGTGGCCTTGGATGAAGGCTTCCCCCCCGTGTGCGTCCACGATTCGCTGAACGGACAGCAGTCCGAGCCCGGTGCCCTCGATTCGCGAGTGAATGTCAAGCCGTCCGAAGGCGGTGAAGAGCTTGGAAGCCTGCTCCCGCGTGATGCCCTTGCCCTGCCGGCCGTGGTCGAGAACGGCGATGAGTAGGCTGCGGCCGACGCCTGAGCCCTCTCCGGCATGCTCCTGCCACTCCACGCGGGCGTCGCCGTCGCTGTATTTCAGTGCGTTGCCGATCAGATTCATGAAGACGGTGGCCATTTTCATCTCATCGGCGAGGAGCTGCCGGTCGTCGTCCATCACGGAGATGCTGCGCCCCGCGGTGAACTTGGGCTTCTGATAGCGAGTGCCCGTTTCGACAATGTGGCGCAGCGACACCGGCCTGAGCTCGACGGGGATCGGCTTCCCCTCGAGAACCCTGGTCTGCTCCATGAGGGAAAGGCGGAGGTGATTCAGCATCTCGCCGCCGTTCCAGATGATCTCCGTGAACTTCCGGAGTGTCTCTCTCTCCGCGCCGCCACCGTCGAGAAGCATCATCAGAGTCTGAGCCCCCGTCTGGACGGACGTCAGGGGGTTGCCCAGATCGTGCACGATGCCGCCGATGGCCCGCGCGAGGACGCGCAGCATTTCCTCGGTCTTCTCCCGCCGCCGTTTCTCGTCGTTGCGTTCCTCATCCAGCAGGTGATTGGCCAGGAAGGCCTCGCGCGCCAGATGCTCTTCGGTGAGTGCCGACAGCAGAAGAACAAACACCAGGAGCAGCCACGGCAGGAATCCAAAGCGCACGGCGAGGGAGAACTCCTCGGCCGGAGGCTGACCCGACATAAACGCCCACACTCCGATCGTCACAACGACCCCGGAGAGCAGAGCTGCCCACCGGAATTGCAGGCGCAGCATCGCCAGCGAGACGAGGAAGACCACGAATTGGAGCAGGAGAAAGATCCGCTGTGGAGAGATCACCGGATCGGCGAGGCCCGCTCGGTGACCGGCGGCCGCCTCTCGGGTCACCAGTGAATCGAGTGCGCCCAGCACCAGCGCCGCGACCAGGCAGCTCAGGGCGACGGCGACCGGCTGCCAGACGCGCCCGAAACCCCGGAGTCGGGTCAGGCCGAAGATTGACGCCCAGAAGAGGAGCTGAGGAGTGAGCAGGGCAAGGCCGTAGAGCGCGAAAGCACGGCCGGAGACCGCCAGATTGACGAGAATCAGCAGCGCCATCACGGGCGCTGTGAACCGCAGCGTGGCGGCGATTCGGGTGTAGTAGGCCTCCTGGAACTGTCGCTCCAGGGCCGCTGGGAAGCGCGGTGGAGGCATTTGATGTGATCTCCCTTGCGATGTCCCATCGCCTCGGCCGGTGAAGCTCGGTGGAGCGTCTGCCTTGGTGCGGCGTGGCGCGTGCCCGCTGGGGCGGATCTGAGACCCGATCATCTCTCCACGGGGCGTTCATCGCCCTGGCTCTCACGGAAGAAGAATGAGTAGAGCAGTGGAATGACGATGGGGGTGAGGAACGCTCCCACCGACAGACCAAACATGATGAGCACACCGAGTGCGCGCCAGAAGGGGTCGCTGATGACCAGCGGCAGCATACCCAGCACGGTGGTGCCCGCTGAGAGTCCGATGGCCCGGACGCGCATGACGCTGGCCTCGACCAGGGCCTCGGAGAGCGGCATGCCCGCCTCGCGATTCAACTCGATCTGGTCGACGAGCATGATCCCAATGTTGATGAGCATGCCGATGAGGGCCAGCAATCCCAGGAGCGCGACGAAGCCGAACGACTGGCCGAGGACGAGAAGACCGAAGACCACTCCGATCATGGCGAAGGGGATGTTGAGCAGGAGAAGGACGAACCGCCGGCCGCTGTTGAACTGGTAGACGAGCAGCACGACGATCATCGTCAGGGCGACGGGAACAAAAGCGAACAGCGCTGCCTGGGAGTCCTGAGAGCTCTCGTACTCCCCTCCCCACTCGGCTCTGTAACCCGGAGGGAGCTGGATCTCCGCGTTGATCAGTGCGGCGATGCGCCCGCGAACGCTCTCCGTGGTGAACCCCTCATCAGTGCGGGCGTTGCACCGGGGATAGATGCTCGGGATTCGGTTGCGACGCCACACCCGGCCGTCCACCCAGTCGAGACGCGCCGTGGCAACTTGGCTGAGCGGGACGGTCACATCAGGCCCCACCGAGGAGGGAATGGGTGTGCTCAGAATGCGCTGGAGGTCGATCTCCTCGCCCTCGGTGTGCCCGCGGACGACGATGGGCAGCCTGTAGATGCCTTCGCGGAAGACATCGACCTGTGCGCCGTCGACGAGGATCTTCAGGGCGGAGGCGACCTGTGCGTCGGTGACTCCGGCCCGCCGGGCGCGGTCCTCGTCGACCTCGACGAAGTAGGCAGGGATCTGGCCGCGCCAGTTGTCGCAGATCTCCCGGGTCCCGGGCACGCGGTGCATGATCCCCTGAATTCGGTTGCTGAGCGACCGGAGGGTCTCATGGTCGGGACCGCTGATGCGGAACTCGATCTTGTATTGGTCCGAGGGTCCGAGAGACACCGTCTCGAGCCGGAGCTCCGCATCGGGCAAGTGCTCGGCAACGAACTCGCGGACGGCCCGCTGCAGGCGCGCGTTCTCTGCGCTGTGTGTGGTGTTGACCAGAATCTGACCGAGCGAGGGTGACGGTGAGGTCGGGCCGAAGGTCAGGACATAGCGCGGGATGCCTGTCCCGACAAAGCTCGTGGCGCTGAGCACCGCGGGGTCGGCGAGAAGGAACTCCTCGACTTCGCGCACCATCGCATCGGTGACCTCAATGCGCGATCCCTCCGGGGATTGGATCTCCGCGATGAACTGCGCGCGGGTGGAGAGGGGGAAGAATGTCTTGTCCACCAGCGGGAGGAGAAGCAGTGAGGCCACGAGTCCGGCGAGGAGTGCGCCGAGCGTGATCTTGCGCCGGCGGAGAAGCGCGCGGATGAACACGCGATAGCGGTTGAAGAGCGGGCCCGCGGTCGCTGCTCCCTTCTCTCCTCCCTCGCCCGGCGGCCTCAGGAAGAGATAGCAGTTCAGCGCGGTGATGGTGAAGGCGGAGAGCCAGCTGAGTGCCAGGGTGAGCGCGATGACGACGAAGAGGGAGCCCAGGAACTCTCCCGTGCTCTCGACGGAGAAGTAGATGGGACTGAATCCCAGAATCGAGATGAAGGTTCCAATGGCGAGGGGTTTGCCCGCCTGGACGAAGGTCTCGGTCGCTGCCCGGAGTCGGCTCTGCCCCTCCTTGAGTCGTCCGAGGATCATGTCCGAGACGACGATCGAGTTGTCCACAAGCATGCCCAGCGAGATGATGAGGGCGCCCAGCGACGTGCGGTGGAGATCGATCCCCATCGCGCTCATGCCGATGAAGGCGCCGAAGATCACAAGGGGGATTTGGAGGCCAACAATGATCCCGATGCGGGGCCCAAGGCCCACCAGCAGTACCACAAGGACAATCCCCACGGACTCCGCGAGACTGACAGTGAAGTCCCAGACGGACGCGGCCACCACCTTGGCTTGGTCGGCCACGGTGAAGACTTCGATGCCGACGGGAAAGTCCGCGACAGTCTCGTCGATGACTTCGCGAATCCGCTGGCCGACCTCGACCACATTGGCCGTTGGCAAGGGATGGACCGCCAGGCCGATGCAGGGGAGCGCGTGGTCCTGGCCGGCGATCCCATGAAGCATGATCTGATGGGGGGGAGTCTCGAAGGCCCGCCTCACGTCCAGAACGTCGTCGAGCCGGACTATCCCGCCCTGGCGAGTGGGCACTTCGGCGTTGCGAATGTCCTCGACATCCTCAAAGAGGCCTGAGGCGAAGACGGGTGGGTGAGCTTGGTCGAGTTCGAGGTTGCCCGCATCGACCATCCGATTCTGGGCTCGGAGCACGTCGAACGACTGCTCTGAGAGGCCGGAGCTCGCCAGGCGTGAAGAGGTCGCCTCGAGAAGGATCTCCTCCTCTTGAACTCCGAGGTAGAGGACCTTCCCGACCCCGGGCACCGCCAGGATGCGATCACGGAGAATCTCCGCGTGTTCGCGGATCTCGCGGAGGTTGAAACCGTCGCCCGCGACCCCCAGCACGATGCCAAAGACTTGACCGAAGTCGTCGTTGACGAAAGGCCCGACCACCTCCGGCGGAAGCTCGGGGACTGCCTGGTTCACCTTGCGACGCAGCTCGTCCCAGACCTGCGGGAGACGGTCGCTCCAGTAAGGCGCCAGGATGTTCACCTCGATGCGACAGAATCCGGGGCGGACCTGTGTCTCGAGGTAGTCGAGCTGGAGGAGCTGTTGGATGTTGGTCTCCAGCACGTCGGCGACCTGGCGTTCCACGTCCTCGGTCGTGGCTCCCGGCAAATAGCAGGTGACGATGGCTGTCTTGATCGAAAAAGCCGGGTCTTCCTGCTGCCCGAGAGTGAGATAGCTCCGCGGCCCGCCGATGATCAGAATGATTGCAACCAGATAGGTCAGGCGATTGAGTTTGATCGCTCCGCCGGTGAGGTTCATGACGCGTTGCCCCCGCCGCTCTCCGCGACTCTCACGGCCATCCCCTCAACCAGCTGGTGAACCCCAGCGGTGATCACCACGTCTCCGTCTTGTAGCCCGCTCACCACGGGGACGAGATCCTGGCCCAGCGGCCCGGTCTCGATCGGATGCGCGTGGACACGGCCGTTTTCCAAGAGCCAGACGGCTTCCTGCCCATCACCGGAGGTGAAAATGGACGTGAGAGGGATCAGGGCCACTCTGGCGCCCGCCACTTGGCCATCGCGCACCGCCACACGGACCTCGCCGCTCATGCCGGGCAGGGCCAACTCCTCCGAGTTGTCGAAGCGGGCCTCCGCTGGATAGGTCTGAGACTGAGGATCGATATCGGGGCTGATTCGCCGCTCGATCACCTCGAAGGCGTGACCGGGGAGTTGGTTCAGTCTCACCTCCACCCGCTCGATGCGGTCGCGGTAGCGGTACATCTCCTCAGGAATGCCGATGGTCATCTTGAGCAGACTCAGATTGCTCACCGTGAAGGCGGTCTGATGTGCCTGGACGTTCTGTGAGGGCTCGATCTCTCGCGTGGTGATGCGGCCCGGGAACGTCGCCCGGAGCACGGTGTACTCGAGGTTGTTCTGCGCGGTCTCGAGCTGGGCCTCCAGGGATTCGATCCGGGAGCGCTGCGCCTCGATGTCCTCAGGGACGGGCGCCGCTCTCGGCTTCGATCAGCCGCTGCTCGACGGCCCTGAGATCGGCCTGCGCTGTGCGATACTCGGCCTCGACCCCGTCGAACTCGGCTTGACTGATCACTTGGTCCCTGAGCAGTTCCTGGTAGCGCCGATAGTCGGACTCCACCCGATCGAGGTGAGCTCGGGCCGACTCGACCCCGGCACGGCGCTGTTCCCGGATCTCGGTGCGTTCACCGGCCTCCATGGCCTGGAGCGTGGCGCGCGCCGATTCGAGCTCACCACGGACGTTCTCGACGGCGAGCTCAAAATCGCGGGGGTCGAGACGCGCCAGCACCTGCCCAACCTGCACATCGTCGCCGATATCGGCCTCGACAGTGACGACGAGTCCGCTGACGCGGAAGGAAATTGTCGGCTGATCCACCGCGGCAGTCACGCCGGGAAAGGAGTGCCAGTCCAGAGACTCCCCGGTGTTGACAGTCATCGTCCGGACGGGCCGGGGAGTGGGCGCCGGCCCCTCTTCGGCGCAGCCCTGCAAGGCAAGGGCGAGTGCGAGTGTCGCCGGGATGAGCCATGCCGGCTTCCTGAGGACTCTCCCGCCAGCGCAGGCATCGGCTTCAGTCGGCACAAGAGCCCTGCCCCCTGATGGGTGAGGCGGGCGGGGCGCGCGGCGCACGACGCTCGTCTGCCATGCCTCGCCGCGGAGCGCGTGGCTCTTCTCACTGAGCTCCTGAGCCCGGAGCAGGAGATTTCCAAGGGTCTCCTGCAGACGAGGGCTCGCGACCTCGCCTGCCGAAATCCACCTCGCGTAGAAGTAGAAGTTCAACGCCCGCTCGGCCATGCTCTCGTAGTGCTCACTGAGCCTGACTCTCTGCTCCTCTGTCATCTCTCTGACCTCCGAAGTGTGATCCAGGGTCTGGATGGCCCCCGGCTGCGCTGGTGATCGTCAGTGGTGCGAGACCGGCAGCAGCGGATTGACCTGGTCTGCATTGCCCTCCTCAGGCGCAGAGGAGCTCTCGGTCTGTCGTCTCCGGTTCAGCTCCGCGCGCAGCTGCCTGCGCGCCTCTCCGTGGAAGCGATCCTGCCGCTCGAGCATCGCGGACATCTGCTGCAGATAGAGACTCGACAGCTCGGCGCGTATTCTGAGCCTCTCGCTGACGCTGCCGAGCAGCTCCGCGAGCTCGGCCCTGCGCCGCAGCACGAGGGGCTTTGCCCATCCGGGCAGGTCGGGGTTCGTGAGGATCCGGTCATACGAGACCAGCGAGCGGTGACCGATCTCCAGGGCCTCGTCCAAAGAGAAGCTGCCCAGCCGGACGTGATCCCGGGCGGCCGTCACGAACGCGGCCTGGATTCCAATGCACTCGGGTGAGAGGTCCGCCGCCTGGGAGAGCTCCCTGACGGCGTCGATGTAGTTGACGTGGTCGTAGCACTCGGCCGCGTCCAGGACAAGCCATCGCACGTCCGGCGAAAGTCTCGTGGGGTCGGTGCCGTAGAGCTCGAGCGGCACCTGGGCCGCTGCTCCGCCAGCCAGCAGGGCGGCCAGGGCGACCACCAGGCAAGGCCGCGGCGGGCCTGTGGGAGTGCTTGCGAGTGTCATGGGGGGCTCCTCTCAGAAGGCGCCGGTCAGGCCTGCCCTGCCAGCGTCCACAGTCTGTCGATGTTCGCTGCTGTCTGTCTGTCAACTCTCCTCGGGTCTTGCCTTGGTGAGGCCAGTGGGCGTGATCACCGCCGTGAGTGGAGATGGTCACGATCCAGATGGGGCTGTCTGACTTCGCGGGCGGCGGACCGCGCGAAGTGGAGGGGGCCGTTCTGCTCAGAGGCGTGCTGGACCGTCTCCCGGACAGCTTTGGCCAACTCGTCGCCGGTGAATGAGCGTGCCAGGACGACGTCCGCTCCACACCGGAGCCCCAGCTCTCTGACCGAATCCTCGCGGGAGTTCACAATCATCAGGACGGAGACCGGTGAGTGCTCCCGGTTCTCTATGCAGTTTCTGAAGAAGTGAATCTGCAGAGCCGCACGGCCCGGCTCATCGCCGGCATCGATGATGAGCGCGCGGGCCCCCGCCTTCAGGAGGGCCAGCCCCGCGCTCAGGGCGGTCCGCGCCGTGAGGACCTCGAAGTGGGACCTGAGGGCGCTGAGCTCGCCTGGAGATTCTGCGGCCGGCGTGAAGACAACAACAGAGGGCTTCCACACCATGGGAGTGCTCCTTGGGATTGGATGAGGGCTGGCGTTCATCGCCTTCCCCCGTCGATCAGACGAGGATTCCCCCGAGAGCCTCGGCCCGGCCGCGGAGTCGATCTCCGGAGCCTTCGGAGAACCCAGTGAGCGCGGAACCGCTGTGGTGCTCCACCGGGCGCACCTCTGGGCTTGGCGGCCGGGTCGGGTCCGCGGAATCCGGCGGCCTGGCCTGGCCGTCTTCACGGCTCTTGCTGCCCCGTGATCTCGGCGACCGTCGCTTTGGTCAGACAGTCAGCAGCGTAGAACCGGGCCCCCTCGTGGTGCATGGCCGCCAAGCAGGCTTTGCCCGCGGGGTCGATGGACGTCACGCCTGTCAAATCAACGCGGAAAACCAGCCTGCGGCGGCTGGCCACGGTATCCCGCCAGCACTTTTCGAGCGCCTGCAGCCACGGGTTTGCCAAGCGCCCCTCAAGCTGGAACGTGAGGGTCTGCGGGGTGTCGTGGACGGTGACTCGCAGCATCGGTGAGGCCCTTTCCTGCCTTGTGCACAGGGCTCCAGAACAGGGCGCGTGCCGACGATGCCCGCTCCGCCAGATCGGTCCGCAGACTGATGCGCCTTCAGGACTTACGGATCGACAGAGCGAGGCAGCCGTCAGAGAGTGCCACCATCGAAGCGCCACTCCGGGAGCACGGCTGCCACCCTGGCGGCACTACTCGTTTCGGGAAATCCCGAGCTTCTTCATCTTCTTCTGCAGTGTGGAGCGCTTCATCCCCAGGCGGGCGGCAGCCCCCCGTGGCCCCGCCACAACCCAATTCGTCTCACGGAGAGCGTCCAGGATGTGCTCACGCTCGGCGTCGGCAAGAGTGATCGGCTCGTCGGCTGGTGCCGGGGATGACGCGACCGTTTGCTGCAGATCACCCACAGGAACCTGAAGCGACGAGCCGGGGGAGAGGATGACCGCGCGCTCAATGACGTTCTGCAGTTCCCGCACGTTTCCAGGCCAGGGGTAGCCAACCAGGGCCTCCATGACTGCCGACGGGACAGACTCGATCCTCCGGCCCATCCGCCGGGCGAACTGGTGGGTGAAGTGGCGGACCAGCCGCGGAATGTCGTCCGGCCGGTTCCGCAGAGGCGGCAGGATCACCGGGAAGACGTTCAGCCGGTAGTAGAGGTCCTCCCGAAAGTGGCCGTCGGAAACCATCTTGGCCAAGTCGCGATGCGTGGCCGCCACCAGCCGGACGTCCACCTTGATCGTCCTCGTGCTGCCGAGGCGTTCGAACTCCTGCTCCTGCAAGACGCGCAGCAGCTTGGGCTGAAGCTCGGGCGGGATATCCCCCACCTCATCGAGGAACAGCGTTCCCCGGTGCGCCAGTTCGAACCGTCCGACCTTCTGACTGATGGCCCCGGTGAACGCTCCCCTCTCGTGACCGAACATCTCGCTCTCCAGCAGGCCCGTGGGGATGGCCGAGCAGTTGAGCTTGACGAACGTGCGGTCCCGGCGCGGGCTCAGATCGTGCAGGGCGCGCGCAATGAGCTCCTTGCCGGTGCCGGTCTCGCCGCCGATGAGGACCGTCGAGCCGGTCGGGGCGACGGTCTCGACCTGCCTGAGCACCCGGAGGAGGACAGGGCTCTCACCGACAATGTCTCCGAACTGCCGGTCGACGCGGACCTCCTCTTCCAGGTAGGCCTTCTCTTGGGCGAGTTGGTCTCTGAGCGCCCGGATCTCTTCGAACGCCAGCGCGTTCTCGACTGCCACGGCCACCTGGTTGGCGACGAGCTGCAGGAAGTCAACATCCGCCGCGTCATAGGCGGACGGCTGCCTGCATGTGAAGACCAGCGCACCCAGCCGCTGCCGGGCGGTGGTCAAGGGAAGCCAGCAGAAGCTCTGGACTCCATACGACTGCACACGCTCCAGCAACTGCGGCCAGCGCTTCAGCTCGGCCGCGCCCGAGGTGATGAGCGGCTGCTGGGTCTGCCACACTTGACCCGCCGGATCCTCTTCCGGGGGAAGAGCGATCACGGTGCCGGCCGGGATGGGTTCGGCGGTCTCCAGCACGTGCAGGCGCATGGTGCCGGTCGCTGCCTCGTGCAGGACCAAAGAGAGGTAGTCGAAGCGCGCCACCTGGCGCAGCCGGTCGGCCAGATCACGGAATAGTGCGGACAGATCACGGTGCGAGACGATCGCTTCCAGAACCGCGAGCAGGGTCCGGTACGAATCGCCGGTGGCCGCGGTCTGTGCGCCCGGTGGGGTCTGGCCCCTCATGCCTCCCACTATGAGACGGCCTCCTTGATCAAGTCCAGTGGCGATCCTCCCGCAGCCCCGGCCGCAAGAGGCATCCGTCTGCTTTGACAGAGCCGGACGTATGAATCAGCATCGCGCCGCCTGCGGGAAGGCACACCATGGACGATCCTCGATCCACTCTTCTCCGGTCCGTCCGGCGAACCCTGCTCTCCCGGCTGGCCATGACCACCGCGATCATGGCTCCCCTGGCCGCCATCGCCGCGGCGCTCGCTCTCCGGTCACAGATCGAAGCAGAGATCCTGCGGGCGACCAAGTTCGCTCTGTGGGAGACCGCCGGCGATCTCGGCAGAGAGATCGCCGCGGGCACG
This sequence comes from Candidatus Sumerlaeia bacterium, assembly GCA_013360565.1. GTDB lineage: Bacteria > Sumerlaeota > Sumerlaeia > JABWBI01 > JABWBI01 > JABWBI01. Next base: position 2,119 of record JABWBI010000030.1, on the reverse strand, counting down.
GAGGTCCCTGCGGCGGCGCTGCATCGGCACTGCGAGGAGCACTGGGGGCGGCCATCTCGCCCCGCGGATCTGGAACTGGAGGTCGCCGTCGCCCTGCGCGATGCCACGGGCGTGGTCATCGGCACGGCGATTCACCCAAGTCTCGCGCTCCCCGCGGCTCTCGAGGAAGCGCGCCGCAACGGCTGGGGTCAGACCAGTCCCCCCAGCCAGGCGAGCTGGTTTCGGAGCGACGGCGTGCCCCATGTGTTGATCCATGCGCCAATCCCAGCTCAGCCGGATGAGCCGATGGGCAGCGTCGATGTCCTCTTCAGAGTCTCGGACGCCACGGCAGAGTCGATGCGCAGCCGCACACTGCTTGGCGCCCTGGCCGCTGCGGGGATCGTCGCCCTCACCGGTCTGGTGCTCGCCCCGATCACACTGCATCTGACGCGAGGGCTGATCCGGCTGACCGAGGCTCTCCTGCACTCGCACTTCGAAGGGCTCGCCGTTCTGGGCGACGCCATCGCAAAGCGCGACACGGACACCAGTGAGCACAACTTCCGCGTCACCATCGCAGCCGTCCGCCTGGCCGAGCGCGTGGGGCTTGACCGCTCCGCGATTCAGAGTCTCTTCAAGGGAGCTTTTCTCCATGACGTGGGAAAGATCGCGGTGCCCGATCACATCCTCCTGAAGCCGGGCCGCCTCACCGGCGAGGAACGCGACCAGATGAAGCTCCACGTCGCGCATGGCATGGACATCATCGGCGGCTCCGCCTGGCTCGCGGAGGGCAGCGACGTGGTCCGCTGTCACCATGAGCGATTTGACGGCCGTGGCTACCCGGCCGGCATCGGCGGCGAAGACATCCCCGTCGCCGCCCGGATCTTCGCGATCGCCGATGTCTTCGACGCCCTGACCTCGCGACGCCCCTACAAGGAGCCGCTGTCGCTCGACGAGGCGCTGCACCTCATGGCCAAGGACCGCGGCACGCACTTCGATCCCGCGCTGCTCGACACCTTCTTCACCATCGCGCCCGGGCTCCACCGTGAACTCAGCGCCATGGACGCCGCCGCCATGAAAGCCGCCATTGTCAAGATCGCCCGGCGTCACTTCTCACCGCGTGACCTCGAAAAAGATTGGGCAGTCACATGAGTGGGACGCCCGTGCCACGCCCGAGCGAAACCGCTGGTCCCGTCTCGCCGCTGTGCGGTGAGCTCGCCCCGGTGACCATGAGGTGCCGGGTCCGATTCCCTGCGCCGGCACTCGCGCTCAGAGGTCCTCGTCCAGTGAGGTCACGAGGTCAGCCGCATCGAGGCGTCCATCGCTGTTCGTGTCGAGCACGGCGCTGGGGGTGATCTCGCCGAGGAGCGCGCTGATCACTTCCTCGGTGCGAGGACGGAGGCCGCCGCTGAGGCGCCAGCTGAGCACGATCCGGCCCTCGGCGGTGTCAAACCAGCTGCCGTAGCCGTCCACGGCCAGATGATACGTCCGCCCGGCGACGGCGTAGAAGGTGATCTGACTCTGGTAGTTGCCGGACCCGTAGTCGATGTCATCGTTGCTCGGCCCCCAGAGGAGCGACCAGAGCGAGAGGCCCCGGTAAGCGGCGAGAACGGTGTCGAAGTCGCTGCCGCGAGTGTCGAAGATGACATAGCCAGACGCGGGCGCGGTCCAGCGCCACCAGACGGACTGGCCGCCACCCACGCCGGCGTGGACCGGTTCGCCCCACTCCCAGGTGGCCCCCACGTTCGAGCCCGCGGCGCTCCCGGAGGCGCCCGACAGCAGGGCCGCATTGGCGAAGTGATCGTTGTTTCCCGGCGGCGGAGGGGGCGGCGGTGCGGAGGCATCCGTCACTGTGATGTTGAACATGGCGGTGCGCGTGACGCCTCCCTCGGTGTGGCTGGCGCCGGCCTGGACGATCTGCGACGGCGCAGTGACGTCTCCGGCGGTGAGCAGACCCGTGCCGGTGATGGTGGCCCATGGCTGGTTCTCGCTCCACACGGGCTCCACGAGTGCCGACGTGCCATCGCTGTAGGACGCGCGACAGTTGAGGTCTTGGCTCGAGTTTTCGGGCATCGAGGCCTGCCCCTCGATGACGATCGCGGTGAGCGTCCGCGTGGGAGGCGGAGGGGGCGAGCCGCCGGCC
>JABWBI010000346.1 GCA_013360565.1 Candidatus Sumerlaeia bacterium | reverse complement strand
CGGCGGCGCGAGCCGCACGCGGACCTCCGACGCCCGCTCCAGATCCGCCGGGTCGCTGCTGGCCGGGATCACATTGCACTCGCCCCTCAGGCCCACGGGGCGCCCAAGACGCCCGACGAGCCACAGGTCGCGCGGACGCGATTCACGTTCAGACGAGCTCACGCCCGGCCTCCCGGCCGTCCGCCTCACTCGACGATTTCGAGGATCGACCGCTTCTTGAGCTTCGTCGCCGCCGCGCTCAGAATTGTCCGCATCGCCTTCGCGGTGCGGCCGGACTTTCCGATGACCTTGCCGATGTCCTCGGGGGCGACCTTCAGCTCGAGGATGATCGAGTTCTCACCCTCGACCACGTTGACCTGGACCTTGTCGGACTCGTCGACCAGGGCCTCGGCCATGAACTGGACGAGCTGCTTCATGGTGGGGGACTCTCCTGCGTCTGCCATGGGCTGGGACCTTCCTCTGCCTGGGGTGGGTGTGCTCTCAGTGCTTCAGCGGGGACTTGCAGCGGGGAGCGGGGTCGGCCGACGTCAGCGCGACGCCGGAGCCGCGGCGGCGCGCTCGGCCTTCGCGGCCACCTTCTCCTCGTGGAACTTCTTCAGGATGCCGAGCTTGCGGAAGATCGAGCGCACCGTGTCGCTCGGCTGAGCGCCGACGCGCAGCCAGTGGAGCGCCCGCGTCTCGTCCACATTGAAGTTCGGCTCCTTGCGGATGGGGTGATACACCCCGAGAATCTCGATGAAGCGTCCGTCGCGCGCCTTGCGGCTGTCGGCGACGACGACGCGGTAGAATGGGGCCTTCTTGCGCCCCACTTTGGTCAGGCGGATCTTCACCACGGTCGGTTCTCTGTGTCCTCCAGTCGGTTCGTTCATCCGGCCGTCCCCTCCGGAGAGGGCCCGGCCCAGAAGTCCATGTCATCCCAGCCCCGGCGGCATCATGCCGGGGGGAAACATCCCGGGTGGCACCATGCCCGGCTTCAGGCCGGCCAGAGCGCGGCGCTGCTTGCGCTTGCCGCCCTTGCCCAGGCCCAGGCCCATCATCCCCTTCATCATCTTCTTCATCCCCTCGAACTGCTTGAGCAGGGCGTTGACCTCCGCCACGTCCACGCCGGCGCCGCGGGCCACGCGCCGCCGCCGGCTGCCATCGAGCAGATGCGGCCACTGGCGCTCCTGCGGCGTCATCGACTGGATGATCGCCTCCACCCGGTGCAGCTCGCCGTCCCCGACGTTCACCTGCCTGATCTGCCGGCCGATGCCCGGGATCATCCCCAGGATGTCCTTCATCGACCCCATCTTCTTCACCTGCTGCATCTGCTCGAGGAAGTCCTGAAGGTCGATCTCCGCCTTCAGGAGCTTCTCCTGCATCTTCGCCGCCTTCTCGATGTCGATCGTCTCCTGCGCCTTCTCCACGAGCGACAGCACATCGCCCATCCCGAGGATGCGCTGCGCCATCCGGTCGGCGTGAAACTCCTCGAGGTCATCGAGCTTCTCGCCCACCGAGGCGAACCGGATGGGCTGCCCCGTCACCGCCCGGATCGAGAGGGCCGCGCCGCCCCGCGCATCCCCGTCGAGCTTGCTCAGACACACCCCGTCGATCCCGATCCGCGTGTGAAAGGCCTCGGCGACGTTCACCGCGTCCTGCCCCGTCATCGCATCGGCGACGAGGAGCGAGTGCGCCGGCTTGACCTTCGCCTTGAGCCGCGCGAGCTGAGTCATCAGCTCGCTGTCAACGTGCAGGCGCCCCGCCGTGTCGATGATCAGCACGTTCATCGACTGGTGATCCGCCTCCTCCAGCGCCGCGGCGGCGATCGCCACCGGGTCACTCTGCCCCGGCGCCGCGAACACCGGCACATCGATCTGCCCGCCCAGCGTCTCCAGCTGCTTGATGGCCGCCGGGCGCTGCCGGTCGCACGCGGCCAGCATCACGCGCCGGCCCTGCTTCCTGAGCCGCTTGGCCAGCTTCGCCGCGAACGTCGTCTTCCCCGAACCCTGCAGACCGAAGAGGACAATCGCGTTCACCTTGTCCGGCTTGATGTCCAGCGCCTCCCCCTTGCCCCCCATCATCTCCACCAACTCGTCGTGGACGATCTTCACGATCTGCTGGCCGGGGTTCACCCCCCGGATCACCTCCGCCCCCACCGCCTTCTCTGTCACGTCCTGCGTGAACTTCTTGACCACCTTGAAGTTCACGTCCGCCTCCAGCAGCGCCAAACGGATCTCGCGCATCGCCTCGCGGATGTTCTTCTCCGTGATCGTCCCCTGCCCCCGCAGGCGGCGGAAGACCCCGTCCAGCTTCTCACCCAGCGCGTCGAACATCAGGCGGTCTGCTCCTGAGGCAGCCGGGCCGGGCTTTCCTCGGTCTCGCCCCCCGCCGCGTCACCCCGCAGCAGCTCGATCACCCGCCTCACCTCCCCGGCGATCCACTCGCTGTTGTAGATCACCCCCGCGCTCCTCAGGCGCTTGAGCAGGCCCTCGAGAATCTCCACCGCCTCGCCCGCCGGTCCGCCGCTCCCGGCCTCTCGCTCCGGCTTCACCCGCGCGAGCAGGCCCAGCTTGGCCTCGTACTCCTCCAGACTCTTCTCGGCGTGCTTGACCGCGTCGTGGATCGCCTGGCGGGACACCCGGTGCTCGGCCGCTATCTCCCCGAACGACAGGTCCTCTTCGTAGTGAAGCCGCATGAACTCCCGCTGCTTGTCGGTCAGCAGCGCCCCATAGAGGTCCGTCAATTGCCCCAGGCGGACGACGCGCTGGAGCAGTTTCTCATCGGCGGGCGGGCGGCGGGGCATCGTGATTGCCTGTCAAGCACCTGTTCTTCACAGGGAGCCCGTTATCGCCAACCCCCTCCCGCCAAGTCAAGAGCGAATGGGGAAGATTCGCCGTTGCGATTGCCCCTCCGCGACGCGACGCTCCCGGTCTCCTATGGTCGTCCCCCTTCCCCTCCTCCGCGAGGCCTATCTCACCGGCTGGATCGTCGCGGCTCCCATCGGTCCGGTCAATCTGGAGATCATCCGCCGCTCGCTTCGCCGATCCGTCTGGCACGGCTGGATGATCGGCCTCGGGGCCACCTGCGTCGATGCTTTCTACCTCGTCCTCTTCAGCGCCGGACTCGGGGCTGCCCTGACCGGTGCCCCCGGCCTGCGCCGCATCCTCTTCGCACTCGGCGGGGGGCTCCTCATGTGGCTCGGCGCCGGGGCCCTCCGCGAGGCCTGGGCCTATCGGCGGC
>JABWBI010000345.1 GCA_013360565.1 Candidatus Sumerlaeia bacterium | reverse complement strand
GAGCAGGGTGGCGGCGGCCGCGCGCCGGGAGGGCCTGCCCACCGGGGCGAGGAGGCGGTCGGCGCCGAAGGCGGCCAAGACGGCGAGACAGAACATGGCGGGGTACAGGAACCGGGCGGGCGCGCGGAGGGCATCGAAGGGGGGCAGGTGCTTGAGCAGCGTGTAGGGCATCCAGAGGGAGAACTCGCGCGGTCCGGGCCGCAGGTCACCGGAACCGGCGAAGTGGACGCGCTCTCCGAAGGAAAGCACAAGGAAGGCGAGGGCGGCGAGGGCCCAGCCGCGCGCGCCGGGCCACCGGCCGTGGCCGACCAGGGCGAGCGCGGCGAGGGTGAGGGTCGCGAGACCGAGCGACTGATGGGGCTCGGCGATCTGCATGTCGGCGTACCAGAGCTGGAGCGGCCTCCACCAGAGGGCGTGATCGGTGGAGGGCAGGAGGAGGGCGAGGAGATCGGCGACAAAGAGGTCGTGGCCCGCGAGCAGGGGGAAAGGCCCTTGGGTTCGAATCCGGAGCATCGGGGCGAGCAGCCAGAGATCGGCCGCGAGGGCGACAGCGAGCGTGAGAAGGCACAGGTGCCGCCAGCGGCGCGGAGTGACGCGCTGGCCGCGGTGCCATTGGGCGGCCCAGAGGACGAAGAAGAGCCAGACGAGACCGGTGAAGGCGGCGACGTAGTAGTCGTGCCAGAGCGAGCTCCCGAGGAGAAGCCCGGCGAGCAGGGCCCACGGTGCCCGGCCGGTGCGCGCGGCGCGGGCAGCGGCCCAGACGGTCCAGGGGATCCACAGGGGCGCGTTGTAATTGAGATGGAAGATCGACTCCGTGTGGTGCGGCCAGAGAAGCAGGATGAGGCCGGCGGCGATGGCACCCGGCCACCGGGCGCCGATCTCGCGGGTGAACAGAGCGGTCCCCGTGCCCGTGAGCACGAATCCGAGGAGGACGACGGTGTTGTAGGCGGCGGGAATGGTGGCGCCGGCGATGTGGAGCAGCGCTCCGAGAAGGCTGTAGACGAGCGCGTGGGAGTGGAGCAGGAGATCGAAGCCGTGCGGGTGGAAGATCAGGGGGCAGTGGAAGAGGCCGTAATCCGGGCTCGTGAGCGCGAGATGCGTCCACCAGATGTTCCAGGCGAACATGTCCTGGTCGCCGACGTAATTGCCGACGAGGTGAGTGGTCCACAGGGCCGGGAGCGGACGCAGGGCGAAGAGCGAGACGGCGGTGAAGAGGAGAAGGAGGGCGGCGGCGGACAGAACCTTCATCGGCGGAGGAGCCCGGCAGGACGCTGCGCCGGGGCGCGGGGAACCGCAGCAGAAATCGGGCTCAGCCGGGGGGCGGCTGCGTCCGGTGGCGGACGAGCTGCACGGCCTCGTGGAAGGTGTGGCAGATGGCGAAGTGGCCTCCCTCGTCGTGCAGCCCGGCGCGCTCGAGGACGTGCCGGGGCTGTGGCTGGACCCCGGCGAGGATGACGAACAGGCCGGCACGGCGGGCGCGGTCGAGGGCGGACTCGAGGTTGACGAGGCCTGTGGCGTCCATCGCGGGAACCGAGCGGACGTCGAGCATGACGGTGTGGATGCCCTGCTGGACGCGGCCCAGGGCGCTCATGGCCTTGTGCGTGGCACCGAAGAACATGGGGCCGTTGATCTCGTAGAGCATCACGCCCGGGGGGAGAGACGCATGGATGTCGGGGTGCCCCTCGCCGACGAGGCGGACGCCGGAGACCTCGGCCATGCGGCGCATGAAGAGGATGGAGGCGAGGACGACGCCCACGCTGACGGCGACGACCATGTCGAAGACGACGGTGAGACCGAAGCAGGTGAGGAGGACGGCGGCATCGCTCTTCGGCGCGACGCGGAGAACATGGAGGGCGTGCTTGGCCTCGCTCATGTTCCACGCGACAATGAGGAGAAGGGCGGCGAGCGAGGCCATCGGCAGATGACCGAGCAGGGGCGCGAGCAGCAGGACCGACAGGAGGACGAAGAGGGCGTGGATGACGGCGGCGATCGGCGAGCGGGCGCCGCTGCGGATGTTGGCGGCAGTGCGGGCGATGGCACCGGTGGCGGCGATGCCGCCGAAGAGGGGGGCGACGATGTTGCCGATGCCCTGGGCCATGAGCTCGGCGTCGGGGTCGTGGCGGTGACCCGTGATGCCGTCGGCGACGACGGCGGAGAGCAGAGACTCGATGGCGCCGAGGACGGCGATGGCAAAGGCGGCGAGGAGGAGATCGCGCGCGAGATCGAGACTGAAGCCGAGCGGCTGACCATCGGGCCCGGGGAGCATCCAGGGCAGAGCGAACATCGGGGGCATCTGCGGGATGCCGGCGTGTGTGGCGCCCGCGGCGGTGAAGGAGAAGCGGCTGCGGATCGTGGCCACTTCGAAGCCGGGCACGAGGTGCGTCAGCAGCGCCGCGAGGGCCGCGCCGATGGCCAGCGCGGCGAGGGCGGCGGGAACACGTTTGGTCCAGCGCGACCAAGCCAGAAGGGTGATGAGCGTCAATGTGCCGATGGTGAGGTCGGGCCACCGGGCCCGCGGCGTGGCCTGGGCAAGGACGACGACCTTCTCGAGGAAGTGCTCAGGCATCTCGGCGATTTCGAGGCCGAGGAGATCCTTCACCTGGAGCGTGGCGATGACGACGGCGATGCCGGCGGTGAATCCGCAGGTGACGGGATAGGGAATGAACTGGATCAGCGCGCCGAAGCGCAGCGCGCCCATGGCGAGGAGCATGAAGCCGGCGAGCATGCCGGCGACAAGGAGGCCACCGAGGCCGAACTTGGCGGCGATCGGGGCGAGGACCACGACGAAGGCCGCGGTGGGGCCGGAGACCTGAACGCGCGACCCGCCGAGGAGTGCGATCAGCGCACCGGCGACGATGGCGGTGTAGAGCCCGTGCTGCGGCGGCACGCCGCTGGCGATGGCCAGGGCCATGGAGAGGGGCAGGGCGACGATCCCCACCACCAGCCCCGCGAGCACGTCGGCCCGCAGGTCCCCGAGGCCGTAGCCGTCCTTGAAGGCGGCCCGGAGGGCGGCGCCCGGGACGGGGAGGGACTCGGAGTGGGGGTCTTCGGCGGTCTGGACGCGGGTACGGGGCATGGTCGACTGAATCCTACGCGATTATACCGAAAACGGCGGGGCCGTCCACGCCGCCGACGCATCCACCGGCGGGTCCCCTCCCGGGTTCCCCCGCGCCTGGCCTGTCCGCTGGCACGCATCCTGCCGCGGACGGGCCGGAGCCGCGGGTCC
>JABWBI010000029.1 GCA_013360565.1 Candidatus Sumerlaeia bacterium | reverse complement strand
CGCGCAGCGCTACACTCAGCAGATCGCCATCCTCGCCGAAGACCTCGGCGCTCTGGAGAGCGAGATCGCGGCCCTCGAGCGCTACCGCCGCCGCGAGCACGAGCTCATCGCCCTCGCCGACCGCAACATCGGCCAGCACGCCGCCCGCCTCGACCGCCGCCAGAGCACACTCGATCAGATCCGCGCCGAGATGGCCTCCAGCGAGGCACGTCTCGATACCCTCATCACCTCCCTCGAGACCATCACTCCGTCCGTCCTCCTCCCGCAGGCCATGATTTCCGACCTCGCCAGCATCGAGCTCCCTCCCCCTGGCCCGCCGCCAGAGCCCTCGTCCGTCGCCTCCCTCGCCGGCCCCGAGAGCTCACCCGAGGAGGCCGCCGCCTCCAGTGAGCCGCCGGTCGACCTCATCGTCGAAGAGCCCGCCCTCGATGCCACGCCGGAGGAGATCGCCTACCGCTCGCTCGAAGAGCTCGCCCGCGAGGCAAGCGAGGAGCTCCAGCTCGGTGACCCCGTGGCCATCGACATGGAAGCGTTTGCCGGGACTCAGGGCCTCGCCATCGGCAGTGCCGGCGAGGGTCTGGAGATCGAGACGCCCCCCGGCGCCGTCATCCGCGCTCCCCGCGGCGGCTCGGTCATCTACACGGGGCCCCTCGAGGGCTACGGCGACGTCGTCATCACCCAGCACGACGATGACAGCCTGTCCGTCCTCGCCTCCGTCAGCGAGGTCGAGGTTGCGCCCGGCGCTCGCGTCGAGTTCGGCACCCCCGTCGCCCGCGCCGGCACGCTCCGCGAGAGCGGCGCCCCCGGCTTTCACTTCGAAGTCCGCCGCGCCGGCGAGACCATCGACCCCATCACCTGGCTGGGTGAGGAGGCCCTCCGGGCGGCGATGATTGCCTCCGTCCCGGCCAGTCCCGATCAGGAGTCCCCGTGAACACCTCCCCTCGCCCCGGCGACTGGATTCAGACGCACTCTGGCCTCGCTTTCTGGCCCCTCGATCCCCGCGAGGAGGAGATGACGATCGAGGACGTCGCGCAGGGGCTCTCTCATCTGTGCCGGTTCGGTGGTCAGTGCGTCCGCTTCTACTCCGTCGCGCAGCACTCCGTGCTCGTCAGCGAGCTCGCCGCGGAGATGACCCGGGAGGCCAGCGCCGAGCGGCGTCGGCTCAACGCCCTCGCCGGTCTGCTGCACGACGCGCCCGAGGCGTTCATCTGCGACCTGCCGCGGCCGGTCAAGGCCCAGATCCCCCGCTTCCGCGAGATCGAGGACCGCATCTGGGCCGTCGCCGCGCGCAAGTGGGGTCTGCTCCATCCGGACGGCTCGTGGCGCTACGACGCCGAGGTCGTCCGCCTCGCCGACGACACGGCACTCATCACCGAGAAGCGCGCCCTGATGCAGCACCCCGTCCGCTGGGATCTGGAGGATCACGTCGCGCCCTCCGCGCGCGCCATCGACCCCATCCCCCCCGAGGACGCGCGCACGCTCTTCCTCACACGGTTTGCCGATCTCTCCGCCGCACCGTGACCGCACGGAAGAGAGATCGCCCCCCGGGGGCAGCGGGGGGCGATGGGAGAGGATCGCCCAGGTGGACGGACGATCCCTTGCAGGGAGGAGGAAAGATCAGCGCGGAACCACCTCGCCCAGGCCCCACCGGCCATGCGGGACCATGTTGAGCGTCCAGTTACCCGAGAGGTAATTCCCGCCGAAGCGCAGCACGTCTCCGCGGCTCACCGTCCCATTCGTCGGATCGTAGGCGTCGAAGTTCGTCCCCCCGTTGGGAAACCGGTCGGTGTCCTGCGACGAGTCGCGCTGATCGGGGCCGTTGCTCACGAGTGCGAACGCCCGCGCGTTTGGAAGTCCCTCGCGGAAGTTGTCCGCGCCGGAGCAGAGATAGTAGAACGCTGCGATGTCCATCGCGTCCGGAAAGCCCGGATTCACCGGAGGGCTGAAGGGATCCCGGAACAGCGCCGTGACGTACGCCACGGGCGTCGTCAGCATGTGAAACCCGCGCTCGACGGGGTGATAGGGGTTGTTGTCCTGGTCGAAGGGGTAGCTGTTGTTGTCCACAGCGTATGCCTCGATCGCCGTCGCCAGCGTCCGGTGGTCGCTCTTGACCCGGCTCACCTTGGCCCGGGTCTGCGCCTCGAGGAAGTTTGGCACGGCGATCGCCGCCAGGATCGCGATGATCGCCACGACGATGAGCAGCTCGATCAGGGTGAAGGCGCGTGTCACCGGAAGACCTCCCACGCCTCGGCCGCGGTCACCGGGATCAGGCCGCTGAGGTCCTGCCCGAAGTTGCGCTCGCCGGGCGTCAGGATGTTGTTGTTCGACGCGTCGTCGCCCGAGAAAGCCGCCGGCGGGTCCACGATCCACCCGCCTGGGCCGGCCAGCGGCGGCGCCGGGTTGAGCGTCCCGTCGTCGTTGTTGAACCCGCCCAGCGCGTCGTGCGTGAACACGCAGCCGTCGTCCCCCCCGATCCCCGTGAACGGGTTCGGAAAGACCACGCCGTCGGCGTCCACGCCGAACGAGGCGGGCGTCGCCGTCGCGTTCTCGGCGATGAAATCCACACCGACATCATCGGCCAGGGCCGCCGTCGCACCCGGCGCCAGCAGCACCAGCGCGTCGTCGCTGCTCCGGATGGAGAACAGGGGATCGGTCGCCGCGTCGAGCGTGCCGTTGCCGACGTACAGCCGCATTCGCCGGTCCGACGTCTCTGTGTCGTCCACTGAAAACGCCGCGTCGTTCGCCGCGGTGTCCGTGGCGATCACGAGGATCACCGTCCCGGAGGGGACCGCGGCGAACGCCGCCGCCGGCGGGAAGATCAGCGAGCCCTGATCCGTCCCGTTGCCTGTCCCCGCCTTCGCCGAGTTGTTCGTCACGCGCCAGCCGCGCAGGTCCACCTCCGGCGACGCCACGACGAGGAGTTCGAACCAGTCCCCCTCGATGGCCGCCCCGTCCAGGCCCGGGTAGGCCGTCCCGTCGTCCGAGTTCCAGTACTCGTTGAAGATGACATCGTTCGGTGCCGCCGCGGCGGCTCCCGCCCCGAGGGCGAGAGCCACCGCGGCCATCACTGCCACGCACAGAGTCCGGGTCATCAGGTTCGTCCCCCCTCAGTCCGCGCTCAAGGCCGAGAGCTCCGCCGGCACCAGCGACCCCGCGATCACCAAGGCCGTCGTCCCCCCCGACGGATTGACAGTGTTCTCCGCCCCCCACACGCCATCGGCGTCCGTCCCGAACTGCACGGCGGCGCCGGTCGTCCGGCCCCGCTCCTCGATCCGCTGCACGCCCGTTGGCAGGGCGTTGGGCACGAGGGTGCCGAACGCCCCCGCGACGGCCTCCACACTGTCGCTGTAGAACAGGGCGTAGCTGTTCGCTGTCGTGTTCAGGGTTCCGTCGCTCTCGACGAACGTCGCGCTGAGCGGCCGGCCCGTGCCCGCCGTGTTGTCGTAGAGCAGCGCGAAATTCCCCGCTGAGTAGGCCGAGGTGCAGCGGAGGGCGGTGCCCGTGTTCGGGCCGCTCGCCGCCAGGTTGAGCACCGTCACCGGCGAGGCCGTCGTCACCCGCTCGGCCACGGTCGTCCCGCCCGCGCCGTCGTTGAGCATGATGCGGAAGAACACCTGGTTGCCGGGCGTGAAGCGCGCATTGCCGGTCGGCTCCGACACGAACCAGCCCATGTATTCGCCCGACCCGTCGGCCGTGAACTCCGCGTGGTTACCCGCCGTGGCGAGCGACGGGCTGGTCGAGCGCGTCCACGCCCCCGGCGTCTGCACGAAGATCACGTTCCCCGCGCCGTTCGTCGTGGCCGTGTCCGTGCCGATCACCACTTGGTTGAAGTACCGGTAGGTCGCCGACGGCGTCAGGCCCGAGAGCGTCACGCGGAAGGCGCAGGGGATTCGGTTGGCATTGGTGCCGTTGATGCCCTCGATGAACTGGGGCACGATCACCTCGGTCAGGCTCGCCGCAGCCGGGGCTGCCGCCGCCGTCAGCGCGCCGAGCGCCAGCGCGCAGAGCACAGTGCGTCTCATGAGTCGATGTGTCCTTGTCTGGGGTGTGGACCCCGCCACCCGCGGGCCGGGAGTCCAGGCGCCCCCCTTCGCCGGCACCGGCGGGCTCTCAGACGCATCGGCTCATGAATGATCATTCACGTGAGCCGCGGGCCGGGCCGGCGAAGCGGGGGCAGCCGCCCTGGCTGGTCGCATGCGGTCCCGGCCCCGGGCAAGGGGAAAACGCAATCTCCAACCTTATTGAGAGATTCACATATCGGCAGATGAGAGAGCGCTCAGACGGAGGGCGCTGGCCGGAGTCACCTTGCCCCCGATTCGGCCTCTCACACGCTCCGCGCCGGGGCCGCTTCTCTCCGGTGCCCCGTCACTGGGGCATCACGTCCGTCACGCTCCACAGGCCGTAGGGCAGGTCGTTCAGCGTCCACGTCCCCGACCGGTAGTTGCCCCCGAAGCGCAGCACCTCCCCCCGGCTCGTGCTCCCGTTCGTCGGGTCGTACACGTCGAAGTTGGTGAGGAACGGGAAGGAGTCAGTCCCCTGGGCGTCGTCGCGCTGGTTGGGTCCGATGGAGATGATGGCAAAGGCATTGACCGTCCCGATGGCCGGGTCGTTCTCCCGTTCGTTGTCCGAGCCGGACGCCATGTAGTAGTGGGCGGCGATGTTCATCGCGTCGGCCATGGCGGGGTCGAAGGGGGGGCTGAAGGGATCGCGGTAGAGCGAGGTGATGAACGCAATCGGGGTCGTCAGCAGCAGGAAGCCGCGCTCGGTCTGGTGCTGAATGTTGTTGTCCTGGTCCGGCGGATACACGCCGTGGTGCACCGCGTAGGCCTCCATCGCCGCAGCGAGCACGCGCTGGTCGCTCTTGACCCGCGAGACCTTCGCCCGCACCTGCGCCTCCAGAAAGTTCGGGATCGCGATTGCTGCCAGGATGGCGATGACCGCGACGACGACCAGCAGCTCGATCAGCGTGAAGGCGCGGGGCGCGGCGGCGGGGCGTGTGATCATCTCTTCAGGCGCGGCGTCCTCACTCGCGGCGGCAGTCTGCGCCGTTTTCCGTGAAGACACAATGAAATCCGGCCTCCCCGGCCACGCGGGCGGCGGCCGCACGCCTGCCCTTGCCTCCCCCCTCGCGCCCGCGTATCTCTGCGTTCGCCCATGCCCCTGCCCCTCTCCCGTCTTCGCCGCGCCCTCGGGCGCCTGCTGCCCGGCCGGGCCGACTGGCGAGCGATGGGATGGGACGGCGTTCTCGGGGCCCTCGCCTCCGCGGCGCTGCTCACGCTCGCTTTTCCCCGCGCCGATCTCGGCGGTCTCGTGTGGGTCGCCCTGGTGCCCGTCTTCGCCGTCACCCGCGCCAAGCCGCCGCGCGCGGCGAGGTGGCTGTGGTATCTCTTCGGGGTCGTCTGGTCCTACGCCAGCCTGTGCTGGTTCAACGTCACCCTCTACGTCAACCCTCTCGTCCTCGGGGGCATCGTCCTCCTCGCTCTTGTCCTCGGGCTCTGGATGCTCCTCTTCGGCTGGGCCGTCGTCTGGCTCCGGCGCCTGGGCCCGGTTCATCTGCTCCTCGTGCCCATGCTGTGGCCGGCGCTCGAGTACACCCATCTCTTCGGCGAGCTCGCCTTCCCCTGGCTGTACCTGGCACACACGCAGCACGGCGTGCCCGTGATGATCCAGTCCGCCTCGTTCGCCGGCACCTGGGGGCTCTCCTTCCTCATCGTCGCGATCAACCTCCTCCTCGCCGAGGCGCTTGCCCTGCGTTTCGGCCGCGCGGCTTCCCCGGCCCACTGGGCACCCACGGTGCTCGGCACGCTCCTCTGGTCCGCACTCATGGCTGCTAACCTCCTCCTCGGCCAGCGTGCCCTCGACCGCTGGAACACACCCCCCACCGAGCGCGCGGTCCGCATTGCCATCGTCCAGCCCGCCTGGGCGCAGCGCGACAAGCTGGCGGCGGGCGAGGACCCCGCGATCGAGCGCGATCTCTTTGCGCTCCTGATCGATCAGCTCCGGCGCATCGAGCCCGGCCACACCGACCTCGTCCTCCTCCCCGAGTCGGTCATCATCGACTTCTTCTTTCCCCTCGGCAGCCGGGTTCGCCTCGCCGACCTCGGCCAGGAGGCCCGCCGCCTGCACGCCGCGGTCGTCTTCGGGGCGAACAACTGCGCCCTGCGGCCCGGCGCCGATCCCGCCGCCGATGAGATCTGGCCCAGCGACCTCACGCTCCGCAACAGCGTCTGGTCCCTCGACGCATCCGGCGAGATTGTCGCCACCTACGACAAGATTCGCCTCGTCGCCTTTGCCGAGAGCGCCCCCCTCGTCAGTCTGGTCCCCGGCCTCATGCAGCTCACGCTCGGCAACCTCGCCCTTTTCGAACCGGGCGAGGCGGCCGCGCCCCTCGCCGTCCACACGCCCCGAGGCCCCGTCGCCCTCGGCGCCCATGTCTGCTTCGAGTCGACCTTTCCCAACCTCGTCGCCGAGCAGGTCCGGAGCGGCGCGGAGATCCTCGCCACGGTCACCAACGACGCTTGGTTCCTGGACACGGCCGGTCCGTGGCAGCACTGGATCGTCCAGCCCTTCCGCGCCGTCGAGAACCGGCGCTGGATCGTCCAGGCGGCGAATACCGGCCCGAGCAGCGCCGTCAACCCCGCCGGGGTCGTCGTCCACCGCTCGCGGCTTGACCACCGCACCACCCTCCACGCCGACGCCGAGCCACTCACCACGCTCACCTTTTACACTCGACACGGCGACTGGCTTGCGCGACTGTTCGGAGTCTTTTCGCTCGCCGGACTCGCCGCGGCGCTCTGGCGCCGGCGGTCGCTCGCGGGCCACTTCCCCAGGACGCCACCATGACCACCCCCTTTCAAGACACCGTCGCCCAGCTGCGCGACATCAAGCAGCGCATCTCCACCGCCATGGACTGTCTTTGACTGGGCCAGGCGCGCGGACGAGCTGAGCGCCGTCGAGGCCCAGACCCAGGACGGTGCCTTCTGGAACAACCAGGACAAGGCCCAGGAGACGCTCAAGCGGCTCAAGGCGCTCCGGCGCATCGTCGAGCCCTGGCGTGACCTCCGCCGGGAGGCCGAGGAGACGCTTGAGCTCGCCGAGCTCACCGACGAGGCCACCGAGAGCGCCGCGACCCTCACCGACTTCGCCAGGGCCGCCGCCGGTCTCGAGAAGCGGCTCGAGTCTCTTGAGACCCAGGCGATGCTCGGCGAGGAGCACGACGTCCTCAACTCCTACCTTTACATCAAGCCCGGCGCGGGCGGCACCGAGTCGTGCGACTGGGCTCAGATGCTCATGCGCATGTACGTCCGCTGGGCCGAGAAGCAGGGCTTCACTGTCAACGAGGTCGACCTCCAGCCTGGCGACGAGGCCGGCATCAAGTCCGTCAACCTCCTCATTGAGGGCCCCTACGCCTACGGACACCTCAAGGCCGAGTCCGGCGTCCACCGCCTGGTCAGGATCTCACCCTTCGACAGCCAGAAGCGCCGGCACACCTCCTTCGCCTCCGTCTATGCCTCGCCTGAGATCGACGAATCCATCGAGGTGGAGATCCTGGACAAGGACCTCAAGGTCGACACCTATCGCTCCGGAGGTGCCGGGGGCCAACACGTCAACGTCACCGACTCCGCCGTCCGCATCACCCACATTCCGACCGGCATCATCGTCCAGTGCCAGAACGAGCGCTCCCAGCACAAGAACCGCGCTGGGGCCATGAAGGTCCTCCGCTCGCGACTCTACGCTCATTACCTCGAGGAGCAGCGCGCCAAGGTGACGGCCAACGAGGCCGAGAAAAAGGACATTGGATGGGGGAGCCAGATCCGGTCCTACGTCCTCCAGCCCTATCAGCTGGTCAAGGATCTCCGGACCGACGTCGAGACGAGCAGCGTGCAAGCCGTCCTCGATGGCGACATCACCTTCTTCATGGAGGCCTATCTGCGTTCCCAGATGGGTCAGTCCAGAACAAAATCTTGACATGGTTTCCCACCGGACCGTCCGCGGCCCTGATGAGATGCTCGCCCTTGGCGAGGCCTTCGGGCGCCTCCTGCGAGGTGGCGACGTGCTTCTGCTCTCCGGCCCGCTCGGGGCGGGCAAGACTCAATTTGTCAAAGGCCTGGCCAGGGGGCTTGGCATCCAAGGGATCGTGAACAGCCCCACCTTCACCCTGATGAAGCCCTACACCGGACGAGTGACTCTCCACCACGTCGATCTCTACCGCCTGAGTGGCGAAGCCGAATGTCAGGAGATTGGACTTGATGATCTGATGGCCCCAGACACCGTGCTCGCCCTCGAATGGCCAGAGCGCTTTCCTCGCTTCGGCGCCGAGTCTGGAATTCAACTTGACATTGCCTTTGGCGATGATCCGGCTCATCGCGAGGTGACGATCTGGTCTCAATTGCCTCGCAATCAAACACTTATCTCCCAGGCACTCGACGGCTTTGGCCAGGCTCACTGATGCTGTCTCTCGTCCTCGACACCGCTGATCTCACGGGGGGGCTTGCCATCGCTCGTGGCGAGGCCCTGATCGGCTCACGCACCTGGATCGAGGGGCGTCGGCACTCCGAGTTTCTCTGGCCGTCCATTTGTGAGCTGCTGCAAGAAAACAGGTTATCTCTCAGCGATTTGGGCGTGGTCATCGCCACGCATGGACCCGGACGCCTGACAGGCGTTCGTCTCGGCCTGACAATCGCCAAGTCACTTTGCATGACATTGTCGCTTTCCCTCACCCTCGTGTCCCGCTTCGATCAGCAGGCGCGCAGCTTGCCCGTTCGCCCAGGCTCGCGGCTGGCTGTTCTTCTTCGGACAGCTCACGGGCAGCTGGGAGTCCAACTCTATGATTCCCAATCCGATGTGTGGGTCGCCCTCTCCCCGCCTCAGCCGTTGCCCCCTGAAGAGCCCCTTACCCGTCTTCGTGGACTTCTGCCGGGCCCCCATCCAATTCTGGCCGGGTCTGCAGCCTCCCTCCTCGGGGCGGATCTTGAAGGAGTCTGGCCCGGGGTGACTCTCGATCCCACGCCGCCGTCGCTTGACGCCCTGCTTCTGGAGGGCCTTCACCGGCTTCGCACCGGCATGGAGGCGCCGCCCGCCGAGGCGCGGCCCTTCGACCTCGACGCCGCGTCAGGCCTTCTTGCGCCGGGCTGAGGCCTTCGGCTTCAAGCCTGCGGGACGCTTGGCGGCCGCCGGGGGTGTCGTCCCGGTCCTCTTGGCCCTCGCCGAGGCATGGCCATTGCCCGAGGCGCTCGCCGGCGATTCCTCTGTGGTCTCTCGCGCCGGGCCGCTCAGGAGTGAAAGCAGGCGCTCGACTGTGTCGCGCAGCTCGGACCGGGGGCACACCATGTCCAGGAACCCGTGCTCCTTGACGAACTCCGAGCGCTGGAACCCCCGCGGCAGGGTCTGTTTGATGGTCTGTTCGATCACCCGCGGTCCCGCGAAGCCGATCAGCGCGTCGGGTTCGCCGATGATGACATCGCCGAGGGAACCGTAAGACGCCATCACGCCCGCCGTCGACGGATTTGTGAGAATCACGATGTGGGGCAGCCGCGCGTCGTCGAGCCGGGCCAGAGCCGCGCTGGTCTTGGCCATCTGCATGAGGGAATAGGTCGACTCCTGCATCCGCGCCCCGCCGCTGGTCACCACCGTCAGCATCGGCGTCCGCTCACCGATCGCCCGCTCGATCGCCCGCGTGACCTTCTCGCCGACGACCGACCCCATCGAGCCGCCGATGAACGCGAAGTCCATCACAGCCAGCGACACGCGCTGGCCGCCGATCGTGGCCATCCCCGTCCGCACCGCGTCCATCAGGCCCGTCTTCTTCCGCGTGCTCTCCAGGCGCCGGGTGTAGGGCTGTGAGTCCGAGAAGCCCAGCGGGTCCAGCGCCCGCACCGTCGCATCGGTCTCCTGGAAGGAGCCCTCGTCGACGAGCATCTCGATGCGCTCTTTGCTCGAGAGCTTCTCGTGGAAGCCGCACTGCGTGCACACGCGCAGATTTGCCACGAAGTCCCGCATGTACAGAATCGCCAAGCAGGCCGGACACCGGTGCCACAGCCCGTCCGGCACCTTGTGAGGCTGCTGCGCGGCCGGCCGCGGCTTGAGCGCGGTGAACTGGGGTTTCTTGTACCAGGGCATGAGAGAAGACACTCCCTCAGCCGGGCGGCGGGGTTCACGGGCCCCCGGCCGGCGGTTTCAGACGACAGGCATTTCCACCAGACGCCCAGGCTAAGCGCCCCCCCGGAGGCTTGTCAATCCGTGCCTGGACCCGGAGACGGGCGCGGGTGCCGTCAGAGGGTGTAATTGTACTTCGCGCAGAGCTCGTCCTTCTTCTTCATGAAGATCGAGCGGTACTCCGCCGACCCCTCCGGGATGTCGCGCTTGATCCTCTTGATCATCGCGTCGACCTCCGCGTCGATCTTGTCCTCCATCGCCAGGTCCTGCATCACGACCCGGTTCATGTCCGTCAGGACCGTGCTCGCTCGCCCCCGCACCTCCACCAGCCCCTCGGTGATGAGCGCGTCGAGGATCTGCTTGTTGATGAATTCGATGCGGTCTTCGGTCAGGCGCATGGTCAGATCACCAGCTTCCGCTCGCGGATGAGCGAGGCCTTCGCCTTCTTGAAGAGCGACTGGTAGTCGATCGACATCCGGTTCTTGCCCCTGAGGGCGGCCTCGAGGATCTGCGTGACCTCCTGGTCGAGCTGGTCCTCGCGCCGCAGGTCGTCGGTGATCGCCGCCTTGATGCGGAAGGCGATCTGGTTCGATCCGGCGATGAACGTCACCTGGTCCGACTTGGCGAGGACGTCGTAGACCTGGTCGGCGAGCGACTGGATCTTGGCTTCGGTGAGGCGCATGGGAGCGAGACCATGGGGGAGACACGGCCCCGTGTCAAGATCACGGGTCCGGGACGATCAGCCGCCGGCCCTCCGGGTCGTACTGCGTCCGCACGATCCCTCCGATGCTCCGCGTTCCGTTCGTTGGATCGTACAGCCACCGGTAGTCCCCGTTGCCGAAGTCCGGAAACAGCCCCGCTGGTCCCAGGCTGAACAGCCGCCAGAAGCCGTAGTCCTCCGAGAAGTCGTCGGGGTACCAGCCCCCTTCCATGTCCAGGACCGCCAGCTCGTGGACATTGTGATAGCCGAGCGCCTCATCGGGGGGATTCCCGCTCTCGTACGCCATGCTGCTGAGGTCCGACGCTCCCCGCTTGAACGGGTCGGCCAGGGCCGCGCTGGTGATGAACGCGATCGGTGTCGACAGGCGCAGTGACAGTGTCTGGAACCCCTGACTGCACACGCGGCCGTAGCCGTCGAACCGGTGAGCCGCCTCGACCTCCGCCATTGCGCCCCGCGTCGGCGGATACGCGTTGAAGTCGATCCGGTAGGCCTCGATCGCCGTCGCCGCCGACCGCATGTCCGCCCGCGCTCGCGAGACCTTCGCCCGCGTCTGGGCCTCCAGGAAGTTGGGCAGTGCAATCGCCGCGAGGATGGCGATGATCGCCACGACGATGAGCAGCTCGATCAGGGTGAACGCGCGGCGGGGCATGGCAAGAGTCCTCCGCCTGTCCACGACCCGCGTCAACGGGGGAAAGTTGGGCGGTGTTTCACCTTCCCTCCCTGATGTGGCGCACCCACTCGCGGGTGCGGTCCCCCACCGAGACGTCCCGCGCACCGGGCGCACCCCACCTCCCCTGCGGACCCCCCGGCGCCTGGCACCCTCTGATCCGTCAGCCGTGAAAAGGAACGATCGTGAGGTACTGAAGTTGTTCCGTGGTGCCGCACGGCACCGCCGGTGTCATTCTCCGCCTCAAGGATGAGGAGCAATGGCTCATCTGGAAACACGCGGCCCAGCCTCAGGGGGATCGGAGTGCCCATTCGCGCGGCATCGCGGAGCCCAACCCGCGCCGTGTGGATCTGTGTGGTCTCGGTGACGGCTGCGCCAGAGGCCCAGCCACATCCGGCCAGCAAGAGCAGGGGGGGCACGGCTCGGCACGACATCGTTTGCCCTCTCAGGTGCGAGACCGCCTCAGCATGAGCAGCACACCCAACAGAAGCATCGCGCCGCCGATGACTCCCGATGCGAGTGCCCAGCGCTTGGGGGTGGCCGCGGCCGCCAGGCTGTCCTGAATCCGCCGTTGCCGTTCAGTGGGACCCGCCGGCTCAAGAGGATGCGTCCGCAGAGTCCGCCAGGTTCCGTCCGCCTGCTGCTCGATCACGCGGTAATCGTCTGGGGGATCAAAGAGGAACGCCGAGGAGTCCACGGCTTCGTTCAGCCTGAGCAGCGACGCCTCAAGCCGCCGATGGATGTCCGGCGGCCGTTCGGAAAGCGCTGTGAAGGTGATCTCGTCGCCTTGCTCCAAGCCTTCCCAGCTGTCGATCTGCACCGTGTGTGCCCGCGGGACACCGCCCAGACCCCGCCAATCAAGGAGCCGCATGAGCGTGGCCCGGCCCTCCTGCGGGTATGCGATCAGCACGCTCGCGATGGGCTCTTGCGCCGCGGGCGCGGCCGGCCGGTAGCTGAAGCGCACGACGCGTGAGGAACCCTGGGGCAACCGCGCCCGCGCGACGGCTTCGTCGCCGGTGCGAACCTCGGGTTCAGCCCCCCCGGATCTCCTTCAGGACGTCAAGCGTTCGGCCCAGGTTGATGAAATACATACAGGGGCCCCAGCCATCCTGAACTGTGGGGATATGAGCGCCGATGGCCTGCTGGGCGTGGCGTATCTCAACGTCCTGTTCGGCGTGGTTGATTGTCCAATGCGTGCCGGCGCTCTGCACGGCGGCGAAACTGCTTGCCGCAAGGTGCGGATCCTCACCGTTGAGGTCCATGAAGACAGGGGTCGTGGATTCAAGGCGGTACATCGCGGGGGCCTGAAAGAACAGCACGTAACGGCGAGTTGCCGGTGTTGCTATCAACTCGAGCACCCGCTGCCTCCGTCTCTCACGCTCGCTTTCGGGTATGGATTCCCACTCGGCCCTGCCGGCGGCCTGCGACATGCTTTGCTCGACCGCCGCGAGTGAAGGCCGCCGTTGAAATGTTTCCTCCACCACGAGTTGCACAGTCTCGGGCGATACGTCGTATGCTCGAACGAAGGCGACCATGCGACTCAGCGGCTCGTCGGAGGTCCCTGCTCGGGGATCGTGCGGCTGCGCTCCAACGGTCGCGGGGCTCAAGAACACAGCACACGTGGCCGCCAGGATCAGCGGTGTCCGGGGTTGAGCTGTTCGCGGAAACACAGGTTACCCCCTCGCATGGAGCTGCGAATTGCTGCCACAGAATTGAGGGAGGACCCGCTCGCGGGGACCTGGACCAAGTCAACCGCTCAGAGATCCTCCCTGGGCGAGCGTCCCCAGAGCCCTGTCAAGAGCACCCAGAAACGGTGACCAGATGGCTCTCGGGATTCTGCGGAATTGTCCCCAGCAGGACGCATTCCTCGCCCTGACAGGCGTAGTCGTAGAGCGTAACAGAGACGTTGCGATTTCTGCATCGCCAGCCTCCAGACGGGGCGATATCCCCGCATGCGTCGTATCCTGCGCGAACAAGGGAGTCCTTGCAGTCCGGCTGGGAAGCACAGTTTGCAGACAACTCAGTTTCCTGGGCCGGCACCGTGACGGGCTGGTAACACGACGAGTCTCCCGCAAAGATCGCCGGCCCCGCGAGAGCGAGAAGAGCGACGCTGATGAGCCATGGGAACCGCGCGTGCATCTCTGTCTGCCCTGGAATCTCTGACGGATTCATCGGTTTCACCTCCCCCCGGCACAGTGTCCTGCGTCGGGCAATGGGTCATCTCTGCGGCGACTCTGACGGGGGGGCACCTGTCAAGCGGAAAAAACGCCGCAGTTTTCACGGTTTTGCATGGCCGAGGAGCAGAGGTTGATCTGACCTGCTCTCATCACCATGCACTACGCATTGCCCATCACGGGAGTCCCCGCCCAAACTGACTCGGAAGGCACCCCGGTCCGGGGCACCCCCGAACCATGCTGGCCGGGAGAGCAAGTCCAAGCTGCGTCGAGAACTCGCACGGTGTCATGGCACCTAGCGCGCTGTGGGGCCTCTTGGTATTGCAGTTGCGTTCCAGCCGGCCCCGGGCACGTGGGCCTCGAGAAGCGGCGTGACCCCCGGCGTTCAGGACTTCGCCGCGCACCTTGCCGTTGAACGACTCGGTGCAGCCGTTCTCCCACGGCGTGCCGGGCTCGATGTGGCGTGCCTGGCCGCCCGCCTCACGGCCTGACTTCGATCTCCTCACATCTCCATTTGACCCTTTCCCCGGGGCCCCCTATAACCCCTCGCTCCTTCCGGAGGTGCCCCGTGACTGATCTGCGAGTGGTCCGGCGGACGCACCGCTGCGGTGATCTGCGGCGAGAGCACGTCGGCCAGACCGTTGTCCTCAAGGGCTGGGTCCACAGCCGCCGCGACCACGGCGGGCTGATCTTCGTCGACCTGCGAGACCACGCCGGCCTCGCCCAGATCGTCATCAATCCCGAGGGCAACCCCGCGCAGTTCGACGACGCGCATCAGCTCCGCAGCGAGTGGGTTCTCGGGGCGAAGGGGCTCGTCCGCGAGCGCCCGGAGGGAACGGTCAACCCCAAGCTCCCCACCGGCGAAGTCGAGGTCGTCGTCAGCGAGTGGCTTGTCTTCAACCGTGCCCATGACCTGCCCTTCCCCATCGACGAGCACATCACGGTCAAGGAGGAGGCCCGCCTGAAGGCCCGCTACCTCGATCTGCGCCGGCCTGAGATGCAGCGCAACATCCGCACGCGGGCCAAGATGGTCCAGGCGACCCGGCGCCATCTGGACGGCCACGGCTTTCTCGAGGTCGAGACGCCCATTCTCTGCAAGTCCACGCCCGAGGGAGCCCGCGACTACCTCGTCCCGAGCCGCGTCAACCCGGGCATGTTCTACGCGCTTCCGCAGTCGCCCCAGCTCTTCAAGCAGCTCCTCATGATCGCGGGGTGCGACCGGTACTACCAGATCGCCAAGTGCTTCCGCGACGAGGACCTCCGCGCCGACCGGCAGCCGGAGTTCACGCAGATCGACATCGAGCTCTCCTTCCCCACCGTGGACGAGATCTGCGAGATCATGGAGGGGCTCATGGCCGCCATCTGGCGCGATGTGCTGGGCGTCGAGATCCCTCGGCCCATCCCCCGCATGAGTTACCGCGAGGCCATGGCCAGGTACGGCATCGACCGGCCCGATCTGCGCTTCGGGCTCGAGATCACCGACCTCGGCGCGGTCTTCGCCCAGTCCGAGTTCAAGGTCTTCCGCGACGCGCTCGCCAAGGGCGGGGTGGTCCGCGCCATCCGCGCGCCCGGCGGCGGGACCCTGAGCCGCAAGCAGCTCGATGACCTTGTGGCGTTCGCGGGGCGCCACGGCGCCAAGGGCCTCGCTTGGCTCAAAGTTCAGGACGACGGCACTTACCAGGGCCCCATCGCCAAGTTCTTCCGCGAGGCCGAGGCCGGCGCGCTCCGCGAAGCCACCGGCGCCGCGCCGGGCGACCTCATCGTGTTCGGCGCCGACCAGGAGGCGGCCGTCTGCCAGGTCCTGGCGGCGGTCCGCGGCGAACTCGCGCGCCAGATGGGTCTCATCGACGGCTCCCAGCTCGCTTTCACGTGGGTCGTGGACTTTCCCATGTTCGAGTTCCACCCCGAGGACAAGCGCTGGTACGCCATGCACCACCCCTTCACCTCCCCGCGCTTTGAGGATCTCGACAAGCTCGAGACCGACCCCGGAGCGGTGATGGCCCAGGCCTACGATCTTGTGCTCAACGGCTGTGAACTCGGCGGCGGCTCCATCCGAATCCATGACCCCGCCGTCCAGAGCCGCGTCTTCCGCGCGCTCGGCATCGGCGAGGACGAGGCCCGCGAGAAGTTCGGTTTCCTCCTCGATGCGCTCCGCCACGGCGCTCCGCCCCACGGGGGGATCGCGTTCGGCGTCGACCGCATCGTCATGTTCCTCGCCGGCTCCGACAACATCCGCGACGTCATCGCCTTCCCCAAGACCCAGAGCGCCAGCGACCTCATGTGCGGCGCCCCGAGTCCTGTCGCCGAGGCCCAGCTCCGCGAGCTCTCCCTGCGGAGCACCGTCAAGCGCGACGAGGCCAAAGCCTGACGACGCGCCGCGGCGACTGTTCTCCTCGGCGCCCCGGGTCAACTGATCTCGCCGGGGGGGAGGCTTCCTCTCGCATCCTCACCCTCGCGTCACCGCATGCCTCAGCACCGTCCAGAGGATCTTCGCCCCGGCCTTCAGGGACCCGAGCCACGTTCCGCTGATCTTCGACGTCCCTGCCGTCCGCGGCCGGTATCTCACCGGCACCTCGGTCACGCGCAGGCCCTGCTTGCACGCGCGGATCTGCATCTCGATCGTCCAGCCGAAGCCCCGGTCCTGCATTCCCAGCCGCGCGAGCGCCTCCCGCCGGATCGCACGGAACGGCCCGAGGTCGGTGAACCGATGCCCCCAGATCAGCCGCACCAGCATTGCGGTCAGCCGGTTCCCGAACCGCTGCAGTCCCGTCAGCGAGCCGGCCGCCGCGCCCCCGAGCAGCCGGGAGCCGATCACCAGGTCCGCCTCGCCGCGCACGATTGGCGCGATCACCTCCGGCAGATCCTCCGGCACGTCTGATCCATCCGCATCGAGGAAGACGACGATGTCCGGCGGGTTCTCCTGCAGGGCCGCGATTCCCCGCAGGCACGCC
>JABWBI010000344.1 GCA_013360565.1 Candidatus Sumerlaeia bacterium | reverse complement strand
GTTCCAGAAGTCCCGGCTCCCCGCGTCCACCAGCGGCGAGGGCGACGCCACCGCCTCCCAGGCTGACCGCGCCAGGCCCGCCGTGTCAACCGCCAGCGCGTAGCCCGAGTCCTGGTCGAACGACTCGCTCCCGCGGCTCATCAGGCCCCCGGAGGAGTGACCGTGGAACACCGACCCGTCCAGGGCCACCCAGCCGCACCACAGCTCCTCACCGCCGGTCCCCGCCATGGTGAGAGGGGGCAGATGGACAGCGAGCTCGTCCCCACTGGTGAAGGCCAGGGTCAGCGTGCCCGAGACGGCCCAGTCGTCCTCCTCGCCGGCGAACCGCCTGACCCAGATCCACAGCCGGCCCAGGCCGTCGCCGCTCTGCGTGCCCTCCGTCACGCCCGACCCGCTGATCACGCCCAGGTTGGTCGAGGCGCTCGCCGGGACCAGAGACGGACCCGTGAGGCCCACCGTGATTGTGGCAATGCCCCCTTCGGGGAAGGTCCCCGTGAAAGCCAAGCCATCCTCCGCCAGTCCGACTCCGGGAGGCAGAACGAAGGGAAAGCGGGACACGTCATCCTCCACCTGGGCCAAGAAGAGGCCATCGCTGAAGGGATAGAGCCCCTGCGAGTCCCATCGCCTCCCGGCGAAGGCGTCGCCGGCCCGCTCGGCCGAGAAGTGCGCCACGCGGGGATTGTCGCGCAGGTGATGCCGCCCCGCGCTGTTCGGGGCCACCTGATCGTTCTCCACCATCGACGGATCGTCCTGCACGTTCCAGGAGTTAAGGTACCACGCGTTGTTGCGGTCGACCGCCCGGAAGTCGGCCGAGGCGGTGGCGACGAACTCCGAGACGTGGAAGGCCGCCTGCGTGCTGCCCAGGAAGAGATTGTCCTCCAGGACCAGTGAGAACGGAGTGTCCGGGTCCCCCTCCTCGGCCTGGTCGATCAGCAGGCCGTTGCCGCACAGGGCGAACGTGTTGCCCTCGACGGCGTGGTCCGAGAACTCCCCGTCCGGGAGAACGATCTTGCAGCCATCGTCACAGCGCAGAAGCAGGCAATTCATGAGGTCCCCGCCCTCGGCGCCGTCGAAAACCACCCCGCTGAAGCAATCGATGAACTCCCCGTTGGCGATTGGATTGAACAGCCGCCCCCCCTCGACCACCAGGGCCGAGGCGGCGTGGCGCACGCGCAGCCGGTGCAGGTTCGATGTCCGGGGGGCCGTGCGGAGCACCCGGAGGCCCAGGTGGTCACCCGCCGCCGGAACGTCGGCCCGGTCGCCCGAGGCGATGGCCGAGAAGAACTCGACCGGTGGCTCCAGGAACCCGCCCTGCGCGATGAGCGCACCATCCTCACCCACGGCGAGGCAGGCGGAAGCGTCGGCCTCAAAGGCGATGCGCGTCCCTGGCTCGATTGTCACCTCGGCCTGGACCGTCTGTGTGCCGCCCTCGACGACGTAGTCCACGCGGGGATAGTGGAAGCCGATGTCGATCTCCGTGTCGGAGCCGTCGCCGTCGGCCGCCATCGGGGCCCAGGCCGTGTTCGAAGTGACGTCGCTCTCGATGGGCTCCGGTGCCTCGATGGACAGACCGCTGAGACGCCCTGGAGCACCATCCCCCATGTCGAGCAGATCCGAGAGCGCCCCAGACGAGGGATAGAAGTCACCGGCGGCGCTTGCGGCGAACGCGCTGGGCACGTTGCTCTCGTTCAGGTTCCTGTCGCTTCCGGTGGTGAGCCCGGAGGACTCTTCCCATCCGACGGCGACGATGTAATGCGTCGCGTTGTGGCTCACGGTCCCGGACTCGACGAACTGGCTCCATCCGATCTCGATGGCCTGGCCCACCTCCGTTGGGCCCGGGCTGGTGAAGTAGTTGTTCCGGACGTCCAGCGCGAGCGACGGCCACGACTGACCGCCGCCGGGAGTGGGCCCATCGTAGATGACCTCCACCGGCTGATGATCAGAGAAGGTGCAGTTCACAACGCTCAGGTCCAGCGACGAGGGAATGTCGGCGACGGTCATCCAGATCCCGGGTGTCCCGCTCTGCCAGCCAGGATACCGATCGCCGATGACGCAGTTGAAGAAGGCCAGCTCCCCCTCCACGTCCTCAGCGAGAATCGGAAAGTCCGTGAAGTCCCGGAAGATGCTGTGGGAGAAACCGTCGCTGCCTCCCCAAGCGAGGTCCCCGTGTAGCCAAATCCCCTCCACTCCCCCGTCCATGCGGAGATGCCGGACGAAGCCGGAGCTCCCGGCGCTCCAGGTGATGCCGCGTCCATAGCGATTGGCGTTGTACCCGCTGGCCCCTGCGACGCTCTGCCCCACGGACCCATTGCCCGCGTAGGTGATCGCCACCGGGTCGAGCGGCTGGCCGTCGATCTCGAACGTGCCGCCCGAGGCCACGAGGACGCCGGGCGTCGTGCTCCCCAATCCGCCATTGATCTTGATCACCGCGCCAGGCTCGCACACCACCGTCTCGCCGTTCTCGACCGTCAGCTGCGACGAGATGAAATAGGTCTGCCCTCGCTCCAGCAGATGGTTGCGGGCCGTCAGCGCCGCGGACACGATGTAATCGACGGTCACGGGTCCCTCCAACTCTCGGACCCAGCGCACCGGCACTCCATCCAGAAGTGCAGCGGCGTCACCGGCCATTCCCAGCACCTGGCTGATCCGCCGCGTCCCCGTCAAACCGCCTTTGTCTCCGGCCCACGCTGTCCCCGCCGAAAAGGTCAGGACAGGCTCCTGCTGGGAGTCGGACACCTGGATCTGCACGTCCGCGGAGATGACCCTCAGGCCATCCCTCGCCGCCGTGAGCGCATCGACGGCGTTTCCGGCCGGCGCCAGGCTCCGGAGCTCCAGCGTGCCCCCTTCCGGTTCGCCGTCGAGCCGAGACACCAGCCCCACTAGCGTCGTCGCCGGGTCCATGCCCAGCGACTCGGGCGCGGGGAGCGACTGCGGGGCGTGGAGGATCAGGTTCTGCTCGAAGCCGTGGCGGTGGTAGACGTACTCGATGTCGCCCCCGGGCAACGCGCCGCGGTAGATCACGCGGTTGCCCTCGACGGCCGGCTCGACGTCGCGCGGCGTCTCCAAGACGCGCATCTGGCCCGTCGCCGTGTCCTGCATCGCCAGCCCGACGACGCCCAGCCGCAGCGCCGTGGCGCCGGCGATCACCTGAACGCTCTCGGGCCGCGAGAGGTCCGCGCCGAGCCGGACATGGAGGGGACCCGTGGCCACCTCGAAGGGGAACGCCTCGTCCCCC
>JABWBI010000028.1 GCA_013360565.1 Candidatus Sumerlaeia bacterium | reverse complement strand
GGAGAAGCGGCGGCGCAGCCACCACGCCTGCGCCAGGGCCGCGGTGGTGAACATGGTCAGGGGGGCGTCGGTGTGGACCAGTCTGGCGTGCGCGAGCCATGTGGGACACAGCGCGGCGAGCACCAGCGCCGAGGCGGCGGCGAGCGGCCCGAGCATGGTGCGCGCCCAGAGCCAGAGGATGGGGAGGAGCAGGGCGGAGAGAGCGAGCACGGGGAGGCGCGCGACGGTGAGAATGGTCGCCGTGCGCTCGCGGCCGCCGTTGAGCGTCAGGAGGAGGTCCCGGCCGCACAGCCACTGCTCGTTGCGATAGTGCGCGGCGGCATCGGCGCCGTGCGGTGCGGGTGCGGGCAGACGTGCGCGGAGATGCAGGGGGGCGAGGGCGAGGCCGGCGATCTGCTTGACGAGGGGCGGGTGCTCGACATTGAGGACATACTCGCCACGCTGGATGTGATCGACGCCGGCGGCGATGTGGGCGACCTCGTCGAAGGTCGGCCCGAGCTCGCGCATCGAGAGGAGGCAGAGCACGAGGGCGGTGACGAGGACGGTGGCCGCGAAGGCGGCTTCGCACCAGCGCGGAGGGCCGGAGCCGGCGGCGGGGTCGGGCGTCATGCGCAGAGGTGCCTTGCTTTCCGGCTCCGAATCAACGAGTCAACGGACGGGCCATGCAACTGTTATTCACGACGCTCGAGCAGTGGTTCTGGCACGTGTGGGACAATCTGTTCCGCCTCGTGATGTGGAATGTCCTCGTCGCGCTGGTGCTGCTCCCCGCGCAGCTCCTCCCGCCGCTGCCGCTGATCGCCTTCGCGGTGCTCGTCGCCGGGCCGGTGTTCACGGGGACGATCTCGTGGGCCTGGCCGATGGCGGACGACCGCTCGCCGGACGCGGCGGAGCTCGGCCGGCGTCTGGTGCACTGCTGGGCGCGGGCCGCCGCCGTGCACGCGCTGTTTGCGGCGGCGGCGGCGCTGCTGCGACTCAATCTGACATTCTACCTCGGCGAGCGCGGGCAGGCGATGCTCGGCCCGGCGGGCAGCCTGCTGCTGGCGGGGGTGTCGCTGTGGATCGGGGTGTTCGTCCTCCTCGTGTGGCTGTGGGCACAGGTGGCGATCGCCGA
The DNA here is from genome assembly GCA_013360565.1 of Candidatus Sumerlaeia bacterium. Classification (GTDB taxonomy): domain Bacteria; phylum Sumerlaeota; class Sumerlaeia; order JABWBI01; family JABWBI01; genus JABWBI01. The sequence goes on along the minus strand of JABWBI010000028.1, from coordinate 15,593 downwards.
AGACCGCGAGAGGGGGCCGCACACGGTGGGGAGCGCGCTGCGGCAGGGGGCGCGGATTCTGCTCTACCACCCGCTGCTGAGCGTCGCTCACGGCCTCGTGCTGGCGGGCCTGGGGTGGCTGGCGGTGCGCAGCCAGGTGGGCGTGCTGATCGGCTGGTTCAGCTTCAGCGCGGTGTACCTCGCGACGGCGGTGTTCGAGATGTATTTCGCCTCCGAGGCCAAGGCGCAGGCGGCGAAGGAGGCTCGGGAGCCGATCGAGCGGCGGCCGGCGAGCTGGCGCGAGATCATCCAGGACGAGACTCCGGGCGCGCACCCCGGGCGGCGGCCTCGCCGGAGCCTGAAGGAGCTGCTCAGGCCATGGGAGATGTGAGGGCAGGCACTCTCGCGTCCGGAGCGGCTCAGGACGGCGTGATCTTGGTCCCGCGGATCTCCCAGCGCTGTGTGCCGAGCTGGCTGACGCTCGTCTCGACGGTGTCGCCGGGCTCGAGGTAGCCGAGGGCTGCGGCGCGCCGGCGGCAGTCGCGGACGTAGAGCGCGCGGGCGCGGCGCATCGAGAAACCGGCGCGGAGAAGGAGGCGGAGCTTGTCGGGCAGCGCCGGCGGCCGGATGCTCGTGCCTCCGGGCGTGCCGGTGAAGATCAGGCTCCCGGCGGGGAGGAGGAAGCGGTCGCCGACGCGGAGCGCGAAGGGATGGCGGCGGCGCTGACGGTCGGGAGCGTCGAGGGCGGGATTGGCGGCGAGTTTCTCGGCGAGGAGGGCGAGGACCTGCGCCGGGTTGCGGATGATGCCGGTGGTCTGGTCGTGCTGCCGGATGCGGGGTGTCTGGCCGGGCTTGGTGACGACGCACTTCACGTCGAGCGGGCTGGGTCCGGAGAAGACGGGGAGGTGGGTGCCGGGGACCATCCAGGGTCCGATGGGTTTGAACCCGGGATCGGACTTGGCGGGGGTGTAGCCCTCGACTTCGTCCAGGATGATGGGGGCACGGTCGGTGAGGTCGTTGACCGTGAAATAGGCCAGGCGGCGCTCGAGGTCTCGCATGGCGGGAATGGCCCCGAGGTCGACGTCGGCGAGGAGCACGCATCCCATCTCGGCCTCGATGTCGGGGAGATGGGCCTCGGGCTGAAGGGTGATCGGCTCGTATGCCCCGGTGGTGGCGAGGGCGTTGATCATGAGGAGGTCTTTGCCGCGGTTGGTCTCGCGGCGGTGTGACTCGTAGTTGAGGCCCATGGAGAGGATGAACCGGCGGCGGCCGTGGATGTCCTCGAGGGAGATGTCGACGGGCGGCAGCACCTGCGCCGGGGTGACGGGCTCAGGCTCGGCCTGCGGATGGGAGGCCTGCTGGGCGGCGAGGTCCCAGCCGCCCTGGGTGTTGAAGGCGTCGAAGGCCGTTCCGAGGCGGGCATCGAGGGCGGTGAGGTTGAGGGCGGAGACGGGGACGCCGTCGGTCTCGTCGACGACGAGGCCGAAGGCGGGGGCGCGCAGAGCGGAGGACTGGAACCGGAGCACGCGGGGGGGGGAGGAGGCGGTCACGGCGGGGATCCTAGCGGCCGGGCTCGGGGAGCCCGTGGAGTGTGGCGGAGAAATGAGCTTGCCAAGGCGGGCGGCGGGTTTTCAAGATCAGCGTGCCCCGTGCCCGCGCGCCCCACGGTGAGGCGGCGTGCGGGGAATCGCTGAGCAGAGAGTGACCCGCTGGGCGTCAGCATGAGCACGGCCACCAATCCCTACACGGTCCTGAACCTGCGCAAGGGTGCGACGGAAGAGGAGATCAAGCAGGCGTACTTCGAGATGGTGAAGCAGTGGGACCCGGAGCGTCACACCGACCGCTTCATGGTGATCCAGGCGGCGTACGAGAAGCTGCGAGACGCGAAGAAGCGGGCCAAGGAGGACCTGTTCACCTACAACTTCCCGCGCGGCGAATTCAAGTTTCTGCCGGCGGAGCAGGAGGGCCCTCCGCAGGCGGAGCTGCAGGCGAGCCTGAGGGATCTGCTGGCGAAGGTGAAAGAGGGGGGAGACGGCGCTGGGGCGGCGCGGGCGGAGGCGACCACGCTGCTGCTCACGTCGAGCTTCCGCAACTTCAAGAAGAAGCTCTACCGCGAGGCGATCGCGGACCTCGAGCGCGTCCTGCAGATCGACCCGACGCACCAGCGGGCGAAGGTGAACCTGAACCTGGCGTACATGCGGCTGGGGTGGTCCTACGCCACGAACAATCTGATCAAGCAGGCGATCGAGCTGTGGGAGCAGAGCCTGCAGATGTACGCGGACAACCCCGTGATCATCCACAACTTGGCGATCGCGACCGAGGCCGACGGCGAGCGGGAGAAGGCCGAGCGCTACTGGGCCGAGACGCTGCGGCGCTGGAAGGCCTCGCTGGACGAGGAGCCGGGCAACGAGTACGTCAAGGCGCTCGTCATCGAGGCTCACCGCCACTTCGGGGGGCGGAGCCTGGACGCCAAGCGCGAGGGGGCGCCGACGGCGATCGAGGAGTACAAGGAAGTCCTCAAGATCAACCCCAACGACTTCGAGGCGCAGCTCAAGATCGCCGAGACGCTGATGCAGGAGAAGAAGTTCGCCGAGGCCACGAAGGAGCTGCGGGCGCTGTCGCAGAAGAACCCGAGCAACATCCACGTGCTCGATCTCTTCTCGTGGGCTCTGCTCAACAGCGGCGAGATCGACGCGGCGTTCACGAATTGGCAGCGGGCGCTGCAGCTGGAGCCGAACAACCTGACGATCAAGCAGAACATGGTGAAGGCGCGGATGGACCTGGGCAAGAAGTGCCGGGAGGCGGCGCAGTACACGCCCGCGCTCGTCCACTTCAAGGCGCTGCTCAAGATCTTCCCCAAGAGCCCGGAGGTCCACTTCGAGCTGGCGAAGACCTACAAGGACAAGGGGGACAAGCGCTCGGCCTTCCAGCACGCGACCATGTCGGCCCAGCTCGATCCGCGCGTGAAGGACGTCAAGAAGTTCCTGACCGACCTGAGGCTGGCCGGGTGAGGGGGCTGCGCCGCTGGCTGTCGGAGTCGGATGCGGCGCGAGAGTTTGTCGTGGACGAGAGGCCGCTGCCTGTCTACGCTCTGCCTGACACGGCGGGGGGATCCGACGCCGTGGCCGGGGCTGACCTCTTGGCGCTCGTCTCTCAGGCCATGGTCGAGAACGAGCGTCTGGTGGCTCTGGCGGCCCGCCTCGAGCAATCTCAGAGCCGGGGGGCGGACCAGGAGACCCTGGGCACGGTTCGATCGCTGTTGCCGGTGCTGGACAGCTTCGAGCGGGTGCTCGAGATGGCACGGGGCTTCCGCATGGACGAGGTTCTGGCGAACTGGCTTCGGAGCGTGGAGGGCATCCATCTGCGGCTGCTGCAGGCCCTGGACCGGGTGGGCCTGGAGCCGGTCCACCCTCTGGGCCTGCCTGTCGACTTGGACCGGGATGAAGTGGTGGATGTGAGGCCATCCCCCGGGCAACCGGAAGAGACGATCATCGAGGTCCGGCGCCGGGGGTACCGGTTTCGGGGCCGGACGCTGCGCGAGGCGCAGGTGGTCGTCGCTCAAAATGAAAGGAGTGCCTGACCCATGGGCCGCATTGTGGGAATCGACCTGGGGACCACCAACTCGGCGGTGGCCGTGATGGAGAAGGATGGGCCGATGATCGTCCCGAACTCGCTGGGTGAGCGGATCACGCCCAGCGTTGTGGGGTTCACGAAGGGCGGGGAGATCCTGGTCGGCAAGAAGGCCAAGCGCGGCGCGGTGATGAACGTCGGGCGGACGGTCTTCTCGATCAAGCGTCACATGGGGACGAACTACCGTGTGCGCATCGAGGGCAAGGAGTACACGCCCCAGGAGATCTCGGCGATGATCTTGCAGAAGCTCAAGCAGGACACCGAGGACTACTTCGGCGAGGAGATCACGCAGGCCGTGATCACCGTCCCGGCCTACTTCACGGACGCGCAGCGCCAGGCGACGAAGGACGCGGGCGAGATCGCGGGCCTCAAGGTGCGGCGGATCATCGATGAGCCGACGGCCGCGGCGCTGGCCTACGGCCTGGACAAGCGCCAGGATCAGACCATCATGGTCTACGACTTCGGCGGCGGCACGTTCGACGTGTCGATCATCGAGGTGGTGTCGGGCGTCTTCCAGGTGCTGGCGATCCATGGCAACACGCACCTGGGCGGGGACGACTTCGACAAGCGGATCGTCAACTGGCTGGTGGAGGACTTCAAGCAGAAGGCGGGCGTCGATCTCGGCGATGATCCGATCGCGCTTCAGCGGCTGCGCGACGCCGCCGAGGAGGCGAAGATCGAGCTCTCCGAGGTCAAGGAGACGCACATTCTGATCGAGGCGGTGACGGTGACTCAGAAGGGGCCGCTGTCGCTGGAGACGACGCTGACGCGGGCGAAGTTCGAGGAGCTGGTGGGCGACCTCGTGAAGATGACGATCCCGCCGATGGAGCAGGCGATCGAGGACTCGAACCTGACCTTTGAGCGCATCGACACGGTGCTGCTGGTCGGCGGGTCGACGCGCATCCCGCTTGTGCAGAACACTGTGCGCGAGTTCACGCGCAAGCAGCCGCACCGCGACATCGTCCCCGAGGAGGTCGTCGCGCTCGGCGCGGCGGTGCAGACTCTGGTGCTGTCGCCGATCGAGGGCGACATCGAGGACACGCTGGCGACGCGGTATGGCAAGGAGAAGCCCGTCATCATCCACATGACGCCCTTCTCGCTGGGCGTGGGTCTGCTCAACGACCAGTTCGGCGTCATCATCGAGCGCAACTCGACGTACCCGACGGAGGCGAAGGACATCTTCACGACCACGCGCGACTTTCAGGAGGCGATCTCGTTCCCGATCTACGAGGGCGAGGAGCCGGTCGCGTCGGAGAACACGTTCCTCGACCTTCTGCGCATCGAGGGGATCACGCCCGCGCCGCGGGGCGTGCCGCGGATCGAGGTGACGTTCCGGCTGAACCCGGATCGTATCCTGGAGGCGCGCGCCGAGGATCTGGCGACGGGTGTGGAGAAGAAGATCACGATCGCGGCGACCGACACGCGCCTGGGCGAGACGGACAAGTCCCGGATGATCAAGGAGGCGAAGGAGCGGGTGACGAAGATGCTGCGCCAGCGCATCGCCGACACGGTGCTGGACGAGGCGCAGGGGATGATCAAGCGGGCCGAGCAGGTGCTGTCTCGCCAGAAGGGTCCGCAGGTCGAGCAGCTGCGGACGCAGGTCACCGAGGCGAAGCGGGCGATCGCGGCGGGCGAGACGGACTCGATCGAAGACACGATGGACGAGATCAACCGGATGCTGACGGACCTCGAAGCGGCGGGGTGAGGGTGCGGCCAGCTGCCGGCCGCGAGGTGCTGGCCCGCTTCGGGAGCATGCGATGCGACCCCTCCGGTACTCCATCAATGTCACCCTGGACGGGTGCTGCGACCATCGGGCAGGCTCGACGGACGAAGAATTGCATTGTCACTGGGCGGGGAAACTCGCCGAGGCCGATGCCCTCCTCTTTGGCCGGGTGACCTACGAAATGATGGAGGCCGCGTGGCGGCTGCCGGCGACGGGAGTGAGGCCTGATTGGATGGCCGGCTGGATGGAACCCTTCGCCCGGACGATCGACGCGGCGAAGAAGTACGTCGTGTCGAGCACTCTGGGCCGCGTCGATTGGAACGCGGAGCTGGTGCGCGGGGATCTGGGGCAGGCCGTCGAGCAGCTCAAGCGGGAGCCGGGCAATGGACTCTTCGTGGGAGGTGTGAAGCTCCCGCAGGCGCTCGCGGAACTGGGATTGATCGATGAGTACGAGTTCGTCGTGCATCCCAGGCTGGCGGGCCATGGGCCGACGCTGTTTGCGGGGCTCTCGAAGTATGTCGACCTGAGGCTTGTGGGCCGGCGGGAGTTCGGCTCGGGGGCGGTGGCGATGCGGTATGAGCCGAGAGGGTAGCCATCGGACAGGGCGCTCAATCCGGCTGGTGAGGGAGAGCCGCGAGGGGCATTGTTCTGAGAGAGCGCCGTGCTGATGCGGCCTGTCCCCTTTTCTTTTGCCCCGTCCCGCCCCCGCCTGCTAGGGATAGTCTCTTGGACAGGTGAGACCATGACCGAGGGGACGCCGGCCACCGCGACCGCCACGCTGCGCATCAAGGTCTATGGGCCGCTGCGTGAGTTCGTCGCGGCCGGGGAGTTCGCCCACGCCACGGCCAGCGGGCGGACGGTGCGCCAGGTGATTCTGGAGACCGGCGTGCCGGAGGAGCACCTCGTGTACACGATGTGCCTGGTCAACGGGCGCCGCGTGAAGCTGGATGAGCCGGTGCAGGACGGCGACGCCCTCGACATCTTTCAGCCCGTCGCCGGAGGGTGACCCATGACGACCGAGACCGCCACGCGCCACATCGGCAAGTCGATCAGCCGTGTCGACGGCCTGGAGAAGACGACAGGGGAGCTCAAGTACCTGAGCGACCTGCTTCTGGAGAACTCGTGCCACGGGAAGGTCCTGCGGGCGGCGCATCCCCATGCGCGGATCACGCGGATCGACACGGCGAAGGCGGAGGCGCTGCCGGGGGTGGTCTGTGTGCTGACGCATCGCCACGTGCGCGGGCTCAACCGCTTCGGCATCGCCCAGCCGGACATGCCGGTGCTGTGCGAGGACAAGGTGCGGTACGTCGGCGATGCGGTCGCGCTCGTCGCGGCGGAGACGGAGGAGATCGCGAAGGACGCGCTGGCGCTGATCGAGGTCGGCTACGATGTGCTCCCGGTGGTCGACGACCCTGAGCGGGCGCTGGAGCCCGGGGCTCCTCCGGTGCACGCGAAGGGGAATCTGCTCCACGAGAACGGCGTGGCCAAGGGGGATGTGGCCCGGGGCTTCGCGGAGAGCGACGTGGTGATCGGTCACCGGTTCCGGACGCAGATGTACGCCCACGCGTTTCTGGAGATCGAGGCGGGGACGGCGATCCACGACGAGAAGACGGGTGTGATCACCGTGTGGTGCGCGGGGCAGTACCCCTACCGGGATCAGCTCCAGATCGCCCGTGCGCTGGGCTGGGACCCGGAGAAGGTTCACGTGATCGCCTCGCCGATCGGCGGGGCGTTCGGCGGCAAAGACGAGATCACGATTCAGATCTACCTGGCCCTGCTGGCGCTGCACACGCAGGGGCGGCCGGTGAGGCTGCAGCTGACGCGTGAGGAGTCGATGGAGGCGGGGACGAAGCGGCATCCCTTCATCATCGATTTCAAGGCCGGCGCGGCGAAGGACGGGACATTCAAGGCGCTCGAGGTCGAGATGGTGAGCGACGCGGGGGCCTATGCGACGCTGAGCGGGCCGGTGATGAACCTGGCGATCGAGGGGGCGAGCGGCCCCTACCTCTGGCCCCACACGAAGATCCACGGCCGGGCGGCCTACACCAACAATGGGTTCTCGGGCGCGTTCCGCGGCTTCGGGACGACGCAGTCGTGCTACGCGGGCGAGCAGATCTTCGACATGATCGCCGGGCAGCTGGGCATGGACCCGATCGATCTGCGGCTGAAGAATGCGCTCCGGCGCGGCGACATCTCGGCGATGAACCACGAGATCTGGACGAGTGTCGGCATCCGCGAGACGCTGCTGGTCGCCAAGGAGTCGCGGCTGTGGCGTGAGCGCCACGCGCGCCGGGGCGAGTTCGCACCGCCGCTCTTCTACGGCGTCGGCGTGGCGAGCGAGTTCCAGGCGACGGGGCTGGGCAAGGGCATCCCTGACTTCGCGGGCTCGCACTGCGACCTCGAGGCCGGCGGGACCGTCGTGGTGCGCGTCGGGGGCATCGAGATGGGGACGGGCGTGATGACGGCCTACTGCCAGATGGCGGCGGAGGCGCTGGGGCTCGGGATGGAGCAGGTGCGCATCGTCGCCGGTGACACGGAGGAGACGCCGGATTCGGGGACGACGACGGCCTCGCGCTCGATCTACATGATCGGCAACGCGGTGACCCGCGCCGCGAAGGCGCTGCGCAAGGTCCTCGAGGCTTTCGTCGCCGAGCACTGGGGCGACGGCCACACGCTCGAGCCGGGCGGGGTCTTTCGCCGGGACGGTGTCTCGCTCGGCCTCGCGCAGATCGCTCAGCGGGCCGCCTCGCTCGGCACGCGCCTGCGCGGCGAGGGTCACTTCGTCCATCCCGAGGCGGACAAGGACTTCGGCGACGGGCTTCCCCACATCATGTACTCGTACTGCACGCAGGTCGCCTCGGTGATCGTGGACGCGGAGACGGGCGAGGTGCGGGTGGACGAGGTGCTGTCGATCCCGGACGCGGGGCGCGCGATCAACCCGCAGGGGATCGAGGGCCAGAGCGACGGCGGGGTGGTGATGGGCGCGAGCTACGCGCTGCTCGAGGAGGTGCTGATGAAGGGGGGGCGGTTCGTGAACGCGAACTTCACGAACTACACGCTGCCGACGGCGGTGGACTGCCCGCGGCGGATCGACACGGTGATCGTCGAGGTGCCCGAGCCGACGCACGAGTGGGGCGCGAAGGGCATCGGCGAGACGGTGACGGTGCCGATCTGCCCGGCGATCTGCAACGCGGTGTACGATGCCATCGGCATCCGCTTCTTCGAGATCCCGATCACGCCCGAGCGGCTGACGGCGGCACTCGACGCGAACCCCGAGTGCAAGGCGATGAGGGCGATGAGGGGGGTGGGATTGGCCTGAGCCATGGCGAGGAAGGTTCGCGACCTGATCCGTGACTTGTAGACTGCAGGATTCATCAATCGCGGAGGCACGGGCAGCCACCGCAACTTCGTCCACCCTCGCGTGCGGAAGCCCGCGACGGTTTCAGGCTGCGAGGGCGATGACGCCCTGCGCTGCCAGGAGAACGCTGCTCGAATGGCAATCGAGGAGCCCAAGCGATGAACACCGGTGACAAGTACGTGAAACTCGTCGAGTGGTCCGACGAGGACGGCTGCTTCATCGGCAGCTGTCCGGAGCTCTTCTATGGCGGTTGCCACGGCACGGGCGCTTGCCGAGCGCGCTGCTGCTCCTGCTCTGCGCCGTAGATGCTCTTTCCCCGCGTCCTGCCGGTCATGGCCGCGCCGGAGAACGCTTCATCGCCTTCGCGGACGACCGACTGAAGGACTACCCGGGGCCTGACGTCAAGCTCGTCCAGGTCCAGATCCCCAAGACCAGCGAGATGTTGACCTCTGGGCACATCCTCTACACGCACATGCGCAATCCGCTGGTCCACACTGGCGAAACCCTTGATGTGCGAACCCGCGGTCCTGTGGCACACGTTGTCCTCGATTTCGACGACAAGAGACTGGTGTGCAGAGTGGACGATCAACCTGCGGCCGACTGAGTGGGCGGATGGGAGATTGACATGGGTATGACCGCGGTCAATACCCTTCTGGCATGAAGACAGCCATCTCCGTTCCCGACGCAGTGCTTCGCAGAGCCGACCAATTTGCGCGGCGGCGCAAGATGTCCCGCAGCGCCCTGTTCACCCAGGCCATGGAGGAGTTCCTCGCCCGGCGCGAGCGGCGTCGGGTCGCGGAGCAGCTTGAGCGCGCCCACCGTGACGTGGACTCTTCTCTCGATCCGGTGCTTGACGAAATGCAGAGGCGGACTCTTTTCACCGAGGAGTGGTGATGCAGCGCGGTGAGGTCTGGTGGGCCGGCCTGGGGGCTCCCAGGGGCTCTGCGGCTGGATATGAGCGTCCCGTGCTCATTGTCCAGGATGACGACTTCAATCGCTCGCCGATCCGGACCGTGGTCATCGCGGCCATCACGTCAAACCTCGGCCGGGCCGAGGCCCCAGGAAACGTGTGGGTTGACCCGCGCGTCTCGGGTCTGCCGCGCCCCTCGGTCGTGAACGTGTCGCAGCTGGCCACGATCGACAAGCGGATGCTCAGGCGCAAGGGCAAGCCCCTCGACACCAAGACGATGGAAACGGTGGACGCCGGACTCGCTCTCGTGCTGGGCTTGAAGCAGAGATCTCGCTGAGTGATGCTTTCCTCCATCCCCATCACCTTCACCCTCAACGGCCAACGGCGGACGGTCGAGGCGCCGCCCGAGCAGTGCGCCGGCGATCTGCTGCGCGACGGCCTCGGCCTGACGGGCACCAAGCTCGACTGCCGCGAGGGGGAGTGCGGCTCGTGCACGGTGATCTTCAACGGCGAGCCGGCGTGCTCGTGTCTGATGACGGCGGCGCAGCTCGAGGGGGCCGAGGTCATCACCGTCGAGGGGGTTGGCGCGCCGGGGACGCCGCACGCGGTGCAGCGGGGCTTCGTCCTCGAGGGCGCGGTGCAGTGCGGTCACTGCATTCCTGGGATGATTGTGAGCGCGGTGAGTCTGCTCGAGCGCAATCCCGCCCCCAGCGAGGACGAGATCCGCTACGCCATTGCCGGGAACATCTGCCGCTGCACCGGGTACGCCAAGATCGTGTCGGCGATTCAGCGGGCCGCCGAGATCCTGGCCGGGGAGCAGGCACCCGCGGCGGTGCGCTGAGCCCGCGCGCCCGGCGGTTGACGCGGAGCCCTCCCGGGTCCAGGGTCACGGCACTTCTCCGAGTGAGGGGTGACATGAGCCATGTGCCCGCGGACCCGCGGCCGGGACGCTCTGCTTGGTGGGTCCGTTTTCTGATGTTCGACGTCTTCATCACGCCCTGGGTGGCTCGGGTGTTCTTTCTCCTGGTGCTGCTGAGCATGGCTCTGGCCCTGGTGTCGGGCGAATTCGCGTCGAGGGCCTTCCTCCGCAGCCCTCTCGAGGTGATTCTGCTCATCCCGGTGCGACTCTTTGGCAGCCCCGCCGGGTTTGCCCTTCTCACGCTCATCGCCGTGCGCGTGTGCCTCGAAGTGGCGGTGGTGCTGTTCCGCATCTCCGACCAGCTCGGCGCGCGGCCAGGTGCGGCGATGAGTCCGCCGGTCGAGTGTGAGGCGACGGCGGCTGCGGCCGCCCGGCCTCCTGTGGCGCGGCCCGCAGAGATGCCGCGGGTGACGTTCTCGCGCCTGAGTCCCCGGTTGAGGGCGGTGATGGTGCTGATCGGACTCGCCATGCTCACGCTCTTCGCGCCGGGTGGCGCACATTATCCGGGGCGGGGGTTCTCGCTTCCACTCGTCGAGCACGGCCGGCTGACACTGGTGCTTCTGCTGCTGGCCGGCACGGGCGGGCTGGCGCTCTCGATGACCGCGCAGCCGGGGCGGGGAGCAGCGACGGCCTCGGTGTCTGTGCTCGGGCTGGGCGCGACGCTCGGCCTCCTGCTGCTCGAGCTGCTGCGCGGCGGGGGGATCGGGTTCGGCGCGCCGTGGTATCTGCTTCTGACGCTGGTGTCGGTCGCGGCCTACCTCGCCCTCAGCGAGTGGCTCCGCCTGCGCGAGGCGAAGCAGATCAGTGATACGGACTTGCCTGGTAGTGATTCCAGCGGTCCTCGATGAAGGCGCGGCGATAGAGCGGTGAGGTGCGCGCGCCCTCGAGCCGTGTGAGCTCCCAGCGGACGATCGCCCGCGCGAGACGCTCGAGTTCGCGGGCGCGGTCGAGGGCCGCGGGGTTGGAGGGGCCCCAGAGCCGGAGCGTGCGGATGAGCAGATCAAGGGTCTCGATGTCGAGCGGGGCGAGGAGATGGATCGTCTCGAGCGCCCCTGCGGCGAGGGCGAAGTCGGGCGAACTCGGGGACGGTGCCGTCTCGGGCTCGCGCGGGCGTGCCGTCTCAAGAGTCCCGGCCCCGAAGTAGGTGATGTTCGGCGCCGCCAGCCGGTAGCGGTCATCGCCCTCGGGCGGCTCGGTGAAGGGGCGCCTGTGCGTCTGCTGCTCGCCGGGGCGCGGGGGATTCATGGCCTCGAACCAGAGGCAGCTGAGCCAGAAGAGGGGCGCCCGGTCGGTCAGGTCGTAGAACTCGCGGGTGGCATCGAAGTCGCCATCGGCGAGCAGGCGCCGGAACAGGGGCTGCATGAGGCGCTGGTCCCAGGCGTGCTGCCAGTAGGGCTCAAGGCGCCCGCGGTCACCCAGGCGCAGGCGCAGGGGCATGCGCTGGGTGGGTGTGTACTCCTCCAGGGCCACGTCGAGAAGTCCGGCGAGCCCCGGCTTGTCGAGCGGTTGGCCGGAGGCGATCTGGCCGCTGATCGCCGCGGTGAGGAGGGCCGGATCCCACGACTCCCCCGCACGCTCACGTGCGCGGTGAGAGAGGCCGACCAGCCGGTGGAAGAGCGCGGGCGTCGAGACCGCAGCGGGGAGAGCTGCGTCGACTTCGCGGCGAAGAGCGCGGGCCTCGTCGGGCGAGGCATCGGCCAGTCGGGTGCTCAGGGCCCCGGTCGCGGCGACGCTGGGGGCCAGGGGCCGAAGGCCGGTGAGCAGGAAGAGCTGGAGGGCGAGGAGCAGAACGGCGATTGCCTCGCCGCCGCGGCGGACGATCCGCGGCACCTGGGCGAGCCCCCAGAGCAGGCGGAGCCAGAAGAGGGGCAGGAGCGCGATGACGAGCCCGAAGTGTGCCAGGTAGGGCTCGCGGCGGAGAACGAGCCAGGGGGCGAAGAAGGTGTTGTCGATGAGGACCGGGATCGGGTCCGTGAGAATCGAGGTGGCCAGCGGGCGCCAGAAGTGCACGAGCGACGCCCAGCCGGCCTCGTTGAGCGGGTTGAAGAGGCCGATGAGACCGCGGTGGCCGAAGAGCATGAAGAGGAAATTGCCGAGGGCGAGGACGGCGAGGAGGGCCGCCAGCACGGTCACCGCGAGGCGCTTGCCGCGCAGGGCCGTGAAGAGCTCTGCCAGCCCGAGGACGAGCACGGGCAGGAGCGCGATGGCGCGTCGATTGCCGATGCCCCATTGCCCGTGCCAGTCGTCCACGCAGGCGAAGGTGAAGAGCAGCCCCGCCAGCGCGGCAACGAGCCACAGGCCCCAGGCCGCTCGCCGAAGGGTCAGGAGAAGAAGACCGACGGCGCCGAGGGCCAGGGCGGGGTGCCAGTGGAGAATGCCGCCCTTGCCGCTGAAGAGCAGGGGAAGAAGCTGTGGATCGCTCCAGTGAAAGAAGTCCTCTCGGCGCGGGCTGGCGAGCCAGCGCCCCTCGATGATGCGCCAGAGGACGAGCTGAAGCCCGGAGACGGCCAAGAACCCGAGGAGGCCACAGGCGAGCGCGGCGAGGGCGGCACGGCGGTCGCGCCGCGTCAAGCGGACCAGGCGGGGCACAATCAGGAGCAGTCCGGCGAGGCCGAGGAGGACCAGCTCCCAGCGCGTGAGGATCATGAGCCCGCCGGCGATCCCGAGCCACAGGCCGCGGGCGCGGGGGTGCGCCCCGAACCGGTGGAGGCACAGCCACAGCCACAGGGCGGCGGTGAGCAGCGAGAGGCCATGGTCAGAGGCAGCGCAGCGGAAGAGGTGGAACGGCAGCGGCGAGCACAGCAGGACGGCGGAGACGGCGGCGAGAGCGGGGCCGGGGCGCGCGCGGAGCCGCGCGAGACGGTAGAGGAGATACAGGGCGACATAGCCCCAGGCGACCGTTCCGAGGCTGACCGCAGCCATCGGCGTGAAATCGAAGCGCTCGGGGGGCGCTTGGCCGGTGAGCGCGGCCATCAGGTGGGAACCGAGGTGAACGGGCACGAGGAACGGCGCCCAGAGGAGAGCCGCTCCGGGGGGCCAGGGCTCGCGGAGGAAGCCGGTGGGTGCGATGTCGCCGAACTGAAGCCGGCGCTGACGGTCGAAGGTGTTCGCGGCGGCAAAATCGTTGGCGAAGTCGAGGTCGCGGTCTGCGAGCAGCGATGTGAGGTAGACGAGGTGGTTGAAGGGATCGATGAACTGCCCGCCGTCGTAGACCTGGAACAGGGCCGCCCACTGGACGAGGAAGAGTGCGGTCAGCGCCACCCAGGCCCGGCGATCGGTCCACCGGCGGCGCCGGGGCGGGAGTTGGGCGTTGACGCTGGCAGAGCGCGACTCTAGCGTCGGGGGATGATGCTCGCCCGCATGGGGGTGGGCCGAAGAGGAATCCATGGGCATCGTCCGCCGATCTGCGTCGCTCCTTTGCCTGGGGATGGCCATGGGCTCGGGTGGTCTGTTGGGATGCGGCGGCCCGAGCGTGCCCGAGGCGGTCAAGGAGCCGCTGCTGGTCACGCCGGGCGGGGCGAGACTCGTGGGGGTGGCCGATGTTCGCAGCCAGCGGGACCTGAACAATTTCATTGGCTTCTGGGACTTTCTGCGCAACCGCGACGCCGACCCGGCGTACCGCAATCGACTCCCCTTTGACTACCAAGAGTTTGTCGACCACTGGCACGTCGACCCTGTGCGCAACATCGACAAGGCCGTGTACGCCCGCTACGACGGCGGGGCGTGGCTGACGGTGCTGGTTGGGCAGTACGAGCCGGATCACCTGATGAGCCTGCTCAGTGCCCAGGGGGCGCTGGGCACCGCGCAGCGCGGCGGGACGGAGGACGTGGACCCCTACACACTGCTCGAGGTCCGTGCGCGCGGCGGCATGCCTGAGAACCTGTTCGACAGTGCGGTCAACCTGATGGTCAATCAGCTGCCCAACCTGGGGCCCGCTGCGACGGCGCTGCGGACGGGCGACGTCGTGCGTGACTCGGTGTTCCACGCGTGGCCGACGCGGAACATCTGGCTCCGCTCGAATGACCGGACGCTGATGGGTCAGGCGCTGGACCTGTGGGACGGCGTTCCCGGCGAGGATCTGCTCGACGACCGGGCCTTCACGGCGCTCTACAACGCGCGGCCGCACTCGGCGCTGCTCTGGGCTGGGATGCCGCGGACGGCGGGGCTGCCCTCGCCGCTGGCGACGATGGAGCTCGAGCTCGACATCCGGGACTATTTCTCGCCGACGCTGATCTTCGGCTTCGACACGGAGGAGGCGGCCTCGGCGGCGCTGGCGCCGTGGGAGCGCTTGGCGGAGGGGGCGCGCCAGTGGATGACCTCGATCGAGCAGCAGGCCGCCGACACGCTCAGCCAGGACCCGATGACGCGCCTGGCGGGCCAGGTGGAGGGGCTGGAGCTGACGCAGATCTTCTATGATTTGGCGGGCCGCCTGCGGGTCCAGCTCATCCGGCCGCAGCGGATCATTCAGATTGCGATGCCGCTGCCGATCAATGACTTCAAGACGGTGCTGATCGCCCTGACCCGCGCATTTCACCGCTGAGAGGAGCGCCCGCCGTGCCCGTGCGCTCGCCCGATCCCGCTGACGCGACTCCGCCCCGCCCGGGCCCGCAGATGGTGCCCCTGCTCCGCGGACCGGTCCCGCTGCCGCCGCTGACGAGCAGCCAGCGCGTCGTCGCCGCGATGGCGCACCTGTTCGCGATCATCCCCGTCTGGGGGCTCGTGGCGGCCTTCTGGATCTGGCACACGCGCCGCGATGAGCACCCGGAGCTCCGGTTCCAATCGCTTCAGGCGATGATGCTGCAGGGGGTGGGGCTTCTGATCACGGTGATCTACGCCATCGCCCAGCTCTTCTTCCGCCTCGTGGCGGTGCTCGACCAGGAGCTCAGCGACACGCTCTGTCACATCAACACGGTCATCTGGGAGGGGTCTCTCCTGGCGCTTGGCCTCCTCGCGCTGTGGGCGGTGGTGGCCCTGCGGCGGCGGGGACGGTTCGACTATCCCGTGCTCGGGCCGGTGCTCCGGCGCGAGGTGCTGCGGGCCGAGGCGGAAATTCACGAGGCCGAAGCGTGACCCG
>JABWBI010000343.1 GCA_013360565.1 Candidatus Sumerlaeia bacterium | reverse complement strand
CGCTGATCGCCGGGTCGCTGTTCGTGCGGCGGGCGGAGGGGGTCCTCAACGAGCTCGTCGTGCTCCGGCGAGGGGAGGCCGTCGCGACCTACGCCAAGATGCATCTCTTCGCCGGCCTGGGTGAGCACGTCGCCTTCGAGCGCGGCGCGGCGCCCGCGATGATCGAGACGCCGCTCGGCCCGGCTGGGCTGGCGATCTGCTACGATGTCCGCTTCCCCGAGCTCTTCCGCGGCCACGTCCGGCGCGGGGCGGTGCTGTTCCTCGTGCCCTCGCAGTGGCCGCAGCCGCGCATCGAGCACTGGCGGCTGATGTGCCGCGCGCGGGCGACGGAGAACTCGGCGTTTCTGGTGGGGGTGAACACGGCGGAGACGCCCGGGGCGAATCGGCTCTACGGCCACTCGCTGGCGATCGACCCGTGGGGCGACGTGCTCTGGGAGGCGGGGCAGGACGCGACGGTGCGGTGCGTCGATCTCGCGCCGGAGCGGCTGGCCGAGGTGCGCGCGCGGCTGCCGGTGCTGGGTGACATCCGCGAGGACCTTCTGCGGGGCTGAGGGCGCGAGACTTTCTCTTTACAAGATCGCCACAGTCCCCCAGATTGCCGCCCCATGAAGGTCTGGCTTGTTCTCCCCGTGATGCTGTTCGCCGCGCTGGCCGCCGGGTGCGGCGGAGGCAACCGGCTCGTGATGGTGGTCACGAGCAATCCGTCCGAGGCGCTGATCTACGTCAACGACTACCCGCGCGGCGTGACGCCGATCGAGATTCCGTACCTGTACATGGGGACCTACCGCATCCAGCTGCGGCACGAGGGCTACGACGATCTGGACGAGCTCGTGTCGATCGGCAGGCCGTGGTACAACTGGATCCCGTTCATGAGTCTGGTGATTGACTCGCTTCCCTTCTCCGTGCGCCACGAGCGGCGGCTGCACTTCGATCTCACGCCGACGCCTCCGCCCGAGTTCTGAGCCCCTCGCGGCGGAGCCAGCGGCCGAAAACCTGGTCGCAGCCGGTCAGTCTGTAGCCGTGCCTCGCGTAGAGATTGACGGCGGCGAAATTGGTCGCGGTCGTGCGGAGCTCGATCTGATCAAAGCCGCTCTGCGCCACCTTGGCATGGACGGCGGCGAGGAGGGCCGAGCCGAGACCGCGGCCCTTGACCTCGGCGGCGAGCACGATGAAGTCGAGAACGGCGATCTTCGTTCCGAGCGCCGCGTTCAGCGCCCTGGGGACGAGGATGGTCACGAAGCCGACCGTCTCCCCCCCGAGCTCGGCGACCCACACCTGAGCGGCCTGGCCGTCGAGGCACATCTCGACCCACTGCGCGAAGATCGCGTGCGTCCCCTTCGACGGCAGATGGGGGTCGAAGTGCAGGTGGTTCTCCTCGTGGCTCTGCGCGGCGATCTCCAGCAGGCGCGCGCGGTCGGAGCTCCGGTGCGGACGCACCGTGAGCCCTTCGGCCGCATCCGCCGCGGACGCGGGATCGAGGCGCACGGCGAACTTGACGCTGGTCCCGACGGGGTACCAGCGGTGCTGCGTCAGGATCTCCTGCGCGTGGAAGTCGTGCGCATCGATTCTCCCGGCCAAGTGGTGAAGCTTGGCGCGGCGGGCGGCGCCTTCGGCGATGGCGAGCATCGGGGCGAGAGCGTCGTGCTCGCCGGGCGCGGTCATGAGCTGTGTCACCTTGCCCATGGGAAAGCCGCAGTGGGCGCTGTGCCAGTGCGAGGTCTGAAGCGCCGCGAGGCCGACGAGTTTGCCACGGCGCTCGGCGGTCCAGGTGAGCTGCGTCTTGGCCGCGTCGGCCACCCGCTCGGCGAGGAACGCGGCGAGACGATCGGGGTCGATGCCCTGGACGCGCTGCTGGTAGGCCTTCGAGTCGAACGAGCGGAAAAGCGCGGGCAGGCGAGCGGCGTCGCGGTCGAGCGCGATCGGCCGGACGAGGGCACGCACAGGGCGGCGCTTGGGCATGTGAGGGCGCTTCATGGAGAGGGCGGGCCCGATTGAAAGGAAAAGGCCCCCTTCCCGCAAGGAGAAGGGGGCCCAGGGCCGAGGGGGGCTCACCTCTTCTTCGGGGAAGCCTTCTTCGCAGCGGGGGCGGCGCCCTTCTTGTCCTTGAGCCACGACATCATCCCTCGCAGGCGGCGGCCGACGTCCTCGATGGGGTGCTCGAGGCCGCGCTGGCGGAGCTTCTGGAAGACGGGCCGGCCGAGCTCGTTTTCGAGGATGTACTCGCGCGCGAAGACGCCCGTCTGAATCTCGTCGAGGATCCTCTTCATCTCCGCCTTCGTCTCGCCGGTGACGATGCGCGGGCCGCGTGTGAGGTCGCCGTACTCGGCGGTGTCGCTGATGGAGTAGCGGGCCATGGAGATGCCATTCTCGTAGATGAGGTCGATGAGCAGCTTGAGCTCGTGGCAGCACTCGAAATAGGCGATCTCGGGCTGATAGCCCGCCTCGATCAGCGTCTCGAATGACGCCTGAATCAGCCGGTGGAGCCCTCCGCAGAGAACGACCTGCTCGCCGAAGAGGTCGGTCTCGGTCTCTTCCTTGAACGTCGTCTCGAGGATGCCCGCGCGGCCGGCACCGATGCCGGCGGCATGCGCGAGCGCCAGCTGCTTGGCCTTGCCCGTCGCATTGCGCTCAATGGCGATGAGCGCGGGGACCCCCGAGCCCTCAACGTAGGTGCGGCGGACCAGATGGCCGGGGCCCTTCGGCGCGACCATGTAGAGGTCGCAGCCGTCGGGGACCATGATGCGGCCGAAGTGGACATTGAAGCCGTGGCTGAAGACGAGCGCCTTGCCCTTCGTCATGTGCTGGCGGATGTCGGCCTCGTAGATGCGCTTCTGCAGCTCGTCAGGCACGAGCATCTGAATGACCTGGGCACGCTGGGCGGCCTCGGCGGCGGTGACGGGCTTGAAGCCGTGCTCGAGCGCCGTGGCGTAGTTCTTCGTGCCGGGCATCTCCGCAATGACGACGTTGACACCGGAGTCGCGCAGGTTCTGCGCCTGGGCGTGGCCCTGACTGCCGTATCCGATGATGGCGAGCGTCTTGCCCCTGAGCGGCGTCAGGGGTGCGTCTTTGTCGTAGTAGACCTTGGCGGGCATGTGTCGGGTCTCCTGAGAGGATGAGGGGACGCATTGTGGCTGGCCAGACGGCGAAGTCAACGGCGGGATGGGAGGCACAGCCGTTGATTTGTGTGCGGAGCAATGCGACAAGGTCCGTCCCATGCCGGCTCCGCAGTCGCCCGGTTCCCCCGATCCGCCCACGTCGCCCGCCGTGCGCGCGGCCGTGCTGCTGATCCTCGGCGGGCTCG
>JABWBI010000342.1 GCA_013360565.1 Candidatus Sumerlaeia bacterium | reverse complement strand
ACCGACCTCCACACGCTCGATGTCGCCTCGCTCGGCGCGCGGCTCGCATTCACGGCCGTGGGGGACGACGGCGTGGCCGGGCAAGCCGCGCGGTGGGACGTGCGCTTCTCGACGACTCCGATCACGCCAGCCACGTGGGACGACGCCCTCCGCGCCTGGGACGTCCCCACGCCGGGACTGCCCGGCGAACCGGTGTGGGTACCGCTCTCGCGCTGGAGCGGCGGCACGCTCGCGCCCTCGACTTCGTATCACGCCGCCGTCCGCGCCGTCGATGAGGCGGGCCAGCTCGGGCCACTCTCCAATGCCTGCACGTTCATCACGCCCGGAGTCACGACGCTCTTCTTCGATGACTTCGAGACCGACTCCGGCGCCTGGACGCTCGACGCTCCCTGGCAGCGAACCGCCGAGACCGAGACGGCGAGCGGCGCGTACTGTCTCCACGACAGCGTCGACCCCGGGGCCTATGCGCCCGGGATCGACACCGCGGCCACGCTGGCGCCGCTTGATCTCACGGGCCACACCGGGGCCGAGCTCCAGTTCGCCACGCAGTGGAACCTCCAGCCGGGTCTGACCGAGCTGCTCGACGCCGGCGTCGTCGAGGTCTCGACCGATGGCCTCGCGTGGGAGCGCGCGCTCGTCTTCCACACGACGTCGACGCCGTATCGCATGCACCGGCTGCCGCTGGGCCGGTGGGATGGCGAGGCCACGGTTCACCTGCGCTGGCGGCTCTTCGCCGACGCAAACCCCAGCACGACAGGGCAGGGCTGGTGGATCGACGATGTCCACGTCTTCGTGCCCCACGCGCCGCTGCGGTCAACGCCGGACGTGATTGTGGAGAGTGAAGGCGTGGGCCTCTCGCCGCCGCTGTTGGATTCCTACACGGAGGCCGGGGACGCCGGCACCCCGTGGTTCTCTGTGATCGCCAAGTCGGCCTTTCCGGTGCTCGATGCCTCGCGGGTCCGGGCCAATGCGATCAGCCCTGAGCGCGGCGCCCGCGCGGTCTTCCGCCCCTGGATTCCCGTCGCGGGCCTCTATGACGTCGCCGTCACCTGGCCCGCCGCCGCCAACGCGGCCGCTGTCACATTCACCGTGACCCATGCCTCGGGGAGCACGGAGACCGTCGTCGATCAGGACGACGCCACGGCGAATGCCTGGATCTCGCTGGGCGTGCATCGGTTTGCTGTCGGCGACGCCGGCTCGGTGACCCTCGACGAGTCGTCCGTCACCGGCCCCGTCGACGGAGATCGCGCCGGCCGCATCGTCGCCGACGCGGTCCGCTGGCGGCTGGTGGCCGCCATGGATCCGGCGTCCACGGAACAGTCGGGCGTCATCTGGCGCTGACGGCAGCCCGGCCGGCGAGCGGATCGAGACACTCGCCGGCCGGACGGGCTGCGGGAGGAGAGAGAGGGGAGAGGTCCGTCAGGGGCCTGCGGCGGGGAGGACGGTCGCGGCGTCATCGAGGGCGGGGGCGATGGCGAGCCGAAGGCCCTCGGCGCCGTCGTTCGGCTCCTCGAGGTCTCCCAGCACGTCGATGCCCAGGCAGCGCA
The DNA here is from genome assembly GCA_013360565.1 of Candidatus Sumerlaeia bacterium. Classification (GTDB taxonomy): domain Bacteria; phylum Sumerlaeota; class Sumerlaeia; order JABWBI01; family JABWBI01; genus JABWBI01. Next base: position 1,759 of record JABWBI010000342.1, on the reverse strand, counting down.
CCGCGGTCGCCGTGCCGCCGTCGAAGACGAATTCGAGCGGCGTCTGCCCCGTGGGCGCGAGCGCGCGCAGATAGACGCGCGCGAGTGTCCCGCCCGGGAGAGCCCGTGCGCGGCTCAGGCCCATCGCGTAGACCGCGACGCCGCGGCGGTTGTCCGCCTCATTCGCCAGATGAAAGTCGAACGGGTAGTCGCGCTGGAACGGCGCGTCGTGCAGGTTCACGCCACCGACGATCCAATTGTCGCCCGGACGCCGGTGCTCACTCGGCGCCGCGTCCAGGATCTCCAGTACCGCCGGGTCGTACCGCAGCGTGAAGCGCACGTCGTCGACCGGTGTCTCCTCCGGGTTCGTCAGCCGCACATCCACGGCGAAGAGGTCACCCGCGCGCAGCGGCTCCACCGGGCCCGCCAGACTCAGCGTCACGCCGCCGTGCGGGTCCACGCCCTGGACTTCCCGCAGGCTCGCCGGATTGTCGATCAGCAGCGCCCCGCGGAGCCGGTCGTCACCGAGGGGCCGGACGGAGACCTGCGTGCCGAGCGTGCCATCTGCCGGGTCATCGGCCTTGCCCAGCACATCGCGGTCGCCGCTGAGGAGCTCGTTGCCCCCCTGCGGCCCCGCCCGCATCGCGATCTCCGTCCGCGGGATCGGCGCGAGCGTCTCCCACTCCACCGTCAGCATCTCCATCCCCCGCCCGTCGTAGGGTGCCTCCAGCGAGGCCTCGTAGGCGATCTGCCCGCCACGCAGGTCCGAGTTCAGGCGGCCCTCGCCCGCGAGCAGCGGCCGCAGCGTCGCGTCCGAGACGCGCACCGGCCGCAGCAGCGCCGGGTCGTAGTCCAGACGGAGCTTCACGCGGTCGACGCGCGCGCCGCCCTGATTGTTGAGCACCACCGACGTGAAGAAGCGTTCCCCCACGTGGCACGACACATTCAGCGGCTCGCTCAGCAGCTCCGCGCTGCCACGGCGCACGGACGCCTGCTCGGCCTGCGGCTGCGCCTGACCCGCCGGGCTGGCGGTCGCCGCCTCCTGCTCGGCGCTGCGTCTTTTCGTGTAGGTCCGGGTGGCCGGCTTTCGCTGCACAGCTCTGTGCTTTCAATATTGACGGGCAGGCCCTATTTCGATACACACATGCGTATCATGAATTTCGCCGGGCATCCACCGGCGCCAGATAGTTGTTGCCGGATACCGATATCCCGTGGCCCGAATAATAAAACAGGGCAGCTTCGTAATCACCCTTCACCAACCTGTTGAAATAGTTCTCCAAAAACAGGTCTAACTGCTGTTTGTTGGGATCGCGAAGAGTCATCACCTCAAATCCCAAAAAACGCAGCGTAGCAGCGATACTATCGGCGTCGTTCAGGGTATTGCGCAGCGGCGGCACGCTCTGGTAGGCCGAAACGCCCACCACCCCCGCCAGCCGCTTGCCGGCAGAGAGGGTGATGTCGCGGGAAGGCTGCCCCTGCATGGCCGCCACAGCGGCGAGGAGGAAAATAAGGGTTGAGAGAAGGTCTTTCATGGTGATATTCAGTTTGATTAAGCTCCCGCAACTATTCATTTTGAACTATGATTTTCATATGATTAACTGATGAACTATGATTTCAAGCCCTCTCCCAAAAAAATCATAGTCCATCCCAATAATCATTCGAAAATCATAGTTCAGACAAAAAAAATCGCCTCCCGCCCGCGTGTTTGCCGGCCCCGGCCCTTCCTTCGGGGGCCTTGGCCCGCAAACACCCCGCCCCCTATTCCCCCTCGGGGGAAAGA
>JABWBI010000341.1 GCA_013360565.1 Candidatus Sumerlaeia bacterium | reverse complement strand
ATTTTTGGCGATCTGTTTTGTTGGTTTGGGACTGGCTTCGCCCGCCGATGCCAACACCGATGCGGTCACGCCGCCTCCCATCGCGCCGGGCTATGTGGCCGTCCTCTTCATGCTCGACGGCGAGACGCAGGTGAACCGGCGCGGGGACTGGGAACCGGCGACGCTGCCGATGCAGCTGCAGGCGGGCAACGAAATCCTGACCGGCACCGGCCGGACGAAAATCCAGCTGCGCGGGCGTGGCGAAGTGCGCCTGCCTCCGAACACCCACCTTCGCCTGCAGGCCATCAACGACGCGGGGGACGAGGTGACGCTCGAGCTCGTACGCGGCAGCATCTGGGTGGACGTGCACCCCCAGAGCACCGGCGGGATCAACTTCAATGTGCAGACACCGGACCTGACCGCCGGGGTGCGCGGCACGACATTCAACGTGCAGGCCAGCCCGGAGGTCGGCTCGCGCGTGAGCGTCGTCCAGGGCACCGTGCGGGCGACATCGATCCTGCAGGCGGGGCAGTTCCGGGACGTGTACGCGGGATTCACCGTCTTCTGCGACAAGGATGGGCGGCTGAGCGCGCCGGAGGTGATTCCGTTCGACCTCCAGCGCGAGTGGGAGGAGTGGGACGCGTGGGCGCTCGAGGCGCACGCCCAGCTCGGCGGGTTCTCGCCGGCGGGCGCGGGCCCGATCGGCGGGCTGATCGAGCTCAATCGGCAGGACCAGCAGCGGTTCGCGCAGATACAGGCGGAGTACGCGGGGACCGAGAACGACAACCGGCAGGCGGCCTTCCTGAGCGCGCTTGCGGCGGCGTTCGTCGCCTATGCGCGCGACGTCCGCGATCTGCCGCCGAGCGACGAGGAATTCGGCGCCGACGGCTGGCGCGCGCTGGTGCAAGACCCCGGTGCGGCGGGGTGGAGCGGCCCGTACCTGCCCATCGAGACAGCCGTCCCGGTGACCGACGGGTGGAACCGGCCCATCACCTACCGGCGTATGCGCAGTGACCGGTCGGGCAACATCTACGGCGAGCTGATCTCGAACGGGGCGAACGGCCTCTTCAATCAGGGACAGGCCGACGATCTGCGGCAGATGATTCTCCTGCCCGACGACGTGCAGACCGAGCTGCGCAGCCGCGGGCTCCGCTAGCGATGGCCGGGCCTCTCGACCGCCGGGCGGTCGCGACGCGCCGGATGAGCCTGGCGCTGGGGCTGTTCGCGGCGGGCGCCTGGCTCGCGCTGCGCTTTCAGCCGCAGGCCGGCGAGCTCCTGACGCTGATGGAGGACGCGACTTACGACCTGCGGATGGCGACGCGGCCGCCGCAGCGGCTCCAGCCCGATCTGCTGCTGACCGGCCTGACGGACTACGATCACGACTCGATGCCGGACGAGATCGAGAGCCGCCAGCTCTACTACGATCTGATTGAGACGTTCACGCGGCTGGGCGTGAGCACACTGCTGTTCGACGTGGTGTTCATCAGCGAGCGCGATTTCGACGGGATGATGGCCCTGGCGATGAGCAACGCCGGCGCGCCGGCGACGTACCTGCCGTATCACTTCTACATCACCCAGCAGTACCCGAGCGCCGAGGTCAACAATCAGCGCAAGATCGCCATCACGCAGGACTGGTTTCTCCCCTACCGGGCGGAGATGGGAGGCGAGTTCGGCCCGGGCATCCAGGCGCAGGAGATCAAGCTGCCCACCGAGACGCTGATGGCCGCCGCGCGGGGCCTCGGCGCGATCAATGTCCGGCCCGCCGGCGACGGGGTCGTCCGCGACGCCCCACTCCTCATCCGCTTCCACGACCCTCGCCTCGGAGACAACCTCTACCCCTCGATCAGTCTCCGAGCCGTTCTCGACCGGCTCGGGGTGCGACTGCGCGACCTGCGCGTGCGTTTCGGGGACGCGATCGAGTTCGAGAGTGGAACGCCCCCGGTGACAACGCGCATCCCCATCAACGAGCACGGCGAGATGCTCGTGAACTTCCGCGAGGGACGGACGTTCACCGAGCGGGGGCTGTCCGCCGGGACGCTGATGGCCGTCGCGCGGGCCCTCGCGCGGTCTCCCGAGGTGCCGCCGCGGCTGGAGATCGACACGCGGACGCTCGACACGTCGATCTTCCGGGGGGCGACGGTTCTTCTCGGCGACATCGCCGTCGGATCGACGGACATCCGGCCGACGCCCATCGACCGCCACTTGCCGATGATCACGCTGCACGCCAACGTGATCCACTCGATCCTCAACCGCGACTTCGTCCACCGCGCCCCTGCATGGGCGGAGCCGGCGGTGACGCTCCTGATCGGCCTTCTCTCGGGGTTCTACTTCGGGCGCATCGGATACATGCGATCGTTCATCTTCGCGGCGGTGGTGTTGCCGGGCTATCTGGGGGCGGCGTGGCTCGTGTTCTGGCGCTGGAGCGTCTGGCTGCCGGTCGTCGTTCCGATGCTGACGCTGGTGCTCGGCGGGATTCTGATCCTCGTCTACCACCTGGTGAACGAGGACAAGCGGCGGGCGGTGATCCGGGCCGCGTTCGAGAAGTACACGAGCCCGGAGGTGGTGGAGGAGATTCTGCAGAACCTCGACGACCCTGCCCTGTGGGGCCAGAAGCGCCACATCACGACGCTCTTCGTCGACATCCGCGGGTTCACGACACTGACGGAGCGGACGTCGCCGGAGGCGGTGGTCGCGATCCTCAGCGAGTACTACCACCTCGCCGTCCAGGCCATTCAGCGCCACGGGGGCATCCCGAACAAGTTCATCGGTGACGCGATCATGGCGCTCTTCAACGCCCCGCGCACGCTCCCCCACCCCGAGGAGGCCGCCTGCCGGGCGGCCGTGGACATTCAGCTCGCCGTCGCCCGGCTCAACGCCGAGGTCCTGCGTCCGCGCTTCGACCGGGAGATCCACGTCGGCGCCGGCGTCAACAGCGGCGAGGCGATCGTCGGCATCGTCGGCCGCGACCGCATCGAGTACACGGCGCTCGGCGACGAGGTGAACGTCGCGGCGCGCCTTCAGGCCAATGCAGGGCCGGGGCAGGTGCTCATCGGCGAATCCACCCACGACGCGCTCCGGACGGGGGCGAAAGAGTTCTTGCAGACGTCGATCCATGAGGTGAGACACATTCCCGAGATCGTCCTCAAGGGAATGAGCCGCAGATTCAGTGTCTACGAACTCTGCTACGAGCGCCGCACCCAGCCCCGTGCCTGAGGGGCATCTCCTGCGCGTCTCGGGCCTTGCGCCCAGGGACTTGGCCACCGGCACCCTCGCCCACGACGTCGCCGTCATCGGCGGCGGTCCCGGGGGAGTCGCCGCCGCGCTCGAG
>JABWBI010000340.1 GCA_013360565.1 Candidatus Sumerlaeia bacterium | reverse complement strand
CGCGGCCGAGCTGCTGGCCCGGCGGGGCCCGGTGCTGGTCAAGCGGCTGCTGATCGACGAGCTGAAGATCCCCTTCGCGCGGGCGGGGCGCGGGATGATCGACTTCACGGAGGAGGCGGCGCACAGTGTCCCGCGGATCATCCACGTCGAGGATCTGACGGGGCGGGCGATCGGGCTCGCGATGCTGGCGGCGATGCGGCGCGAGCGGCGCATCACCGTCGTGGAGGGCGCGTCGGCGGTGGATCTGCTGACGCTGTCGCACCACTCGCACGATCCCATCGACGCCTACGAGCCGCCGACGTGCTTCGGCGCGTTCGTGCTTCTGCGCGACAGGCGTGAGGTGGTCCCGATCGTGGCGGGGGAGACGGTGCTGGCGACGGGGGGGCTCGGCCGGCTGTTCCTGCACACGACCAATCCGAACGGCGCGCGGGGCGACGGCTTGGCGATGGCCTACCGTGCGGGGGCGCGGACTCTGAACCTCGAGTACATCCAGTTCCACCCGACGGCGCTCTACCACCCGGACGCCGACCGGTTTCTGATCAGCGAGGCGGTGCGCGGCGAGGGGGGCGAGCTGATCCGGCGCGATGGGACGGCGTTCATGAAGCGCTATCACCGGCGCGGCAGCTTGGCGCCGCGTGACGTGGTGGCGCGGGCCATCCACGAGGAGATGCTTCAGACGGCCTCGGAGTGCGTCTTTCTGGACATCACGCACCGCCCGGCGGACTGGGTGCGCGGCCGCTTCCCGCACATCCACGCGCGGTGTCTGGAGTTCGGCATCGACATCACCAAGCAGCCGATCCCCGTCGTCCCGGCGGCCCACTACTCCTGCGGGGGCGTCGCGGTCGACCTGGAGGGCCGGACGTCGATCCGCCGCCTGCGGGCGGTGGGCGAGGTGGCGTGCACGGGGCTGCACGGCGCCAATCGTCTCGCGTCGACCTCTCTGCTCGAGGGCCTGGTGTGGGGCACGCAGGCGGGCGAGTCGATTGCCAGGTGGCTGGCGCGCGAGCGGCGGAGTCTGCGGGTGCCGAGGATCGAACCCTGGCGCGCCGAGCAGGAGCCAATCGACCCGGCGCTGATTCTCCAGGACTGGCTGACGATCAAGCACACGATGTGGAACTACGTCGGCCTCGTGCGGACGACGAAGCGGATGAAGCGCGCCCTCGCGCTGCTGCGGGAGCTCCAGCTGGAGATCGAGGAGTTCTACGCGCGGGCCCGGCTGACCGACCCGATCCTGGGCCTCCGCAACGGCTGCCAGGCGGCGCTCGCGGTGACGTACGCGGCGCTGCAGAACCGCGTCAGCCGCGGGTGTCACTACCGGGTGGACTGAAGTTCACCGGCGCCGCCGGTTCGATCAGCGCTCCGGGTGGGCTGAGCCCGCAGCCGGCCGACTCATTGCTCGCCAGACCCACCGCACAATTGCGAAGTTGATCAGGACGCACAGCAGCAGCCCGAAGGGCATCGCGCGGCTCCAGCGGACGTGGTCCTGGGTGAGGAGCTCGATGAGCACGCGGGTCGTCCAGACAATCAGCCCGTCGAAGAGGAGCAGAGGCACGGCGAGCGCCTCGAAGAGGGCGAGGTGCAGGCCGGGCCGCCGGGGGTGGCTGTGCCGGATCAGACGCAGCCCGGCCAGTCCGCAGGCGGTCATGACGAAGGGCCCGGCGGCGGCCAGCAGGAGCAGCAGCCTTCCGGGGAGAAAGACGATCTGCACCGAGCCGGGGTCAGTCACGTGGGGAGGTCGGACGGTGAACACTCCCACGAGAAGAGCGAAGCTCAGCGCGAAGGCCGCGAGGCCCCAGATCAGCACGCGCGGCGTGCCGGTCTCGCGGGCTTGGCGGCGAAGCTCGGCGATGTGCCGCTGCTCCTCGACGGTCAGGCCGATGCTGGCGATGCGGCGCGAGAGGATCGCGACGACGAGGCCGATCCACGCGAGCGCGCGCAGCAGCAGCTGCATCTGCGCCCACCCTGGCCCGCCCTCGCCGCCCCCGGGCGGTCCGGGCTGATCGGCGAGATTCCAGAATCCGAGAAGCACGAGCAGTCCTCCCGCCAGGAGCGCTCGCCGCAGGTGCTCGCGCCCGGGCGTGAGCGTCATCCGGTGCCGCCAGCGGCGGTACACCTCGTGGGGCGGCATTTCAGGCGCAGACGCTGGCGGAGGCGGGGGAGGCGTCCCGGCGATGGTCTCGACGCGCATCTTGACCTCACTCGCCTGCTGGTACCGGTGCTCGGGTTCGCGCTCGAGGGCGCGGAGGACGACCTCGTCGAGGCGGACGTCGACCTGGACCCTGCGCGAGGGCGGGGCGAAGCGGCCCATCGGCAGTTCGCCGGTGAGCATCTCGTAGAAGACGACGCCGAGCGAGTAGATGTCGGCGCGGTGGTCGACCTCCTCGGGGTGGTCGAGCTGCTCGGGGGCCATGTAGCGAGGGGTGCCGACGGCCTGGCCGGTCTGCGTGAGCGTCACGCCGCCCGTCTCCCGCCCGAGAATCTTGGCGATGCCGAAGTCGGCGATCTTGACGCGCCCTCGCCGGTCCAGCAGGACGTTCTCGGGCTTGATGTCGCGGTGGACGATGCCCTCGTCGTGCGCGAACTGGAGGGCGTCGCAGATCTGGGGTACGATCGAGAGGGCCTGCTGCGGTGAGAGGTGGCCGCCGCGAAGTGCCTCGCGCAGATTCACGCCGTCGACGTACTCCATCAGGAAGTAGGGCCGTCCCCCCGGCGTCTGGCCGAAGTCATGGATGCCCACGATGTGCGGATGGCTCAGCTTGGCCAGCGCGCGTGCCTCGCGGACGAATCGCTCGTGATAGGCAGGGTCGCTCTGCCGCTGCGCGGGCAGGACCTTGAGCGCGACGACGCGGTCGAGATGCGGCTGACGCGCGCGGTAGACGACGCCCATGCCTCCCTGGCCGAGGAGGTCGAGGATCTCGAGCTGCGGGAACTCGGCGGCGATCTCTCCGAGGGGCGGCGCGTCGACGATGGTGGCCTCCGCCGTGGACTCCTCGCCGGAGGGGGGGAGTGCGGCCCCGAGCAGGCACTGGGGGCACGGTCCTCTCGGATCGGCGTCGGGCGGCATCGGCGCTCCACACTGCGGGCAGCGGGGCTGGTCGGGCATCTCTTCGGGCTCCATCGGCGGTCTCACCCGGTGAAAGAGGAGAGAGGCCGGGAAGGTTACAGCGCGGCGAACGAACTCTCAGCGGCCGAGCGACTCGAACAGGTGGCGAATCTCGTCGTCGACCTCCTCCGGCGTCTCGACCGTCTCGGCGATCTCGGCCCGCAGGCGCTCGCGGTAGCGGCGCCGGAGGCGGTGCAGGGCCACGCGGACGGCGCCCTCACCCATGCCCAGGGTGGCGGCGAGCT
>JABWBI010000339.1 GCA_013360565.1 Candidatus Sumerlaeia bacterium | reverse complement strand
GGCGCGGTCGCGGCACGGGGGCGGCGGGGGGCGGGGAATCGGTCATCACGGCGGCCGGAGCCCGTCAGCGTGCTCCGGCGGAGCCGCGAGGGCCAGCGCGGTCAGCGCTTCTCGGGATTCACGAAGAGGCCATCGAGCTCGTAGATGATGAGCGACCACAGGCCCCACAGCAGGACGATCGAGAGGACCATGTCCTGCGTGTCAAAGCCCCACGGCGGGTGCAGCAGCACACGCTTTTGAAAGTCGTCGCTGAACAGCAGCAGCGCGATGACGGTCGCCAGCGGCAGGAAGGCCACGACCGGGAAGAAGAGGTACTTGAAGAGCTTTCCGCCGCCGCTGGGCGCCGCGACAGCCTCCTCGGCCTCGTCCTCTTCGGTCTGGGGGAACTGCTCGAGGGCGGCCTCGATGTCCGAGTACGAGGCAATGACGGGCCGGATTTTGAGCCCAATCTGCACCTTCAGGTTGTCAAGCGTGACCAGGTTGGAGGGGTCCTCCATCGCGACCACGAGTGTGTCCCCCTCCAGCTTGTACGGAACCACCCGGTACTTCAGCGCCGTCGAGCGCGGGATGTATGTGTAGAGGATGTCGGGGATCTTGTGGTCGCGCAGCGAGACGATCTCATGGCCGAAGCGCTTGTGGAAAAAGTTGAGTTTGACCGACTCGCTGATGGCGTTCATCTCGACCAGAATGCGGCCGAGCGGCTGGTTGGTCTGCTGCTGACGCTTGACCGCCTCATCGAGCGCGTCGTTCGTCACCAGACCGTCGCGCAGGAGCAGGTCACCGAGGTTCCCCCCGTAGCTCTCTGACCTCATCGGCATTTCACCCAGGCGATGGTGTCTGTCACACCGTCTCCTCAGCACCGGAGGCGCGCACGCGCCCGGCGACGAGTGTTCTCCGCTGCGGCCACGTCCCCCCGCGCCACAGGGTCTGCGGCGAAAGCTAAGAGCCAACCCAGGTCATGTCAAGGCGGAAGCAATCGCGTGGCGACCTCGACTCTTCAGGGCGCGGGGTCCAACCCAAACGTTCCCGTCTCCAGAAAGCGATAAGCGGCGGTGACGACGCGGGGGTCGTTCGGAAGCTCCTCGTGGCCGCCATCGATCGTCCGGAACTCGCGGGCCCCGGGCAGATAGGTCTCGCTCACGCCGACGACCCCATCATTCGCGCCGACCGTGTAGGGGTTGATGTCGGACCCCGTCCCCGCAATGATCCCGAACTCGAGCGCCGGCTCAGCGAGCCGCCGCGCCCCCCGAGGTGTCAGCTGGGGGCCGCCGCGCCCGAAGATCAGCCTGTAGGGGAGCGTCCGGCACCACCGCTGGGCAAAGTGAGATCCCTGATTCGGCGTCCCGATCATGACGACCCGGCCCTCCGTGCCGCGCTGGTCTCGCTCGAGCAGTTCGCGCACGATCAGGCCCCCGTAGCTGTGAGTGATGAAGTGGACGCGGCGCCCTTGGAACCGGGAGAGCGCAGCCCCGAGCCGGTCGGCATTCGAGTGGAGATCCGCCCGCAGGCCGCTGTAGCGGAAGTAGACGACCTCGTAGCCTTGGCGGATACCCTCCCGCCAGAGCCGGCGCATCGAGTAGGCCGGCCAGCGCCAGATGGCATGGACCAGAACGACGACGGGAGCCTCTCCGCCGAGGGGGGTGGCGGGGGTCCAGACGCTGAGCCGATTGCAGCCCGCCGCGAGACTCAGGGCGAGCCAGAGACAAGGGACCCACCGGCCTCGCCCGGGTGAGACGAAACGGCGGCGGTGCAGGAGGGAAAGCGGGGTCAGTGGCGCGTCGCGATGGGTCGGCGAGGGCCGAACTGCTGCCGCAGAAGCCGGGCCAGGAGCGAGAACAACTCGTGCGCGGACTGACTGAGCGTTGGCTTCTGTGCGTTCAGCATAAGAACTGACGCATGGGACCCCAGATGGACCGGTTTGTCAACCCCGGCGTCACCTCGACCGGTCCCGTTCCCAGATTGGTATTGTCTTCGAGCCGCCCGGAAGTCACCATTCGGCGCCACCGGATTCTCAATCGGAGGAGCGCCAGCGATGATGCGTGCCATGAAGCTTCGATCCACTCTGCTCGGGACCGCCCTCGGGGCCGTGCTTGCCGCCTGCGGCGGCGGAGCGGGCGATGAAAGTCCCAGCGCTCCCGCCTCCTCCGAAGCCAGCCCGCCGGCCGCCGAGGCCACACCCATCGAGCTCACGCTCTGGCACGCCATCGCGCAGGAGCACGAGGCCGCGCTCAACGACATCATCCAGGCCTTCCAGGCCGATCATCCCAATGTCCGCGTCAACGCGACCTACCAGGGCGGTTACCGCGATCTCCGCACGGCTCTCTTCGCCGCCATGGCCAGCACCTCGCGGCCCGTCATGAGCCAGCTCTACGAGAGCTGGACGACGGAGTTCATGGAGCAGGACCTCATCGTCCCGGTGCAGGACTTCATCGATGCCGCCGGGGCCGAGGCCACCGCCGATCTTCAGGACTTCTTTCCGGGCTTCCTCGCCAACAACACCTGGGATGGCCGCGCCGTCACGCTGCCCTTCAACAAGAGTGTCTACATGCTCTACGTGAACCTCGACCGGCTCGAGGCCGCGGGCCTCGCCCTGCCCGAGACGTGGGCGGACCTCCGCGAGGTCTGCCGCGCCCTCACCGACACGGCGGCCAACCGCTACGGCTTCGGCTCGCGCCCGTTCATCGAGGCATTCACCCCCTTCTTCCTGATGAACGGCGGCGAGTTTTTCACCGGCGACCGCCTCAACCTCGATGGTCAGGCTTCGATCGAGACGCTCGACCTGCTCCTCCAGATGAAGTGGGCCGACAACTCGATGTTCGTCGAGGAGAACTATCTCACCCAGGCCTTCGCGTCGCAGACCGTCGCCATCTTCGTCGGCTCGAGCGCCGGGCTGCCCTACACCGAAGACGCCGTCGGCCAGACCTTCCGCTGGACGGTCGCCCCGCTGCCGTCGAACGGCGACCACCCGCGGCAGGTGCTCAGCCAGGGGACCAATGTCGGCATCATCAACGGCCACTCGCCCGAGGTGACCAATGCCGCTTGGCAGTTCTTGCACTTCCTGACCAACAGCGAGAACTCCGCGCACTTCGCGGCCGTCAGCGGGTACATGCCGGTGCGGCGCTCCTCGCTGCAGGTGCCCGAGCTTCAGGAGAAGCTGGCCGCCGACCCCAACCTCGGCATCTGCGCCAGCCAGCTCGAGTATGCCGCCTTCGAACCGCGCATGCCCGAGTGGGAGTCGGTGCGTGGCGTTCTCGATGCTCAGATGTCGCAGATCTTCAACAACCGGACGACCGACGCGGCGGCCGTCGCCGCCAACATGCAGCGCCGGGCCGCGGCGGACCTCGGCGGGGAG
>JABWBI010000338.1 GCA_013360565.1 Candidatus Sumerlaeia bacterium | reverse complement strand
GGGGCGCCGGTGAGGTCTCGACCCGGTCCGCCGCGGCGAGGACCCCGGCCGCGTCACCGAGGATCTCCAAGAAATACGCGAACAGCCGGGCCTGGTGAAGCGTCAGCGAATCGACATGGGCCCTCTGAAGCCGCGCGAGATGCTCGCGGATGCAGTCGGCGGCCGCCGGGGCCGTCGCGGCCTCGTCGAGGCGCCGGCGAAGGGCCGGGCGATCTTCATCGAACCGGGCCAGCAGGGTGAGGGCGCGGGGTGAGGTCACAGCGGTCAGTAGAGAACCGGCGGGGTGACCTTGGCAAGGAGGAGACCGGCGCAGTCGAGGGGATCGAGAAGATCGAGCCAATGCCGCGATGCCGAGCCGACAGGGACCGCCAAAGTCGTGGCCGCGCTTTGCCTGCCGGTCCTCTGTCGGCTCAGCTCCGCGGCACCGGAGCGAGGAGAGGAGTGCGGATCAGAGCATGTGCGAGATCACAGACGCTTGTCAAGAGCAAATGATGCATTATATCTCCGCAGATGCCCACTATGTGTGCAATGAACAGCACATGTCGCGTCACGAAGGCGGATTCTCGAACCGGTATCCCAGGAAGTGGTCGAGGGCGATGAGGAACATCTTCGCGTTGGCCAAGTTCACGTAGGAGAACTTGAACACGCCTTGACGGCTGAAGCGCCTGGCTTCCCGGTCGCGGATGATGAACGTACCGGAGTTGACGGTCAGCTCCTTGATGTCATCCACGGTGAGCCGCTCGGCCTCCTTGCCGAGGAAGATCTCGATGAACCCGGGCCCCAGGCGAATCCACTGGTTCTTGATCAGGTTGAACTGGACGTGCCCCTGGCTCTGGAGCTCCGTCTGGATCTGGGACGCGAGGTGGTTGGTCCAGGCGCGCTCCGCCGCGAGGGCGAAGTGGAACGGGTCCTTGTCCTTCGGCCAGCCGCTCTTGTCGCGATAGCTGCCGTGGAGCCGAAAGCGGGTGCCGCCGGCGAAGTTGCTCCACGTGAAGTGGTAAGCCGTTCCGGTGTAGACGCCGTTGTAGTACTGCCGCGTCTGCGACGTGCGGAGCTCGGAGGCCTCGCTGAACGGAAAGATGTCGGCCTCCGGCGCGCCGCCGAGGCCTCCGCGCCGGCGGATCTTGGCGACGCCGTGGGTCCCGGTGTACGTCACCGTGGGATGCGAGGCCGTCAGGACGAAGGTCAGCGCGCCGATGATGGCACCCGCCGCGAGCCACGGCCAGCCGATCATCGCCGTCGGTGCCTGATCGGTGAAGACCCGCTCATACGCCCAGTCCGCCGTCACCCCCACCAGCGCGCCGGTGAACAGCGCCAACCCCAGGCGGAACCCCTTCGTCCGCCCTGTCTTCGTCGCCGTGACCGTGCTGTGGGCGGACACCGGCGTCCCGATCTCGGGCGGCGGCGGCTCGAAGAACAGCGCGTCCGGCGCGACCGGGCCCCCGGCGTGATTCGTCACCCCCTCGGGCGGTGTCCACGGGCCCGGGGCGGCGATGAGGGGCGTGGGTGCGTTCAGGGCCATGGCCGGGAACGTCTCCGGAGGAAATGCGGGACCACCGAGCCACAGCGGCCACCGAGTTTCACGGACTTTTTCCCCGTGATTCTCGTGCTCGGCTGTGGCTCTCTGGCCCCCTCATGTCTGCCCCGGCCGCCTCTCCCACCTGGGCCGAGATCTCGCGCTCGGCGCTCGAGAGCAACCTGCGCGGCATCCGCGCCCGCGTCGGGCCCCAGCCGCAGATCTGGCCCGCGGTCAAAGCCAATGCCTACGGCCACGGCGCCGTGCTTGTCAGCCGCTGGCTCCGCGAATGGGGCGTCGATGGGCTCTGCGTCGCCCGCGCGAGCGAGGGGCAGGAGCTGCGCGACGCCGGGATCGACGGGCCCATCGCCCTGCTCACGCCCTTTCTCCCCGAGCAGGCGGAGGCGGTCGTGCGGGCGCGACTCGAACCCGTCGTGGTGCGCCGGGATCAGATCGAGGCGCTCGCCCCCCTCCGCGGGACCGCTGCCGAGCCCCTCCGCGTCCACGTGAAGGTCGACACCGGCATGGGCCGCGTGGGCCTGACGCCGGGCGAAGCACTCGAGTTCTGCCGGTGGATCGAGGGCCAGGGGGGCTTCCACCTCGCAGGGATCTGCAGCCACTTCCCCGTCGCGGACGAGCGCGACAAGTCGTTCTCCCTGCGCCAGATCGAGACCTTCTTCGGTCTGGCGCGCGCGCTGCGCGCCCACGGCGTCGTCTTCGACCACGCGCACATCTCCAACAGTGCGGGGATCATGGACCTGCCGCCCGCGTGGTCGACCCTCGTGCGGCCGGGGATCATGCTCTACGGCCTCGTGCCCGCGGGCATGGGACAGCCGGATGACGCCATGGGACTGCAGCCGGTCCTCACGCTCAAGACGCAGATCATCTTCCTCAAGGACTTCGAGGCGGGCGCCCCGGTCGGCTACGACGGCACGCACGTCACGCGCCGCCGCACGCGCGTGGCGACGCTGCCCGTCGGATACAACGACGGGTATCCGTGGAGCCTCTCGGGCAAGGGCGAGGTGCTCGTGCGCGGGCACCGCGCGCCGGTGGTCGGGCGCATCTCGATGGACTACCTCATGGTGGATGTCGGCCGGGTCCCCGGCGTCTCCGTCGGGGACGAGGTGGTCCTCATCGGCGCCTCGGGCGGGGAGCGCGTGACCGTGAAGGAGCTCGCGGACCGCGCGGGGACGATCCCCTACGAGATCCTGACCCGCCTCGGGAAGCGCGTGGCCCGCACGTTCCGGGGCGGGACGACCGCCGCGCCGGAAAAGGGCTTTACCGTCCTGAGACGGCCGGGCGTTTGGGAAAGCCCGTCCGCGCACCGATAGAATTCGGGTGGTTCCCCGGAGCCCCTCCATGGCCATGCCCCGCCGCCGCTTCACGCTCGGCCGCGCGTTCGCGCTGCTGATCCTCGGCGTCGGACTCGGAGCGACGATCTTCATCGCGCACCGGCTCCGCCCGGACACGCTCGAGCGGCAGGTCGCCGAGGCGCTCTCCGGGCTCCTGACGGCGGAGCACGAGTTCGACGACGTGGTCGTCGGCCTCGACACGGGCATCGAGATCACCGGGCTCAGGATCTACTATCCCGGCGGGGACCGCGTGACCGCCGCCGAGATCGAGCGACTCGTGCTCACGGTGGACCACGGGGATCTCCTCGCCGGCAAGGTGACGATCCGCCAGGTCGACCTCCACGGGATCCTGCTGCGCCTCAAGGCCGGGGAGACCGAGGACGGGACGCCCGCGATGCCCGGCATCTTCGCGGGCGACGGGCAGCGGGAGTCGTTCGAGCTTCCCGCGCGGTTGCCGGAGATCCGCATCCACGAGGGCGGCGCCGGGAGCCGCGTCGAGATCCTGGACGCGAGACCGCTCGCCCCGGGCGTTC
>JABWBI010000337.1 GCA_013360565.1 Candidatus Sumerlaeia bacterium | reverse complement strand
CGGCGGGGGCATCCGGCGGTGGATCGAGCCGCCGACGGCTGCCGCGGCGCGCTCGACGCCCGCAAGGCGCTGGACGGTGAGCTCGCCCTCGTGAAACGGCGCGCTCATCAGAAGAACCCGCAGGCCGGCCCGTCACAGACCGCCGCGTGAGCGCGGACGCCCGACGGGGTGTAGACCTCGAGCCGGATGCCATCGGGATCCCGGAAGAAGATCCCTCCCGAGTCGGAGCCCTCGGCGTGCGGCACGATGCCCTCGTACTGAAACTCGACGCCGAGCGCCTGGAGGCGCTGCTCGGCGGCCTCCACGTCGGCGACAGATGGAACCTCGAACGCGAGGTGGTGCAGCCCCGGCTGGCGCTCGGCGAAGGCCCCGTCGCTCTGTTGCCAGAGGGTCAGGATGAGCTCACCTCCCTGGCCGAGGAAGGCGAAGCGGCGGCCGGGGACGTCCGAGCGGTGGAGGAGGTCGAATCCCAGCACGTTCTGGTAGAAGGCGATGGAACGGTCGATTTCGGTGATGTTGAGGCCGACGTGGCCGGTGCGGAGAGAGGCCGGTGACATGGTGAGGGAGCTCCTTGGGGTTGGCTGACGGACTAACCGTCATTTTGTATATTTGACAGTTATCCAGGAGGGGTGTAACCTGTCAACTGCTTTTTTGAAGGTTTCATCCGTGTCCGAGACCGTCCCCTCCCGCTTCCTCTTCCTCGCCAATCAGCCGTGCCTCGATTTCGTGAACACCGAGATGGTCGTCCAGGGCTGGCGCGTCGACACACTCGGCGACTTCGGCGATCTCCTGTCATGGCTGGTGCAGGCCGGCCTCCTCTCCTCGGACGAGGCCGAGACGGCCCGCGGGCGCTGGGCAGGCCGGCGTGAGGCGCAGAAGGTGCTCAAGCAGGCGCTGGCGCTGCGTGCGGCGCTGCGCGAGATGGCCGAACGTCTGGCCATGGGCAAGCCGGTGCCGCCCGCGACGGTCGAGGCGATCAACGAGGTTCTGCGCCACGGGGTCGGCTTCCCGGAGGTCGTCCCCACGAGGCGCGGCTTTGCGCGGGAGGTGCGCCCTGAGTCGGTGAACCCGATGCAGCTGCTCGTGCCGGTCGCCGAGGCCGCCGCGACGCTCCTGTGCGAGGGTGATCTCTCACTTGTGCGCCGGTGCGACAACGACCGCTGCATTCTCGTCTTCCTCGACACGACGAAGAGCCACACGCGCCGCTGGTGCTCGATGAGCGCGTGTGGCAACCGCAGCAAGGTGGCGGCTCATCAGCGGCGCCAGCGCGATCGATCTGGTGGTTGACGGACGCCTCACGTCTGCGCCCCAATGGCCCATGGTCCCCGAAGGCCCCGATCCCGAAGCCAAGGCCGAATCCTGCGGCGAGACGACGCGGAGGCAGTTCCTCGGCCAGATGGGCGGCGCGGGGGCGGGCCTTGTGCTCGGTGGCCTGGTCGCCGCCGCACCGGGCGAGGTGCCGGCCCAGGCCAGTCTCTCGCCCACGAGCAAGCGCCCGATGGGGCGGCGGCGCGAGGAGGCCTACGAGCTGCGCAAGAGCCGGGCGCGCTTTCACCTGCGCCAGCGGGTGGCCGGCCATCCGGTGAACGGTGACGAGGCGCGCCACCTCAACAAGATCGCGAGTCACACGAAGGGGCTGCCTCACCATGACAGCGGCGAGGTGGAGTTGACGGCCTGGGCGGCCCTGGTGCGCGCGTGCAACAGCGGCCGCCCCGCGGACTTCGACGCCGTCCCGCTCGGCGGGACGCTGCGCTTTGTGTGCCCGCAGGCTGCGCTGGCCTTCGACATGGAGGGCGCCGACTCGCACCGGCTGGGCATCCCCGCCGCCCCGCGCTTCGACAGCGCCGAGCAGGCCTCCGAGATGGCCGAGCTGTACTGGTTGGCACTGCTGCGCGATGTGCCCTTTGCCGGCTATCCCACGCATCCCCTTGTGGCCACGGCCTGCGAGGACCTCTCGCGGTTCAGCGACTTCCGCGGACCCAAGCAGGCCGGGGTGGTCACACCTGCGACGCTCTTCCGCGGGCCCTGGGCGGGTGATCTCGAGGGCCCGTACCTCTCGCAGTTCCTGCTGCGGCCGATTCCCCACGGGGCCATGGATGTCGAGCAGCGCCTCCGTCTGCCCGTGCCGGGGCGGGACTTCGTGCTCACCCCCGAGGACTGGCTGATCAATCTGGACGGCGCGACGACGCGCGAGCGGATCATGTTCGATTCCGTGCCGAGGCATCTTCGCACGGGGCGCGACCTCTCCGAGTGGGTGCACCGTGATTACCCCTGCCAGGCGGGGCTCCATGCGGCGCTGATCCTGGACGGGCTCGACGTGCAGCTGAGTCCGGAGCTACCGTACGTGGCCGGCACGAACCAGGAGGGGTTCGTGACATTTGGGCTCCCGTGCGTGATCGACCTCATGTCGCGCTCGGCCGTCAGCGCACTGAAGGCCGCGTGGTTTCAGAAGTGGCGCGTTCACCGCCGGCTGCGGCCCGAGGAGTACGCGGGGCGCGTTCACCACTTCATCGAATCCAATCGGCCGTACCCCATCCCGCCCGAGCTTCTCCTCTCCGAGGTGCTCGCGCGCGTCTTCACGGAGATCGGTGGATATTTCCTCCCGCTGGGCTACCCCGAGGGGTGTCCGTCGCATCCGTCGTATCCGGGCGGTCACGCGACGTTTGCGGGAGCGACGGTGACGGTTCTCAAGGCGCTCTATGACGAGTCGTGGGTTCTGCCGAATCCCGTCCAGCCGCGCGCGGATGGCCTCGGGCTTGAGCCGTACACCGGCCCGCCGCTGACCGTCGGCGGCGAGCTGAACAAGCTCGCCTCCAACATCGCCATCGGCCGCAACTTCGGCGGCGTCCACTGGCGCACCGATGCGCGGGAGGGCAATCTGCTCGGCGAGGAGGTCGCCATCAACATCCTGCGCGACCATTTCCACACGTTCAACGAGCCGTTCGACGGCTTCCGCCTCACCAAGTTCGACGGGACGGCGATTCTCATCCGCTGACGGCGGCGGCGAGCCGGGGTCTCACCGGCGCCGCGTCACACCCATCCCCGGTCGGCGAAGCTGACGTAGCCCTGGGTCCCAATGATGAGATGATCGAGCAGGCGGATCCCGACGATCTCGCCGGCCTGGGCCAGCTGCGCGGTGATCTCGCGGTCCTCGGAGCTCGGGCTCGGGTCGCCGCTCGGGTGGTTGTGCGCCGCGATGACGGCGGCCGCGCACTCGCGGATGGCGTGCTTGAAGACCTCGCGCGGGTGAACGGTCGCGCCCGAGAGATCACCGCGGCTCACCGTCACCTCGCGGATGAGACGCAGCCGTGTGTCGAGGAGCAAGAGCCAGAACTCCTCGTGCTCGAGCGTCGCCATCCGCGGCGCGAGGTGGGCGTGGATCGCCTGGCTCGATGTCAGGGCGGGGCC
>JABWBI010000027.1 GCA_013360565.1 Candidatus Sumerlaeia bacterium | reverse complement strand
GGTCCCGCCTCCGAAGCTCGGGCTCGCGCTGGCGAACGCCTGGTACGCGGTGAACTGGCCGCCCTGGTATGGCGTGCCCAGAGCGTCGACCGCGCCATTGTCGACGCGGAGGATCGCCTGATCATCGAGCCCCTCGTCCTCGAGCTGGAGCGTGAGAGTCGCCGAGTTCGCCGTGACGACCTCGATGGGGGTCAGCCGGCGCGTCGCGTTGGAGGCGGTGGAGGGATCGGGAGCGATGACCGAGGCGACAGGAGAGATCGTGAATGGCGCCCCGGAGGTGATCCCGCGCGGTCGCGGCAGGCCCCAGACCGCGTAGCCGCGGCTGCTGCCGTTGCTCGGGATCGTCACCGAGGCGTTTCCGGCCCCGTCGACGTTCACCGTCGGCGAGGCGCCGGGGTTTCCCGTGAGCTCGACCAGCGTCACGTTGCGGAAGGCCAAGTTGAAGACACTGCGGTTCGCGGCGAAGGCCTCGTTGTCGTTGAGCCCCACGAGGCAGGCGTTGGCGCGCTCGTAGATGTACACGTCGCTATCGGCGTGGCGGGTGTGGTGCGCCCCCCGGACGTGCTCCTCGTTGATGTCCAGGAGGCGCAGAATGCGGTCGCCGAACTGCCCGCCGAGCGCGTCGCCCCTGCCGTCCTTGGGAAAGTCGCGGTTGTTTCCGAACTCGCGGGCGTTGAAGTAGACGATGGGGTAGCCGGTGCGGGTCAGGAGGTGGGCGTGGGCCAGGTTGGACTCCTCGGGGCCGAAGCTGTCGTGGCTCTGGACGAACATCACGCCGCGCGACCCGTCGTTGAAGTTGCCGTCCTGGCCGTCGAACGAGGCGAACTCGAGGTCGGCCATGTTCCCGTAGCCGTTCGCGTTGAAGACGCTGAGCATCGCGTAGAAGAGCGGGAAGTCGAGCACGTCGCGGTTGCCAAAGCCGTCCTTGCGAGTGTACGAGGCCAGGAGGCCGAAGCTCGTGTCGAACGCCTCGCCGAAGCTGAACGGCGAGCCGCTCGCGGCGAGCGCGGCGTCGTAGTAGTTGTCGTAGAACCACTGCGGGATGTGCTTCATCGCGTCGATGCGGAATCCGTCGGCACCGATGACCTCGCGCATCCACCGGATGTGCCGCAGCAGCAGGCCCGTCGCGTTCTCGGGCACGGGGTCGCCCGCCTCGGGCCGCGTCAGGTTGAATCCCGACGGCGTGTGGACGTCACCCGACGTGTTGCCCAGATGCGCCGGTGAGTTGAAGTCCGTGTCGGGGTAGAAGCGGCGATTCGACTCGCGCGGCGTCTCGTTGGGGATGTTCTGCGGGTTTCCCGGCGTCACCGGGTGGCGGATGAAGACATGGTTCTTCTCCTGGGCGATGTCGATCAGACCCGAGGTTCGCCCGTTCCAGTCGCCGCCCTCGTAGCGCCCGTGGAAGTCGCCGTCGATGTCGCCGGGCGTCGTCACGGCGAAGCCGGGGTAATCTCCCGCCGCCACGAAACCCGGCGTGCCGAGGTCGCGGAAGCCATTGTGGTTCAGCACGAGGTCTGGGTAGACGAGGATTCCCGCCCGGTGCGCCTCCCGGATGAGTTGACGGAGGCCCGCCTCGGTGCCGTAGAGGGTCCGGTTCGTTCCGGATCCGAGGTCGAAGCGGTCGAAGCAGTCGTAGCCGACGGAGAATCCGCCGGTGTCGGCCCGGCCGGGCGGGGGAACCCACAGGGCGTCGTAGCACGCCATGAAGATGTCGGGCATGCGCCGCTCGATGGTTTCCCAGCGGCTCTCGAAGTACTGGAGAATGACGTCGGGTGATGCCGCGGGGGTTGTGGCGGCGAGCGCGAGTGCCAGTGCCAGACGTCGACGCGTGAACTCCATTCCGGTGAACCCCACCCCGCTGGTGATGCTGGGGCCCGTGTCGCACCAACGGGCAACTTCTGTCAATGGGAATTGAAATCGATCCAAACGAGAGGAGACCACAGAGACGTGCTCTTTGCCAAGGAGATCCGGTCCAAATTCTCTCCTTCCGGTCATCTGTGTGGAGTCCAGTGGCTCGGACGTCGACTGCTTTTCGATTGTACTTGACATAAGTTTTCGAGGTCCGGCAGTTCAATCGATTCAACGGGTTGGGGATTCTCTCCCCTCGATCATCGGGTTCCCACAGGGAGGGCTTGGCCATGTCCAGGTCATTGTCTGGTCTCATACTCTCCGGAGCGCTCATCGCCGCGGTGTCCCCCTCGGCCTGGGCGGCCTCCGCCACTGTCTCGCTGGCCGCGGGGCCGCCTCGCGGATTCGCCCGCGAGGACTTCAACACCATCGGCACATCCGCCACCGCGTCCCTCCCGAGCGGATGGCAGTTCAACACGGGCGCATCGCCCGCCTGGGACGTGGGGCAGACGACCGCGACGACGCACGCCGCGGGGACGACAGGGACCGGCGTGTTCGCGGGTGGCTCGGCGGCCGGCGTGTACAACTGCGCAAACAGCGTGACCGGCACCTCGACGGAGCGTGCCCCGGGCTTTCTCACGGACGGCGTGACAACTGGCCCGCGTCACCTGATTCTCGGCCTGACCAACAACACCGGGGCGACACTCTCCACCGTGACCGTCCAGTGGCGCTACGAAAAGTACCGCTCGGGCACGCGCGCGGTGGACTGGACGTTCTTCGTCAGCACGGACGGCTCGACATGGACGGCGGTGCCGGCCGGCAACTTCAGCTTCGCCTCGGACGCGAACAACACGACGGTCTACAATCCGCCCCAGCAGTTCCAGCGGCTGGTGACGATCGATGGGCTCTCGGTCGCGAACGGCGCCAATCTCTACGTCCGGTGGACGTACCAGGGCGTGGGCGGTGATGACAACGCACAGGCGCTCGCCGTCGACAATGTCATCGTGTCGGCGGGAGCGTTCTACGCGCGCGACGACGCGAACGACGCGGCCTACGGGGACTGGAACGACGGCGACAGCGGCGGCACGGGGTGGGGCGGCGCCTGGTCGCTCTCGCCGAATCCCGACACGGGCAACGGCGGCTTCTTCCGGGCGAACTCCGTCAACAACAACTCGGGGGGGGACACGAACCTCGACGCGGACATCAGCACACCCAATCTCTCGTCGCCCTTCGAGCCGACGATGGCTCTGGGGTTCTACAACAACGGCGGCACGACGACCTCCGCGATCCGGGACTTCCCGTTCGCCATGCGCGTGGGTGATCAGTTCCGCCTTCAGCTCGACAACGGCAACATCGCCGCCGGCAACTCAGTGGGGTTCGGGCTGCGCAACGCGGCGAATCAGAATCTCTTCGAATTCTACTTCACGGGCGGCGGCAGCTCGTACCGGATCAGCGACTCGGCGGGCGTCGCCGACATGTCGGGTAGCCCCGCCTTCACCAACCAGGGTCTCGACATCGTCTTCACGCTCACGGGCGCGAGCACGTATCACATCCGCGTTCTCCGGCTGTCGTCGATCACGATCTTCACCCAGAGCGGCACCCTGATCACGCCGGGCTCCGGGACGCAGGAGATCACGCGGATGCGGGTCTTCAACTCGCTCGCCGGCTCGGGCGCGCTCGCCGACGCGTTCATCAACACCCCGGCGCTCCTCGACCCGATCCCGCCAACGGTCACCGGGGTGAGCGTCGTCGACGGGACGACCGTCGACGTCACGTTCAGCGAGGCAATGGGCAGCGGTGTGACCACGCCGGGCAACTACACGCTGTCGGGGACGGGCCAAGGGACACTGGCGGCGAATCCGTCGAGCGCCGTGCTCCAGTCGGGAAACACCTATCGGCTGACCTGGGCGGCCGGCGAGATGGTCGACGGCGGCGACATCACGGTCACGGCGAGCACCGGCGTGCACGACTTCGCCGGGAGCAGCATCGGCTCGCCCAACAGCGGGACGCACGCCGGTGGTGGCATCGGCGTCCTCCCGGCCGTCTCCGCCATCACACGCCAGACGCCGGCGGGGCCCCTGACCAATGCCGCCTCGGTCACCTTGCGCGTGCTGTTCTCGGAGGACGTGCAGGGCGGCTCGGTCGGCGTGGGCGACTTCACCGTGGCCTCCTCCGGGGTGACCGGAGCGTCGGTCACCGGCGTCAGCGTGGTCGATGGCGACGAGGCCGACGTCACCGTCAGCACGGGCAGTGGAGACGGCACGGTCGGGCTCGAGGTGCTCGCCGCCGCGACGATCCTTGACCTGGCGGGCAACGATCTCAACGCGGCGTTCAACTCGGGTGAGTCCTACACCATCGACAAGACGCCTCCCGTGGTGGCCTCGTTCGATCCGTTCGAGCTGGCGAATTCACCGGCGATGGCCGACGTGACATTCACCGAGGCGAACGGCATGGGCGCGGGAGTGACGACCGCCTCGAACTACACGCTCTCGGGCAGCACGGGCACGCTGGCGGCGAACCCGGACAGCGCCGTGCTGCAGGGCGGGACCACCTATCGCCTCACCTGGAACACCGGCGAGGCCCCCTACAACGGCACCGTGATGATCACGGTCGGCACCGGCGTCCAGGACGCCGCGACGAATGCGATCGTCAGCGGGAGCGGGGACACGGGCTCCGGCTCTGCCGTCCCCGCCGAGCTCTCGGTCTTCTCGGCGGACTGAGGCAGCGCAGACGGCACAGAGACCCCGCCCCCGGGTCTTGGCCCGGGGGCGTTCCCTTCATTCCATCCGGGAGGTGCGCCTTGCGCCCCATCGTCTCCGCCCTTGCGATGATCTTGCCGGTGATGGCGGCTGCCCCCCTCCCCGCTCAGGAGGCCGGGCCGCCGCGGCCGGTGGAGAATGGGTGGCTGTTCAGCCACGTGGCGCCCGGGGCCCACACCGTGTACCTCGCCGGCGACTTCAACGGCTGGGCCCGCAACGCCGCGGGGCGCGTGAGCGACCCGGCGTTTGCGATGACCCGCGGTGACGATGGCGTCTGGCGAATGACCGTCGACATCGAGGCGGAGGAGATCCGCTACAAGTTCGTCGTGGCAGACGAGAGCGGCGCCTGCACGTGGCACGCCGACCCGTTCGTCCCGGAGCACGACGGCGACGGGAACTCTGTCGTCGATCTGGCGGCGGTGAGTGAGGATGCGAGTGTGGTCGAGACGGCGTGTGCCCGGCTGCGACTCTTCCGCGACTCGGGCCAGATGCAGTTTCAGGTCCTCGGTGACGGCGGCGCAGTGGTGCAGTCGATCCGGATCCTGCCCCTGAGCGTGGGAGGGGAAGCGCAGCGCGGATTTGTGGGGACGGCCGGCGGCCGGTTTCGCAGCGGCGCCGTCGAGCTGGCGATCGAGCCGGCGGGCGATCGCTCCATCGCCGTCCGCGCGACCTGGACTGAGCACGCGGAGTACCTGATCCGGGTGCGCGACAACTCCGACTACTACGGCGGGGGCGAGCGCTTCGACGCGCTGAATCAGAAGGGCCGCATCCTCGTCATGGCGTCGATCGACCGGCCCGAGGTCAAGGGCACCGTCTCCTACAAGCCGGTCCCGTGGATCATGAGCACGCGGGGCTATGGCCTCTGGCTGGACGATTTCGCGCCATCGACCTTCGACCTGAACGCGAGCGACCGTGAGCATGTGCGCGTCGAGGGCGCGGGACGCGAGGTGCGGCTTGTCCTGGTCGCGGGCCCTCGCTTCGCCGATCTGCTCGGAGAGTACACGGCGCTGACGGGCCGGCCGCGCGTGCCCCCGGCGTGGGCCTTCGCGCCGTGGCGCAGCCGCGATGTGCACCGGAGCCGCGCGGATGTGATCGAGGACGTCGAGCGCTCGCGCGAGCTCGATCTGCCGGGGACGGTGCTGGTCATCGACTCGCCGTGGGAGACGGGCTACAACAACTTTCTCCTCAACGAGCGGCAGTTTCCCGATCCCGACGCGATGTTCGCCCGGATCGCGGCCCTCGGGTATCGCCCAGTGCTCTGGCTGACGCCGTTCATCAACTCGCGCAATGCCGTCGACATGGAGGGCATCGAGCCGGGGGCCTCGAGCAACTTCGCGGAGGCCTCGGCGGGCGGGCACCTCGTCGGTGACGGGCAGGGGGGCGTCATGATCTCCGAGTGGTGGAAAGGCGAGGGAGGCCTGGTCGACTTCACGGATCCCGCCGCAGTGGACTGGTGGCATGGCCAGCTGGCACTGACCGAGCGCTG
This sequence comes from Candidatus Sumerlaeia bacterium, assembly GCA_013360565.1. Classification (GTDB taxonomy): domain Bacteria; phylum Sumerlaeota; class Sumerlaeia; order JABWBI01; family JABWBI01; genus JABWBI01. The sequence continues at coordinate 11,285 of JABWBI010000027.1, read as the reverse complement.
GGGGGTCGCCGGGTTCAAGTGCGACGACGGGGAGGGCAACTTCATCGGTGAGGCAGAGTTCCACGATGGCTCTCCCGCGGCGACGATGCGCAACCGCTACGCGGCGCTCTACCTGGAGGCGGCGCAGGGGTACATCGACGAGCGGCTGGGGGGCGACGGGGTGCTTCTGGCGCGGCCGGGATACGCGGGGACGCAGCGTTTCCCCTTCGCCTGGGCAGGCGACAATGCCGCCGACTTCTCTTACGAGAACGGCTTGCCGACGGCGATCCTCGCGGCGCAGACGGCGTCCCTGTCGGGATTCGCCCACGTCGGGTCGGACATCGCGGGCTACATCGGCGATCAGTCGCCCGAGCTCTTCGTCCGCTGGACGCAGTTCGGCGCCATGTGCCCGCTCATGATGACGCACATGCAGACAAACCGCGCGCCGTGGGACTTCGGCGAGGAGGCGCTCGAGATCTACCGCGAGTTCGCGCGGCTCCACACGCGCCTCTACCCCATGTTTGCGGAGGCGGCGCGCGAGGCCGAGGAGACGGGAATGCCGATCGTGCGCCCGATGGTGCTCGCCTTCCAAGACGATGCGGTGGCCCGCCGGCACATCTTCCAGTTCATGGTGGGGGACTCCCTGCTCGCCGCTCCCCTGTATCAGCCGGGAACCCACCGAGGAGTGTATCTCCCGGCGGGTGAGTGGATCGATTTCTGGAGCGGAGAGCGACACGAGGGACCCCGCGAATTCGAAGTCCACGCGCCGCTGCACCGGATGCCCCTCTTTGTCCGCGCAGGCGCTGTGCTCCCGCTCCTCCCGGAGGACGTGGACACACTCGTGGAGACCAGCGGGGGGCTCGACTCGTCCGTGACGCCGCTCGACGACCGGCGCGTGATCGAGGTCTGGCCGGGCGAAGGCTCCCTCGACTCTTCCGAGGGGCTGCGGGCGTCCGTCTCTCCCACTGGAGAACTGACGACGTTCCGGCTGGAGAGCGCCACCGATCGGCCCCTGCGCGTCGACGTGGCCCACGCTGAAGTCGCGATCGCCGGGGAGTCGCCACGGGTCGAGTCGTGCGAGTGGGACGCCGGCACCCGCCGCACGAGGATCACACTGAGCCCGGCAACCGGGGCCATGGAGCTTCGCTGGCGCCGAGTGGAGCACTGAGGGGCCGGCGGACTCAAGAACAGGCTTGACACAGACGATAATAACATGGCAACATGTGATTATAACTCCCCGAGGAGGCCCCCCATGCGACCCACCGAGATCCTGATGGACGAGCACCGGGTCATCGAGCGTGTGCTCGACGCCCTGATCGACATTGCCACCGAGGCGCAGCGCCAGCAGCGGCTCGATGCCCAGGCGGCCGGGGATGCGCTCGAGTTCTTCCGCATCTTCGCGGACACGGTGCACCACGGCAAAGAGGAGGCTCACCTCTTCCCGGCGATGGAGGCCAAGGGCTTTCCGCGCCAGGGGGGGCCGACCGGCGTCATGATGATGGAGCACGAAGAGGGGCGTGGCCATGTGAGGGCGATGGCCGAGGTGATCAGCGCGGCGGCGCAGGGAGACCCTCAGGCCCTTCAGCGGTTCCGCGACCACGCATTCCATTTCGCGCAGCTCCTCCGGGCTCACATCCAGAAGGAGGACCAGTGTCTCTTTTCCATGGCCGATGAGTCGTTCAATGCCGAGGAGCAGCGGCGTCTGACGGAGGCCTTCGAGCGGGCGGAGAGTGTGGAGATCGAGGCGGGGCTGCGCGAGCGGGGGTTGGCGCTCGCGGCCGCGCTGACGACGGGAAGAGGGACGGTTCCGGTCCGGTGATGCCCGCCGCCGGGTGATCTCCTCCGGGGACACTGTGCGTTTTTGGCGCCGCGGAGTCGCTTGGCCCGAAAGTCGCGCTTGACTTTCGCAGAGACCCGCTGAATTCATGCGTTTGCAGACGGCAGGGGCCCGGGCGGTCTGCCCGTTGTCCTGGGAGGGACTGAGCGCCCCTGCCCGCTGCGTGGGTACGGACGCGCGCAGGGGATCTGTTCTGGCGCTTTGCCGGGCGCGTGTCTGGGGGACCACTTCGTCGGGGTCCCGATCGCTCATCCTGGAGGAACTCTCCCGTGAACCGCTCTCTGCCGGTGCCCTGGGGCACTCTCGCTGCTGCCTGTGTCCTGCTTGTCTCTCCGTCCACGACCCCCGCCGAGCCGACCGCCGTCCTGATGCTCCAGGACGGCGTTCCTGTTCTGAGGGTGCGGGAGCTCCCGGAGGCGCGCCTGACGCAGGCGCTGTCGGCCGAGGAGGCCGCGGCGATACGTCTCGGTCAGATCGTGGCCGAGCAGTTTGAGCCGCCGACGGCGACGGAGCAGCGGATGGGCCTGGAGCCGCTCTTCCCTGAAGGGTGTGCGGTGGAGCGCGTGGATGTGGACGACACGCACGCGCGGATCAGCCTGGTCTTCACCGAGGAGTTCGTCCTCGAGGTCTTCGACGAGCGCCTGTGCGAGAGCCTGAACCACCTCTCGGGCGACTGGGCCGAGATGGTGCCGGGGATCGAGTCGCTGCAGGTCGTGGCGCGGTTCCCGGACGAGACGGAGCACTTCCCGCTCCGCGAGTTCCTGCCGCCACTGCCGCCCCCGGACAACAAGCCCGAAGGCATCCGGGGTTCGACCTCTGTGGACGCGGCCGTGCTGAGCGGCCCCGGTCAGCCGCCGGCGATCGGCCAGCCGATGCCGGCGGGCGCGCTGAGCGGGGCGACGGTCTTCGTCAACCCCGGACATGGCTGGTACTACAGCAGCGCCCTGGGCCGCTGGGCGACGCAGCGCGGCAACACCAACAACATCATCGAGGACCTCGCGACGGCCGAGTCGGTGCTTCAGTACCTGATTCAGTACCTGCAGAACGCGGGCGCCCGGGTGTGGACGTGCCGTGAGCGGGACATGAACCCGAACATGGTGATCGTCGACAACTCCGACGCCGGCTTCACCACGACGGGCACCTGGACGGCGAGCACCTCGGGGGGGACGTGGAAAGGGGCGAATTTCGTCCAGCGCGCGGTGTCGGCCACCGAGTCAGGGACGGCGCGGTGGACCCCGAACATCCCGGCTGACGGGAACTACGCCGTCTACGCCTGGTACCCAAGCTCGAGCAACCGGAGCGTGGATGCCCGGTACACGGTCAATCACACGGGCGGTGCGACGACGTGGATTCAGAACCAGCAGCGCGACGGCAACACGTGGAGATACATCGGCACCTATCACTTCAGCGCGGGGTCGAACCAGGCGAACGGGTCCGTCGTCCTCTCGGATCAGGGCACGAACACCTCTCAGATCGTCGTGGCCGACTCGATGCGCTTCGGCGGGGGCATGGGCGACTACGTCGACGGGGGGAGCGTGAGCGGCTGGCCGCGCTGGGAAGAGTCCGGCAAGTACTTCGCCGGTTTCATGGGCCACACCTACGCGAACGGCACGGTCAACGCGATGCCGCGCTACGCCGCCTGGGAGAACGAGTCGTGGGAGACGAACTCGATCTACCTCTCGTGGCACACGAACGCCTTCAATGGGACCGCCCGGGGCACGGAGACCTACGCCTACTCGAGCGGCGGCTTCGGGGGCACGTTCAACGGAGTGGCGGGCGGCAACATCCTGCGCAATTTCGTGCACGGCGAGGTGATCAATGACCTCCGGCTGGCGTGGGACCCAGCGTGGACCGACCGGGGCGTGAGCACGGCGGACTTCGGTGAGCTGAATCCGGGCAACAACAGCGAGATGCCGGCCGCGCTGATCGAGGTGGCCTTCCATGATCAGCCGACGGACGCCGACCAGATCGAGGATCCGAACTTCCGGCGGATCGTCTCGCGCGCGATCTACCAGGGCGTCGTCAAGTTCTACAACAATTGGTGGGGCTACCCCCTCGCGCTGTCGCCGGAACCGCCGACCCATCTGCGCGTGGAGAACGACGGCTCAGGCGGTGTCACGCTGGCGTGGAACGCGCCGCCCTCGAACTCGGGCAACAATCTGCTGGGCGACCCGGCGACGGGCTACCGCGTGTACCGGTCGACAAATGGACGCGGCTTCGATAACGGGACGGCGGTGAGCGGGACCTCGACGACGATCCCGGGGCTGACCCCCGGCACGACACACTACTTCCGCGTGTCCGCGACGAACGCGGGCGGCGAGTCGTTTCCGACGGAGACACTGGCCGTGCGCGTGCGGCCGGCGGGGCCGCCACCGGTTCTGATCGTCAACGGATTCGACCGCATCGACCGCGGAGCCAACATCGTGCAGGACGACCCGTACTCGACGGCCAATCTGCACCGGACGTTCCTGAACCGGATGAACACGTACGACTACAGCATCCAGCACGCCGAGGCGATCGCGGCGGCGGGGATCGACTTCGACTCGTGCGCCAACGAGGCGATCATCGGCGGGCAGGTCAACCTGGCCAGCTACGACACGGTCGTCTGGATCCTGGGTGAGGAGTCGACGGTGGACGACTCCTTCGATGCGGCGGAGCAGGCCGCCGTCACGGCCTATCTCAACGGCGGAGGCAACCTGTTCGTCTCGGGCTCGGAGGCCGCGTGGGAACTCGAGAGCCAAGGTGCCGGGGTGACGTTCCTCAACAGCACGCTGCATGTCGACTACCTCGCCGACGACGCGGGCGGCTACACCGCGTCGGGCGCCGCGGGGAGCATCTTCGAGGGCATCTCGCTGACCTTCGACAATGGCACGTCGATCTACGACGTGGACTTCCCCGACCGCATCGGCGGCCTGACCGGGGCGACCGTGTGCATGAACTACACCGGGGCGGGCTCAGGCGGTGCGGCGGTCCAGTACGCCGGAGGTTCGCCCGAGCGCCGCATCGTCTTCCTCGGCTTCCCATTCGAGACGATCACAAGCGCCGGCGTGCGCAGTCAGGTGATGGCCGCCGCACTGGACTTCTTCGGCACGGCCGCGGACACGACGCCGCCGGCGGCCCCGGCGGGGCTCTCGGCCACTGCGGGAGACGGCGTGGTCGATCTGGACTGGAGCGACAACACGGAGCCCGATCTGGCCGGCTATGACGTCTACCGCTCGACGACGAGCGGGAGCGGCCACACGAAGATCAACGGGGCACTCGTCACGGCGAGCTCCTTCAGTGACACGACCGTCGCGAACGGCACGTCGTACTTCTACTTCGTGAGGGCAGTGGACACATCGAGCAACGAGAGCGGCAACAGCGCGGAGGTCTCGGCGACGCCGCAGGCGCCGGCCACGGAGATCATCGTCGACGACGATCAGGGCGCACCCGCGTGGACAACGGCGGGGGGCTGGACGCTGAGTGGAAGCACCGGCTACAACGGCGGGCAGTACCGCTTCGCGACCGCCGGCGCCGCGAACACCTCCGCCACGTGGACAGCCAACCTCGGCCTCCCGGGCGCCTGGGAGGTGGCCGTTCAGTATCGCTCGGGCTCGAATCGGACCACATCGACGGTCTACAGCATCTCGACGGCGAGCGGCAACCAGCAGCGGACGGTGGATCAGACCCAGAACAACCTGACCTGGGTCGTCCTCGGGACATTCAACATGAGCGCGGGAAGCGCGACGGTGACGCTCGACGCGACGTCGTCGACCGGCGGATCAGTTGTGATCGCCGACGCCGTGCGCTTCCGCTTCACCGGCTCCGCGCAGGACCCCGCGGAGATGCGAGTGGCCATCATCACCGTGTTCGACGACATCAACGACACGGCGGCGATCCAGGGCTGGGTGAACGCGATTGCGGGCCTGAACTGCAACGCTATTGCCGTCCACGCCCGCTACCGCGGGGATGCGACGTACATTCCCAACCGGGTCAACTCGGACTATCCGAACTCCGAGCCGCGGTCGGGCTCGGCGGGCAGCATCGATGTGATCCAGGAGTTCACGGCGCGCGGACACGCCGCGGGGCTCATGGTCTTCGCGTATGTCAACTGCTTCCTCGTGACAGACGGATCGAATGGCCACGCGAATCCCAATCACATCGTCAACACGCACCCGGAGTGGATCACGTACGCCCACAACGGCGGCAACCCGATCGTGCAGACGATCACCCAGGACAGCGAGGGGCGCTGGATCGACCCGGCCATCCCGGAGGCGCGGGCGTACGTCGCCAACATCTGCGGCGACATCATCAGCAACTACGATGTGGACGGCATCATCCTCGACCGCATCCGCTATCCCCAGGCCAACTTCAGCCGGACCACGGACTTCGGCTATCACCCCGCCGCAATCGCGGCCTTCCACGCGCAGCATGGCGGGTCGGGCGTGCCAAATCCGGGCAGTGCAGACTGGATCAACTTCCGGCAGGACCAGATCACGGCGGCCGTGGGGCAGATCTACTCGACGATCACCTCCATCGACCCGGACCGGATCCTGCTCGCCTATCCTCTGGGCCGGTTCAACGACGCAGTCAACTTCGCCTACCAGGAGTGGCCGGCGTGGATGAGCGGCAACCTCATCGACGGCGTCCTGCCGCAGATCTACACGAGCGACAACGGTCTCTTCTCCTCGCGCTGCGACGAACATCTGGCTGCGTACAGCGGAGAGCGGCTGATGGGCGTCACGCTGATGGCGTACGTCGCCGGGGTGGACATCGACGGCCAGATCACCATCACCCGGACGAAGGGATTCGACGGCACGTCGCCCTACCGGCACGGCTCGATGGGGGCGCTCGGCTACTTCACCGACCTGGCCAACGTGTACGTCAACCCCGCGCCGTGGCCCCCCATGCCGTGGAAGGGCACCAACACGCCGCCCGCCGCGCCCGCCGGACTCTCGGTGACCTCGGCGGCGAACGGCAGCGTCGGCCTCGACTGGAGTGACAACACGGAGGCCGATCTTGCGGGCTACAACGTCTACCGCTCGGCGACGAGCGGCGGCCCGTACACGAAGATCAACGGCTCGCCGGTGGGCGCGAGCGTCTACACGGACACGACGGCGGTCAATGGGCAGACGTATCACTACGTCGTGCGGGCCGTGGACACCGGTGCGCTCGAGAGTGGCAACTCGGCCCAGGTCTCGGCGACCGTGGCCGACACCGTCGCCCCGGCTGCGCCGTCGGGGCTCTCGGTCACGGCGGCGGCGAACAACGCCGTCTCGCTGGACTGGGCCGACAACGGCGAGAGCGATCTCGCGGGCTACAACGTCTATCGCTCGGCGACGAGCGGTGGCCCGTACACGAAGATCAACGGCTCGCTGGTGGGCGCGAGCGTCTACACGGACACGACGGTGATCAATGGGCAGACGTATCACTACGTCGTGCGGGCCGTCGACGTGTCGACGAACGAGAGCGGCAACTCCGGCCAGGTCTCGGCGACGGTCGTGGACACGATCGCCCCGGCGGCTCCGTCGGGCCTCGCAGTCACCGCGGCGGCGAACAACGCCGTCTCGCTGGACTGGGCCGACAACGGCGAGAGCGACCTGGCCGGCTACAATGTCTATCGCTCGGCGACGAGCGGCGGCCCCTACACGAAGATCAACGGCTCGCCCGTGACCGCAAGCAGCTACACCGATGCCACGGCCCAGGATCGCCAGACCTATCACTACGTCGTGCGCGCCGTGGACACGTCGACGAACGAGAGCGGCAACTCCGGCCAGGTCTCGGCGACGGTCGTGGACACGATTGCCCCGGCGGCTCCGTCGGGTCTCGCGGTCACCGCGGCGGCGAACAACGCCGCCTCGCTGGACTGGGCCGACAACGGCGAGAGCGATCTCGCGGGCTACAACGTCTATCGCTCAGGGACCAGCGGCGGCCCCTACACGAAGATCAACGGCTCGCCGGTGGGCGCGAGCGTCTACACGGACACGACGGCGGTCAATGGGCAGACGTATCACTACGTCGTGCGGGCGGTCGATCTCTCCTCGAACGAGAGTGGCAACTCCGGTCAGGTCTCGGCGACGGTCGTGGACACGATCGCCCCCGCGGCACCGGCCGGGCTCGCGGTGACGTCCGCAGCCAACGGCTCGGTCGGCCTCGACTGGAACAACAACAGTGAGGGCGACTTGGCGGGTTACAACGTCTATCGCTCGGCGACGAGCGGCGGACCGTACACCAAGATCAACGGCTCGCTCGTCACCGCGAGCGCCTACACCGACAACACCGTGGCCAATGGGCAGACGTACCACTACGTCGTCCGCGCGGTGGACACCGCCACGAACGAGAGCGGCAACTCGGCTCAGGTCTCGGCGACGGTCGTGGACACGGTCGCGCCGGCGCCGCCGGCCGGACTCACGCGCGTGCTCGGCAACGGGCGCATCGCGCTCGACTGGGCCAACAGCCCGGAGGGCGACCTGGCGGGTTACAACGTCTATCGCTCGACGGCGAGCGGCGGACCGTACACCAAGATCAACAGCGCGCCGCTGACCGTGAGCGCTCACATCGACCACCCGGTGACCAACGGGACGACCTACCACTACGTCGTGCGGGCGGTCGACACGTCCAGCAACGAGAGCGGCAACTCGTCCCAGGTCTCCGGCGCTCCGTCGAGTGCCCTGCCCCATCGCATCGAGGCCGAGCACTACGACAACGGCGGTCAGGGGGTGGGATACAGCGACTCCGACGCGGGCAACAGCGGCGGGGCCTTCCGCGGCGACAACGTCGACATCGAAGCCACGTCCGACACCGGCGGCGGGTACAATGTCGGATGGATCGCCACGGGCGAGTGGCTCCAGTGGACCAATGTCCAGGGGGCCGGCACTTCGCTGACGCTCAGTGTGCGCGTGGCCGCCCTGAACCCGGGCGGCGTCTTCCACCTCGAGGTCGGCGGCATCGATGTGACGGGCCGGGTCCAGGTGCCTGCAACCGGCGGGTATCAGACGTGGACAACGCTGAACGCGGGCACGTTGACTCTCGCCTCCGGGGCGAACACGCTCCGCTTTGTCGCGGACACCGGCGGTTTCAACGTCAACTGGCTCGAATTCGGCTCGGCGACACACCCGGGCGGCGTGATCGACTTCGACAGCTTCACGCTCTCGTCCTACGGCGGGCAGGATGCCCAGCCCTCGTCGCACCGGCTCCTCGATGGCGGCCTCATTCTCAACCTGTATGGAAACACGTGGAAGCGCATCACTCTCAACTATCCGGTGACGGCGAACACGGTCATCGAGTTCGACTACAAGTCCGACTCGAACGAGCCCGAGGTCGGCGGCATCGCCTTCGACAATGACGACGTCATCGCCTCGGCGCAGTCGTGGAAGGTCTACGGGACGCAGAACGACTTCGGTTCGCTCGCGTTCGACAACTACGCCTTCAGCGGCAACGGGTGGACCCACTACACGATCCCCGTCGGCGCGACTCTCCCCGCCGGGACGTATCCCTATCTCGCGCTCTTCAACGACATGGACGCGGGCTCGGGGTCGAACTCCTACTTCCGCGACATCCGTGTCTACGACACGCTGTATCTGATCGACAATACCCCCGGGGCCCCGACGTTCACGACGACGGGCACATGGTCCACCTCGGCGAGCGGCGGCTACAACAGCACATCGTATCGCTGGGCCAACGCGGGGCAGAATCACACGGCCTCGTGGAACTTCAACCTGCCCATTGGCGGCAACTGGCGTGTGGAGGTCATCTACCGGGCCGGTACAAACCGGACGACCTCGACGCGCTACTCGATCCCCACGGCGGGGGGCACGCAGACGGTGAACATCAATCAGCAGATCAACAATCTCACCTGGGTGACCCTCGGCACCTGGGCCTTCAACCCCGGGACGGTCGCTGTGACCCTCCAGGCGCAGCCTTCGACGGGCGGCTCGGTCGTCATCGCCGACGCTGTCCGCTTGACCTATGTCCCCTGATCCCTCCCCTCCCAAGAGCCGCCGGGTTCCCCCGCGCCCGGCGGCTCACCGGTTCGGGTGAGCCAGCTCTGCCATCAGGCGCCGCAGGAGGGGCACGGGGAAGCGCTCGAGGAGCCTCCGGGCGCGGCGGAGGTGGCGAGCGTGGCGCCAGGGGTGACGCGCCAGGGGATGGATCTCCGCGAGGACGAGGTGGGTCTGAATCTCCTCACGCCGTTCGCGTGACCGCCGCGCCTCGGTGAGGGCTTCGCCGAGCGTTCTCCGTGCGGTGGCCGTCCGGCCCTGGCCTGACTCGGCCTTGGCCCGCAGCCGGAGAGCCGCGGTCAGCTCATCTCCGCCGCCGGCGGACCGGATTCGACTCAGCGCCTCATCCGCCGCCCCCTCCGCCTCGTCGAAGTCCCGGTTGGCCCAGGCGACGCGTGATCGCAGCAGCAGCGCGCTCACCGTCAAGGTGTGATCCCTCGTCCGCTCGGCCAGATCCTGCGCCTGTGTGAGCAGCCGTTCCGCGGCAGCGTCCTCCCCCTCGTGGATCCGGCTCCAGGCCAAGTTCACCAGGGCCAGCCCCTGGGCCACGTCATCACTCCGCTCACGACACGCCTCGATCACCTGCTCGAAGTGGCGCATGGCCTCGCTCTGGTTGTCCAGCCACTGCAGCACTTGGCCGGCGTTGATGTGGTTGGCGAGTACCGCCCGGCGGTGGCCGATCTGGTGAGCCACGCGCAGCGCTTCCCCGTACGCCCGTAGCGCGCGGTCGAGTTCCACCAGCCGCTCATACACGATCCCCAGATTGTTGAGTCCTGCGACGAGGTTCCGGACGTCCCCCCGCTCGCGCCACATTGCTGTCGCCCGCTCCACCGGCTCGAGGGCGTCTCGGTGACGGCCGAGGTTCATCAGACAGATTCCCGCCGTGTTCAGGCCGCGCGCCAGCAGTGACCGGTCCCTCAGCGACTCTGCCGCCGCGACCGCCGCCTGAGCCACCTCCAGCGCTTCTCCCACCTCTCCGGCGGCTCTCAGAGCCACGGCCAGCGCCAGGCGCGACTGGATCTCCTCTCGCCTCGCCTCGTCGCCTGGCGCGAGCCGCGTGCTCAGCGCCACGGCCCGGCGCTGAAGCACGATGGCGTCGCCGGTCCGGCCGCGTTGACGTTCCGCTTCGCCCCACCCTCTCACCAGCTGCACAGTCACGGTGCTCGGCTCGGTTCCCATCTCCGCTTCGACCGCCTCTGCCAGCAGCACACACGCCCCCTCGAGGTCTCCCCGCAGGCGGGCCAGACGTCCTCGCTCGAGCGCCGTCCATGCCCTCAGAGCAGCGGCCCCCTCGATTTCGCCCCCATGCTTCGTCAGGATCTCCGCCAGGCGCGCCAGATGCCCCTCCGCCGCTTCGTGCGAAGCCACCCGCAAGGCACCCTCGGCCGCCTCCCGGAGGGGCGCCACCGCCCTGACCGGCTCGTCGGACTCTCCCCAGTGATGCGCCAAGGCCTCCGCCGCCACCGCCTCCCCGGCCTCGCGCCGGGCAA
>JABWBI010000336.1 GCA_013360565.1 Candidatus Sumerlaeia bacterium | reverse complement strand
CGTCGTGGTCGTTGACCGGCACATCAGGTCCCCGTGCCGCTTCACCCACAGCTCCCCCTCCGAGCGCTCATACAGAGCGAGCGGAGAATTGCGGTAGGGCGTTGGGTCATTTGGGGACGTTTGCTCAGGTCTTCTGCCGATGACCACCGCCCAGTCGTTTGCCAGAGTAGATCGACCCGCATTGAGAACGAGAGCCGTGTCATACCGCCTGAAGGCCATGGCCTCTGCGAGGAGCAGGACCGCCGGGACGGCCAGGATGGTTGCGACCGCCAAGCCGACCGGCCAGCGATAGTGCTTCAAGCTCCGTCGGGAATGTCCCAAACTCGGACGGACCCACAGGGCACGAGCCAGAATATGGAGGGCGATCAAGCAGGCGGCAAGTGATACCCACAGAGCCATCCCGATGTCAGATCTGACCATGCAATCTCACTCCGGCAATCTTATGAAGTGGATCCCCATCGGCACGGGCTGGCTGCGGTCACTTGACAGATCGGTCGCGACCAGTGGCAGCCGGATGGTGTGAGCTCCCGTTTCGCCCGGATCGGACAGGGAGATCTGCATGACCCAATTGGGGCTGGCCTGGCCAGTGGCGTCACCTGGATGTGCCACCCAAGTCACGGAATCCATCTCCCCGGAGGCAGGCGCCAGGGTGAAGGTATGATCCTCCGTGGATCTGATCCGAAATGTACGCTGAATCGGAAAATCCGGGGTTGTCAGAATCCCCAAGAACAGGCTTGCTGGGTCGAAAACAAACTCCAAGTCGCCCATGAGGCGAAGGGTGAGAATCCGCTGAAATTGCGCGATACTGGAGCCCATGGGGTCTCTCAGCTCGATCAAGATTTCAAGGGGGAGCTCTGGCGACAGCGAGTCCACCGCCTCAGGGGACACCTCGACTGAGAAGCCCCGAGGACTATCCGGGGAAGTCACCAGGCGCAGGCCGGAGGGTAGTGGCCGCGCAGGTGCAATGGAAACGCCACCCACCGGGTGGGCCTCCAGACTCTCAGAGATCCTCACCGCGACTCGCTGACTTGTCAGGCTCCCGTCAACTCGTCCCGATGGCAGCGCGCGGACAGACCGGGGAACGAGCTCAAGGTCCCGGCGGAGCTCCACCTCCAACAGTAGAAGCAGGGTCTCTATGTCGTCTGCCCCATGTGGCCTCACGTCACACTCCACGGTCTGGATCGAGTGCCCCTCTGCTCGTCCTGTCATGTGAAGGTGGATCCTCAGGAAGCAATCAGACCCCGGGGCCACTGGTGACTCGGGAATTTGTGGGACGGTGCAGCTGCAGTCGGATCTGACATCGAGGAAATCAACAGCAATGTCGAGGTCATTGACCACTCGGAGGATGATAGAGAAAGGGTCCTCCGGGTAGATTCGCCCCACCGCAATCCGCATCTCACCTCTGGCCATGATGGATGTGAGCTGTGCCTCAACAAGTAAGCAGGACCCAGCTTCCGCAGCGGGCGGAGACGGCATGGCTTGAGATCGACCCATGGCCAGAATCGCCAAGCTGATGGTGATCGCCCCGGCAGCTTTCATGCAGGCCTGCGTGATCGAGCCCAGAACAGGATGGCGGCGACGAGAAAGATCCCTCCTCCGATCGCGAGGTTCCGGACGGCGCGAGAAGACCAGCTGGCCTGCTGCAACCTCTCCTGCAGGCGACGTTCACGCGCGCTCAGGTGCGATATGGGAGGCGCGGCAGGGTCATACACGACCCGATACACACCGGGCGAAGTCTCTTCCAGTCTGCGATAGTCTGACGGTGGCGTGTAGTCGAAGACGCTCGGCGGAATGGGGGCATTGAAAGCCAGCCGGCTCGCCGTCAGCGTGAAGTGTCGCGAGGCCGGGGTCGTCTTGAGATCCTGGAAAGGGAGCGAGGAAGCAGATCCTCTCCACAGGGTCATCTCAACGCGCCTTGGCCGGTGTAGGCCTCCCGATTCCTGCCACTCCGAGAGCTCCCACAGCCGCGCCATGTTCGTGTTTGGGTCTCGGAAAAGGACCCAATCGGCCAGTCCCACGGCGTCGTGGTTCTCGCGAAATCCGAATTGGATCTCTCCGGGCAAGATACCGGGGGCAACCAGTTGGGCGGTTGCTGTCCGCTGATCTCCGGGGCCGGTCACCTCGACGTGCACTTCTCTGATCTGCCGGAAAAGGTCCACGAGTGAAGGAAACTCGACAAAGTGGTCCAGCTCCGACCAGCCAGTCTGGAGAATCGGGAAAGCCTCGCCGGGGGCAACGTGTCGATCGGTGATGCGGACCCACCGGTCATGCTCGTCCACATACCAGTTTCGAAGCGGCCCCTGGACAACGGTGTGCCGGATGATGTCAATCGGCAGATTGGGCAGCCGGGAAAGATCGGAAACGTTGAGGACCTCAGAGATCCGCTCGTAGCGATAGAGACCCCCGGGCGCCAGATAGAGCACAAACCGCCGAGTTCGTGGCCTGGCAAGTTCCTCCTGAAGGCGATCTCGGATTTCGCGATACTCCGCGGACGAGAGTGCGCCCTCGGGATAGTGGTCCGCGAGTACTTGCTGAGCCGTGACGGGACGGCCCTCATTGCGCGCATCCATTTCCGCCACCAGCTCAATGGTTTCAAAGGGAGCAGTGTAGGTCCTGATGACTGCGGCGACCCGCCCCAGGGCTTCTGCCTCCAGGGAGGAGAGTGCACCTGTGACTGCGGCCCCTACCGTGGCAGAGACCGCGGCCAAACCCCACGCTATCAGCAGAGCGGGGGTGGGCAGGGCGCCAATGTGAGACCTAGGCATTCGCCGCTCAGCTTGGGCAGGGCCCACTGCTGACGGCGCTCAGGGCACTACCCAAGCCCAGTTCATCGACGATTTCATAGCTGCAGGGCAGGAAGAAGCTGACACATCCCTCCAGAGCGTACTCTTCGCCATACGCCGTGCCAGCCATGCTGCAATCGCGGTTGTTGCCTGTGCCCAGACAGACCATGCGGTCGACGATGACAAGCCTCGTCGGACACGATTTCGAGCCACAGCTCTGGAAGTTGGAGTAAGCGTTGTCGTCGTTCACCAGCGTGGGAGTGGGGCAAGTGGCATCGCCAGAGTGGGCGAGCGTCAGGAGCAAGCCTGTGATCGCCATCGACACGAGGACCAGCGGGAGGATCCTGTGCCTGTTCACGCCACGGGGGCGGTCAATCATGAGCGGAGAGCCTCCTCTCGGGACACTTACTGCCCGACAACCAGCCAAGTGGTCAGGGCAATGGGACACTGGTACCCCCCCCCAGGGGCATGTCAACGGGAAAAGTGAACTGCGGGACAGAAAAAGTGGGCCGGGCGCGAGGCCGATCTGTCCTCCGGGAACTGCACCGGCGTGAGTGAGAGTCTCCCATCTTCAGTCCACCGGCGTGAGTGAGAGTCTCCCATCTTCAGTCCGGTGGTGCACCGATCACTCGGCGAGACACAGCGCCGCCGTCCGCGGCGGGGGGCATGTGGATGTTCGTCTTGCGGGCGGAGCCGGTGTAGTCGTGGAAGACGGTCTTGATCTCGGTGAAGAACTCGATGCCCTCGCGGGCCATCTCGCGGTCGCCGGCGTGTCGTGCTCGGGAACGGACCGGGCCATCGGGGTGCACCACGGGGGAAGCGGTCCCCAGAGGGTGCACGGCACATCATAAAAAGTTTGCAATGTTTTCAGATTCGCATGCGGTCCCTCAGTGCGGCCCCAGGAGCTCCGGCTGCATGTTCTGGGCCGCGTTGAATCCGCCCCGCTGCACGTGCCAGATGTTCCCCAGCGAGATCGTCCCATTCGTCGGATCATACGGCAGCTGCGCGCTGTTGGCGAAACCGTGGTCGAATGTCAGGTCCGGCCCCACCGACCCCAGCCGCCACGCGCCGAGCAGCTCCCGCGCCACCGGCCAGAAGGCCGACTCCGGGTTGCGCACCGCATAGGTGTCGAGGTCCTGATACGTGTAGAGCCGCTCGTCCACCGCGGCCCCCTCGAGGCGCAGCATGAACGGATCGAGGATGAATGGATTGCTCAGGTAGCTCACCGGCGTGCTCAGTGCGCGCGAGAGCACCCCGTTCACCGACTCGCCGTTGATGATGTCGAAGGCCGGGTCGCTGAAGAACCGGAAGTGCGCCATCCGCGCGCTCTGGTTGTGGTCCAGGCGATACTGCTCCAGCGCCCCGGCGATCGTCCGCATGTCCGCCATCACCCGCGCCGCCTTCGCCCGCGTCTGCGCCTCGTGGTAGTTGCTCAGGCCGATGGCCGTGAGGATCGCGAGGATCCCCACGGCCACCAGGAGCTCGATGAGGGTGAAGCCGGACCGGGGATTCATGTCTTCCGCCTCCCCGCCTCCTCAGAGGCCCTCCAGGGTCAGGGTCCGGGGCAGTTCCTCCGCCCCCTCGCCCGCGAGCTCCTCGAACGGCGCGACGACCAGCGCCAGCGGCTCACGTGTCAACCCGTGCTCCTCGATCCAGCCCCAGAACGTGTCGTAGTCATTGGGATTCTCGCCAGGTCTCTTGAAGAGATTGATGCACCCGAGGCTGTCGCGGTGAGACCAGACGCCCGTCGAAGACGGGTGGATGAAGCACCACTCTTTCACATAGGAGACCAGCGCCCCCATCTCGGGGTCAGGCACGAAGACCGGCTCGCCCGTCACCTCGTCAGAGGCGATCGTCACACAGGTCAGGACCTGCGGCTCCTCCAGGGCGATCGTGCCGCCGGTGCTGTGAAGCGTCGAGACCAACAGCGCCGTGTCTCCCGTCCGCCAGGGTGTCGGCGTCAGCGAGTAGCGCCCAAAGGGGACGCTGACGTGGCCCCAGCGGTAGCGCGTGCCCCGCTCGCGCGAGAAGCTCTCCACCGCGCCGCGGTCGGTGATCGCCGGCGGCTGGGCCGTCGTGGTCGTTGACCGGCACATCAGGTCCCCGTGCCGCTTCACCCACAGCTCCCCCTCCGAGCGCTCATACAGAGCGAGCGGAGAATTGCGGTAGGG
>JABWBI010000335.1 GCA_013360565.1 Candidatus Sumerlaeia bacterium | reverse complement strand
ACCTTCCTGGCGGAGGACACCCGCTTCACGCTGCACTTCACGGACGCGGGCGAGTCGGTCGAGGTCGGCCTCCCCGTCGCGCTGCCCGATCTCGACTTCTACGCCCTGGGAATCAGCGCCGTCTGGGCGGGGTGGGTGGCCATGGACGGCTCGGTCTACGACGGCAACTCCTTCAACCCGCGGTTCGTCGACATGCAGGGTCACCCCGGGCGCAGCGGCTTCGATCAGGATGCCGACTTCGCGATGGGCTACGACACGGCCGGCGGCAGCGGCCTCGCCCTGTCCCAGAGCGAGGGGCTCGGGATCGGCTCGCCGCTGGTCGATGCGGGGAGCCGCGATCTCCTCAACGACGGCTTCACCTCGCCTCACCGCACGGGCGGGATCTTCGACGAGCCTGACAACCCGGTGGCCGCGCTCGACTTCATGGGCTCCCTGGACGCGGGATACCACCACTTCGGCCGCCCGCGCTTCCCGCGGCAGACGGTCACCCAGGTCGGGGTGCCGGTCTATGAGTGGGTCACGCGCAACATCCCACCATTCGTCTCCACGGTTCCGGAATGGGATGCCATAAACTCCTCGGGTCAGTTCGCGACTCAAGTCGGAATTGAGATTGACAGCAACCGCGAGATTGACATCGCCTCCGGCCACTTCGGTCAGTCGGCCACGGAGGACAACTTCGGCGAGGACTTCACCGTGGCGGTCTTTCCGACGGCGCAGTACCATGTGGGCCCCCGGTCGTCCACAAACCCTGACCCCGCCAGGGGCTTCGCCGTGGCCGCGCTTCCATTCCGCGGAACGACAGGTAACACGTCAGAGCAGGTCTCTCCAGCCTATGTGGGGATCATCGCGGAGTCCAGTCTTCAGGCGGCCATCCCTCCGTACACCCCCGGGGAGATAGGGATGAGCCTCAGTTCCAGAGAGGTGTACACCTTCTACCCCTACGACTGCCGGGCCGTCGCCGCCTGTTCCGTCCCCAATCGAGGCCCTGGCGATTCTGCCGGCACGGTCTATGTGGCGGCCGTGGCACGTTTCTCCAGTGACGAGGAGGTCGAGTCCGAGTATCGCTTGGACCGCGTGTATCTGTGGCGTGTCCGCACAGACACAGTGTCCGGGCCTCTTTTTCCCGATGACGATGACCCCGACACCGGTGCTCCCTGGCCAGAGCAGGAGGTCGCTCCCGGGGGGCTTGGAGTCCTGCTGGGCGCGACCCGGCCTCCCTACCTCATCGAATCCGAGCGGACCGAGATCCTCGATGTCACTGTCTGCGCCAACAACGATGACTCTGAGCCCGGCGTGTACGTCTCCTGGATCGAGCGCCGTGGGGGTGTCGTCCGCCTTCAGTGCCAGTTTGTGCCCGAGAATCCGGGCAACCCCGTCACGCTCGGCTGGAGCTGGGATGCGAGCGGCACAGCCATCACCAACCATGCGTTTGTGGTGGATGGAAACACAGCCCTGCCCGACCACTTTCAGATCGCGTTCGACGAGGTCGAGCAGCTGATCTCCCCGGCATTCCAGGAGTCCGTCCCCTACCGGAACTCCATCGAGTCCGACTACGACTTCGACGAGGAAGGCGCTGGCCCGCGGCTGGTCTATTTCGACTTCGACGGGACATCGAACGAATACGGCACCACCACGCCGATTGGGCCAAGGCAAGCCTTGCTTGGCATAGACGACACGTCTCTTCGTCCTATCAGTGTGATCGGGGACGGTGAAGACAACTTCTGGTACGCCAAGGGCAGTGGGTCGTCCATCGTTCCAGCGTTCAGCGACAGTCTCACGGCCAACCAGATGTTCGGCGCCCTCGCCGTGAACCACGCCGGCCCCCTCGGTGGTATCCGGGCCTTCAGCAGCTACAACCTGCGCATTCAGACGGGCGGGAGCCAAGTCTACGATCTCTGGCTCCAGGGCCTGAGCCAGGACGGGAGCGGTCACGACGACTGGCAGAGCCGGTCGGCCGGGATCACGCTCTCCAGGCCGGGTGCGCCCGCCGTCGGCAACCTTCACTACCCCGATGTGACATACCGCTTCAGCGGAACGCCGAGGGCGATCTCCGCGCAGAGCCTCGCGGGCGGACGTGCCGTGACCACGAATCTCGAGCGGGCGGAGGATCTCTACTCCGGCAGCGAGGCATTGGCCACGGGGCTCTATCCCCACCTCACCACCAACGCCGTCAATCTCACCGACAACTTTCTGTGCTTCGTGACGGGCTTCGGCGCGTCGCAGGAGGTGACGGTGATCCAGGTCGACCCGTGAGCGCGTGCCTCGCCCGCTCCCTCGCCGTGGCCGCCGTGGTGTTCATCTCCGCGCCCTCTCTTCGGGCGGAGACCTACACCATGGTGACCACGCGGGGGAACCCGGCGGGGCAGCTCAGAGTGTGGGAGGTGACCTCAAGCGGTGACATGACGCAGGTCGACCTCATCGCAGTCCCCCCTGTCGGCTCCACCGCACGCATGGAGGTTGACCCCTTCGGCCGCTTCCTTCTGTCGGCGGGGATCGACGGCACAGTCACCTCCTTCGCCGTCTCGCCGGACGGCTCTCTGGACCTCGTCGCCACCTACGCGCGGCCGGGCTGGACGCTCTTTTCCCGGACCCACACCCTCAGTCCGGACGGGCGGTTCTATGTCGTTCACACGCGGAACAACTCGGTGACACCCAGAGAGTGGCACTTTGAGGCGCTCGCCGTGGAGTCCGATCTCACGCTCACCGAGTTGCCATGGAAGTTCCGGCAGGATGAGACAGACGACACGATCGCGCCCAATCAGTTCGGCATCTGCCAGCTTCCCTCAGATTCCTATGGCCTCCTCTTCACCTCCTGGGCTGGAGGCTTGGCCCACGTGGCGGTCATGCCCATGTCCGCCTCGGGGGAGATCTCGAGCCCCGAGCAGTGGTTCGACTTCAATGCCCAGCCCATCGCCGGGGGGTTCACGACACGCGTGGATCAGCGCATCGTCGTCACCGGCGGTGCGGCGCCCCCGCAGTCTCTCAGTTTCGCCATCTCGGCCTCGGGCGAGGCCCAGCTCGTCGATGTGTGGGACACCGCCGTCGACGGTGTGTGGGGCGCATCGGGGATTCGGCTGCTCCCCTCTGGCGATCGGATGGTGACCGGCATCCACATCGGCACGGCACCCATCGAGGCCTCCGGCGAGTTCAACGGCGGCGTGCTCCGTGGCCCCTCGGGCAGCCTCGTCGATGCCCACCCGGGCGTGTCGCCCGACGGGCGGATCGCGGTCACCACGTGGGATGTCGACGGCCAGGGCATCCACTGGGGCGTCTTCGCGCTGACGCCCGGCCGGGGGCCGGTGCTCCTGCGCGACCACGTCCTGCCGTTCGGCTACGCCGACATCGCCTTCATCCCCCCGCGCACCGAGGAGATGCTCGGCGACGCGAACGGCGACGGCCTGCGCGACGCGGCGGACGTGGTGACGTACATCAACCACCTCGCCGACGATCCC
>JABWBI010000334.1 GCA_013360565.1 Candidatus Sumerlaeia bacterium | reverse complement strand
CTCGCCCGCCGGCGAGATCGCCGCGGCCGCGCGCGCGCGCAGGCACATGGTGGCTCTCACGGACCACGACACGATGGCCGGCATCCCCGAGGCCGCCGCGGAGGCCGAACGGCACGGCGTGCGCTTCGTGCCCGGCATCGAGATGACCACGGTCCTCGAGGGCGGGGGGGAAGAGATTCACCTGCTGGCCTATCACCTGCGGCACGACGACCCGGCCATCGCGGCCCTGTGTGCGCGGACCCAGAGGGCCCTGCGCGAGCGGCTCGCCGAGGTGCTCGAGGTCATGCGGACGCGGATCGGACGGCATGTGACGATGGAGGAGGTCGAGGCCTCCGCCCCTCACACGCGCGTCATCGACCGCCCGCACCTGGCGCGGGTGATGGTCGCCCGGGGCTGGGCCGTTGGCTCGCATGAGGTCTTCCAGCGCCACCTCGGCAGCGAGGGGGACTGCTTCGTCCCACTCCGGGGAATCCACTGCGGCGAGGCAATCGCGGCCGTCCGGGCGGCCGGCGGCATCCCCGTGCTCGCCCACCCGAAGTACTTCCGCTATCCGCAGGGGGCCACGCCGGAGGACATCGGCCCGCTGGTCGAGGCCGGGTTGCTCGGCCTCGAGGTCTTCCACGCGTCACACTCGCTCGACGAGGTTGGCCGTTACCGGGCCATCGCCGAGGAGTTCGACCTGCTCGTCACGGGCGGCAGCGACTGCCACGGCGCCGTCCTCCCCGGCGGCAAGCGGGGCGTGGACCATGAGTGCGTCCCCGCCTGGGTGGGCCCGCAGTTCGAGAAGCGTGTCCGGGAGCTCGTGAACACCCCCTCTTCCCCCTGAAGGGCCGCCGAAGCACAGAGCCCGGAGCGCGTGCGCCCCGGGCTCGAAGTGTCAGAGGATGTGCCGTGCCGTGGGGCTCAGAGCCCGAGAATCACGTCGGCCGTGGCCTGCACGTCGGCGTTCTCGACGACGCCATTGCCATCGAAGTCGACATCACCGAGGAGGAAGGGGTCGCTCGGCGGAGCGCTGACGGCGTTGGCCGTCGTCACCACGTCGGCCGCGTCCGTCACGCCGTCGAAGTTGACGTCACCCCCGACGGCCGAGCGCCGGATGAGGAAGGTGTCCATGGAGCAGGCGACGCCGGCGTACTGCCGGAAGCCACCGAGGTGATCGACGCTGTTGTCGCGGAAGCCCAAATCCTGCGCCTCGAGCGCGCCGTTGACCCAGCAGTCCCACGTCTTGTTCGTGTAATCCTGCCGGATGAGAATCTGATGCCACTGGGACGGATTGTTGAGCGCGACGCCGGTGTTCTCGAAGGCGCCGCCCCCCGAGCCGTTGCCATTGAGGACCTGGATGCCGTTCGTCGCGGAGAGGTGAACGATCGCGCTCGCCGGATCGGCCGGGTAGTTCGGGGCGCTCGTGGTGCCCGAGCCCCGGAAGTAGGACTGCGTCCAGACGACCGCCTGGCCGTTGGCCTCGGTGATGGACCGGTCAATGATCGTGTTGGCCGCCAAGCTGACCGACCGGGCGCCGCTCTGCGCGGCGGCGTCGTTGACAACCTGCGCACCGGCGACCGGCGTCGAGGTCCAGCCCTGCTGGCCGTTGAGGTTGCCGAGCGAGAACGTGTCGAAGTCCTGGCTCAGAAGGACCGGGCTGGCGCCCGCCGCCGCGGCGAGCACACTGAGCGCGGCCATGCTGGCCACACGGGAAAGGGAACGCATCATTTCCATAGCACCTCATCTGTGTCCTGGACCCAGCAGCGGGTGCTGCCCGGCCCAGGTGTGAATGGCACGACCACCCCTCGGGTCCTCATCGGCCAAGAGCAGCTAAATCTCAAGCCGCAGTTGAACCGCTCTGGCAGTGTAGGTCCCCCTCCCCGCCCTTGACCAGAGAAAAGTGCACGCCAGAACCCGCAATCGGCCAGGGCCCGGTCCACGCTCTCAAAAAGACGAGGCCAGGGCTGATCAGCCCTGGCCTCGGGAGAGGTCCTCGAAGAAGCGGCGGTCAGTTGACCGTCAGCGTGTAGTCGCCGACCGTGCTCGGGGCGAACGAGGTGACGCCGATGCGGGCGCTCCCCGCCTGCTGAGCCGTGACGGTGAGCGCGCTGTTGAGGTTCTGGCCGGGCATGACGTCGTCGTTCTCCTGCTGCGCCCCGCTGGGGTCCTGGTAGATGACCAGCGTGTCAAAGGTCGCCGGGCCGGCCGGGGAGTTCAGCTGGATGTTCAGCGTCTGGCCCGCCGTCACATCGATGGTGTACACGTCGACAAGCTGACCCGTGGCCAGGGCCGCATCGCCCTGAGCCAGCTGTCCCGTGACCGGCGTGCCCACCGCCACCACGCCCACCGGGGCGACCGTGGGCGGGATCGCCATGCTGCCGGCAATCGGCAGACTGGGCATCGTCGGCATCGAGGGCATCGTGGGGACCGTCGAGGCCGCGGGCGCCGGAGCCTGGCCCGCCTGGTAGACGCCGATGGTGTAATTGCCGGTCGTCCCCGGCGCGTAGGAGGTCGCGCCGACGCGGTGGAGACCCGAGGACTGGAGCGTGACGTCCAGGCCCGCGTTGGTGCCGTTGAGGTCGTCGTTGTCCGACTGGTTGGCGCCGTTGGGGTCCATGTAGATCAAGTAAGTGTCGAATTCCGTGGAGTCCATGCGGATCGAGACCGACTGGCCGGCCTCGCCCTGGAACGCGTACTCGTCATAGTACTCGCCGGTGGGCAGCTGAGAGTCGCCGGCGGCGAGCGAGCCCTGCGCGGGGGTGCCGATGGTCAGCTGCGACTGGGCCATGGCAGCGCTTGACGTGATGATCAGGGCCCCGGCCGCAAGGGTCAGGTTCTTCATCATGGGGTGGAGTCTCCTCACTGGTGGTTCGGCCTCGGGTCGAGGCCGCGTTGGGATGCGGGGGCGGGTTCCCCTGCCCCTCGCTCAATTCCGGGGTCGAAGAGCGCGAATCTTGTCCTGATCCGGCGCGCTCTTGTCCAGTCCGACTTTTGCCCGTCCCTCGCCCGGATGGAGACCGGCGGCCCCCCCTGGGGAGGCCGCCGGGTCCGTGTCGACCGGGGACCTGCGGGATAGACAGCCGCACCCCCCGGAGGTTCCGGCCTCAGTTGGCCGTCAGCTGATAGGCGCCGCCCTCGCCGGGCGTGTAGGTGGTCACGAGCACGCGGTACTGGCCCGCCGCCGGGAGAGTCAGGATCACCTGCGAGTTGAGGTTCCCGTTGGCCATGTCGTCGTTCTCGGTCTGTTGGCCATCGGGATGGACGACGATCAGGTACGGATCGAACGCCGTCGATGTGAGCGTCAGCGTCACGGTCTGGCCCGCCTGGCCCTGGAGCGTGAACTCGTCATAGTACTCGCCCGAGGTCAGCTGGAAGTCGCCGGCCATGAGAGCCCCGGACATTGGCGCGCCGGGCGTGACCGGGCCGCCGCCACTGTTGGCCGACGGGGCCGTCGGCATCGCCGGCGTGGTGGGCGTGGCCGGGG
>JABWBI010000333.1 GCA_013360565.1 Candidatus Sumerlaeia bacterium | reverse complement strand
GCACTGCATGAACTGCAGCAGCGCCATCTGCGCCGTCGCGTCCTGCATCGCCACGCGGTCCGGCGCGAAGTCGACGTACGACTTGCCCCGCTCGAAGGCCGCTGTGGGCGCGCCCGCGAAGAGGTGCGAGTACAGCGTCTTCTCCGCCAGCGTCAGGGGCCGCCCCGCCAGGCGCCGCGCCGCCTCCACGCGCCCGGGCATCCGCGCATACACCCGCGTGATCATCTCGAGGTCAAAGGTCATCGGGGTCCGTCCCTCATTCCGGTGGTCTGAAGCCAAGCATTCTTGGCCCTTCCACCCCGCGCGTCAAGCGGGGCGGATGGTGGCGGCCCCCTGAACCAGACGGCGCTGAGCCTGCCGGCCCCAGGGCGTTGAGACAAACCGCCCCAGATTTCTGCGGACAGATCCTCGGGGGGGGGGGTAGGTGACAGCGCAACCGCAAGAGGGAAGTTGGCCCCATGAGGTTGATGGCGCTCGCGTTCACTGGATACCACGCGTCATCTCTCCGGGCGCGGCTACAGTGCCATCTCGGCTTTCCAAGAGGGACCCGTGCGCTCCGTCCTTGCGGGCGTCTTCGAGTACCAAGTCGACGCCGAGCTCTGCCGGGAAGACCTCGCCCAGCGCGGATTCCGCAGGGTGAGCATCGAGCCGATTCCCGCCACGGCTGACCGCACCAGAGCCATCGAGCGCCGCCTGCCTGTCGAACCCGTCTTCCGGCTGGAGGCAGAGCACATCTCCCAGACGGCCAGTCCCGAGTTCGATGCGGACAGCGACCCCCTCATCCAGCAGGCACGGGCCGCGGCGGCTCTGCGCACGCCCGAGGGAGATGCCGAGCTGGAGCGTCTGGCCGCCTCTCTGCCCGAGACCGACGCGCGCCGCACGCGTGTGACGCTCGACTTGGCCCACCGCTACAATTGGCGCGGCGAGTACGACCGCGCCCTTGACCTGTACCAGGCCGTTGCCGACGGCGCCTACCCCGTCCGGCGGGCCGACCGCATCAACGCGATGACCAATGTTGGCTGGGTGCTCATGTACCGCACGCCGGAGTACCGGCGCGCGTACCGGGCCTACCGCGAGATTGAGCTCTTCACCGGCTCGGACACCGTGCGCGCCAACGCCCTGGCCGAGCAGGCGTGGATCATGTTCGAGATCCTGCGCCACGACGAGGTCGGCTCCTGGCCCGAGGTCCGCCGCTTCTGTGCCCGCGCCATCGCCAGCTTCGACACCGGAGATTCATCCGAACGGGCCAAGCACCGGGCGGTGCTGGAGCTGATCCACCTGGAGACCTACTTCCAAGAGCGGGACTACGAGAGCACCGCGCGCTGCGCCCGGGCCTTTCTCGACGCGTATCGCGGTGTGCCTGAGAGGCGCCGAGAGGTTGCGATGGCCACCAGCTGGCTGGGGATCTCCCAAGTCAACCTCAACCAACTCGGCGAAGCAAAGGGCACGTTCGAGGGGCTCATTGCCATGGAGGTGCGGCCCTCGGAGAACTTCGGGGGCGAGAACATGGATCGCCTTGCCGCCAGTTGGCTCTTTCACATCGCCGATCTGCAGCGGGACGCCTCCGCCATGCACTTCTGGGGAGAGTACCTCGCTCAGAACCACTCCGGCACCAGGGCACAGCAGCACGCGGCCACCCGCCTGAGCGAAATCGCCGCGCTGGGGTGGTGACCCATGCGCTCCTCCTCATTCGGACTCATTCCAGGAGGCATCGCGACCTGCTGTCTTCTCCTCATCTTCTCTGCTCCTGCGGGAGATCCTCCGGAACCTCCTGAGCCCTGCACTCACGCCTCTGCCATCCAGACATGCATCCGGACGAATCAGCCGATCACTGCGCCTGGCGACCCCACCTTGGCCGGGCTCACCCAGCTGCAGGACAGCGAATACTTCGTGCCGTGGATGCCCTTCCCAGGCATCTACTTCACCGGCGGCGAGCAGTATCAGTTCTCCTTCTGCCCTGGAGCGGCCTGCACAGAGCAGAGCCACCTGGCCGAGAGCAACGACCATGACTGGTGCACCCACCAGCAGCCGCCGGGATGGCTCGGTGACCCGCTGGTGTGCCAATGGGAACTCAGCGGGGGTCACATCCGGAACTCCCTCGGGGTGAACGTGGGCACCACCCTCTATCACAGTGGCGGTGTCGGTGCCCACATCTTCCCATGGCGAGATTCGCCGGGGACGATGACTCTGACCCAGCGCGTGTGGAACCCGCCGGAGCAGGGCAAGGAGAGCGATGACCCCTGCCTCGTCGACGAAGGGCCGGTCGAGCTAGACTGCACGATTCACATGGTCAACATCGATCTGCCGAGTCATGATCCGGCCGACGGAGCGACTCCGCGCCTGACGCCGGCCTTTCAGAACATCACGCTCGGTGTGCAGCCGGCGGGGTGGGCCACGAAGTACACCTGGGACCCCGAGGGCCTGAGCACGCAGATGCCCCCCGGTGTTCCCTACATGCCGATCAAGACCACAATCCCGACCCTCGCCTGGGAGGAGGACCTTCAGCAGCGGGTGGAGGAGATCAACGACGCCCGCGCTGCCCACAGTCTGCCTCCCATCGAGTGGATCCATGGCTCCATCGCCGTCACAGCCGCCCGTCCTTCCCGCGTCGAGGACTGGGGCGGAGACGGCATCGACCCCGCCAGCTGGGCCGTCCAGGACACCCTCGGGATCACCGCCGTCGAGCTGCGCATCGAGAATCTCGTCGACCCGGCCCAGATTCCCCAGTACATCGAGAACCCCGAGGAGCTCCCTGGGGTCTCGGGCCCTGAAGGACCTCTGTTCTGGTACCTCGGCGCGCCGGCCACCGTGCAGACGAACCTCTACCCCTCCTCCCTCAACACCCCGGCGAACCGCGCGGCGATCGAGTTGGACCCGCCAGGGACGATGCAGGACGACCCTCAGACTCCAGGGGCCTTCGAAGTGGTGCAGTTCTGGGAAACCGGGGGAGAGATCGGGGCCGAGGCGACGATCCAGGGAATCACCGTGTACACCCAGCGGCCAGTCGACGCGAGGGACTTCTTCTATGCAAGGGCGAACGCCTCAGATTGCATACCTGGACTTCCATTGGACTCAATTGGCGCCGACCAATACGACATCTCCGAACCCACGGGGGTGCGCGACATTGGCGCTTACGCATCGGATCTCATCTCTGGCACCCGGTGGGATTCCACTTGCGTCACGTCCCAGTCCCAGGGCGGGCATGGTTGGATACGCAATATCCGCGAGAATCCTGCGGCTTGGCTTCAGCTGGACAGGGCAAACCTCGTGGGCCATCATCGCAATCTGCGGAATGCCCGGTTCGACTACGACAGTGGCACCGGATTGGCGGTATACAGAGATCAGCGGGGGCCCAACGCGCGCGAGTCTCCCGCCCCAGGGTTTCTTTGGACACCGGTTTGGGGTAGAATCCACTCCCAGCCTGGAGGTGTCCCGATGCACTCATCCCCCAAGACCCCCAAGCCCCCGGCCACCCGGGCAAGGGCCGCTTCTCCTCGCGCAGGAAGCGTGAGGCCGTCGTGCGCCTCGAGCCGATGGGCGATCACCGCGTGCAGCGCCTGGGCCCGGGGCCTCTGCTGCGAGCGGCCGTCGACGACCCCCTCAGCCTGGCCGGCGCAGATGATAGCGCACGGCCCCCTCGGTCACGTCCAAGAGGGCGGCGGCGCGGGTGTTTGGGCACCCCTGCGTGTGGAGCGTTTTGATTGTCATGCGAGCCTCCAGATCGAGCCGGCGAGCCATCCCGGGTCTCCCTCGGGAAAACACCCTGCCCGGCGCGCGGCCCGGAATCAGCGGCGACAGCCTCGTAATACTGGGTGTCGCCTTAGCCGCACTCTGGAGTGACGCGTGACATCCGCCGAGCTCGTCCGCACCATCACCCCCGCCCCGGGCGAGCGCGTGCGCGCGGTGAATCTGTCGTGGGAGGCCTCGGGCGAGACGCGCTGATTCCCTCTCGCGCCCTTGCAGATGCACAGCCCCCGGCTCAAGATGCCACTTCAGGAGGGCCCCGCCCATGCGTCTCGCCACGGCACTGCTCGCGCTCTGCACACTCTCGGCCGGATGTGCCCATGTGCCCCCCCCGCCCGCCGCTTCGCGCGTCCGCCTTGGCGTCGAGGAACTCCTCGCCCACGAGCAGTACCTCGCCCTCATCCGGGGCAAGCGCGTCGGCCTCATCACCAACCAGACGGGGCTCGACAGCCAGGGGCGCTCGATCATCGACCTGCTGGCGAACACGCCGGGGGTCCAGCTGACCGCCCTCTTCGGCCCCGAGCACGGTCTCTTCGGCACGGCGGGCGGCGGCGACCACGTCGGCGAGATGGTTCATCCGGCGCTCGGCATTCCCATCCACAGCCTCTACGGCCAGACGCGGCGCCCGACGCGCGAGTGGCTCGGCGAGATCGACGTGATGCTCTACGACATCCAGGACATCGGCTCGCGCGGCTTCACCTACATCTCGACGCTGGCCTACGCGATGGACGCTTGCGGCGAGGCGGGGGTGCCCTTCATCGTCCTCGACCGGCCGAATCCGTGCGGCGGTGACGTGGTCGACGGCAACATCCTCAAGCCAGAGGACTACTCGGGCTTCGTCGGCCTCTACCCGATCCCCTTCATGTATGGCCTGACCGCCGGCGAGACGGCGCGGATGTTCAACGCCGAGTTCAACGAGCACCCGTGCGACCTGACCGTTGTCCCGATGGCCGGCTGGCGCCGCTCGATGCGCTTCTGGGACACCGGACTGCCCTGGACCCCGTCGACCTCGATCATGGTCAGCCCCGAGTCGTGCTTCTACGAGCTGGCGACGGGCATCATCGGCGAGATCCGCGCCGTCTCCATCGGCATCGACCGTGGCACCCCCTTTCAGTCCATCGCCGCGCCGTTCCTCGACGGCGACGCGCTCGCCCGCGAGATGAACGCCCGCCAGCTGCCGGGCATCCGCTTCGTCCCCATCGAGTATCAGGCCGACCGCGGCCTCATGCGCGGCATCGAGCTCCAGATCACCGACTGGCACGCCGTCCGCCCCGTCCAGGTCCAGGCCCACCTCATGGAGGTGCTCAACCGCCTCTGCCCCAACCAGATCTTCGACGACGCCAACGCCGAGCGCTGGCTCTTCGACGAGTGCTGGGGCGACTTCTCCATCCGCCGCCGCCTCCTCGCCGGCGAGAGCGCGGAGTCCCTCATCGCCTCCTGGCAGCCGGCGGTGGACGACTACCTCCGCATGCGCGAGCAGTACCTGATCTACGAGTGACGGTGAACGCCTGACCGGGTCTCCGTGAAGCTCCAAGCCCTGAATGTCTCGCCGCCCAGGAGACAGTCTCTCACCCCAGTCTCAGCCTCTTCGCAACTTCCTTCAAGTCCGCCGGGACGGTTGTCGGCGCCGTGGCGCACTTAATCGCCCGCTCGGGGTCCTTCAGGCCGTGGCCGGTGAGGATGCAGACGATCCGCAGCGGGTGCGATGGACTCCGCCCGCTCAGGCGCGCCTCGAAGAAACCCCGCTTGGCGACCTTCACCAGGCCGGCCACGCCGGCGAGGCTGGCGGGCTCGGCGATGAGCCCCTCCGTCCGCGCCGTCCACTTGTACTGCTCCAGAATCTCCTCGTCCGTGACGTCCTCGATGATTCCCCCCGACTCGTCGCGCGCCGCCACGGCCTGCTTCCACGAGGCCGGATTGCCGATGCGGATCGCGGTCGCGATCGTCTCGGGCTTCTCGACCGGCGCGCCGCGCACGATCGGGTTGGCCCCCGCGGCCTGAAAGCCGCACATGACCGGGCGCCGCGAGACGCGGCCGTCTGCGGCCGCCTCGCTGTAACCCAGCCAGTATGCCGTGATGTTGCCGGCGTTGCCGACCGGCATGAACTGGAAGTCGGGCGGCTCGCCGCCGAGCTGGTCGATGATCTCGAACGCCGCCGTCTTCTGTCCCTGGATGCGATAGGGATTGATCGAGTTCACGATCTCGACCGGCAGGGACTCGCCCATCTCGACGACCAGCCGCAGGCAGTCGTCGAAATTCCCCTCCACCTCGAACACCTCGGCACCGTACAGCATCGCCTGACTCAACTTGCCCAGCGCGATGTTGCCCTTCGGGATCAGTACGACGCACTGCATCCCCGCGCGCGCGGCGTACGCCGCCGCGGAGGCCGATGTGTTGCCCGTCGAGGCGCAGACGACCGCGCGCTTGCCCTCCTCGAGGGCCTTGGACATCGCCATCGTCATCCCGCGGTCCTTGAACGACCCCGTGGGGTTGGCGCCGTCGAACTTGAGCAGCACCTGCACCCGGCCCGCCGGGTCAATACACCTGCTCAGGCCCGGCGCGGGGACGAGCGGTGTGTTGCCCTCGTGGAGCGTGACGATCGGCGTCCTCTCCGAGACCGGGAGATGCGGCCGGTAGGCCTGGATCAGTCCCGGCCAGGGGCGAGTGCCGGCAGCGGTGGCGATGGCTGTGGTCATTCAGGCTCCTCCACGCGGAGCACCGAGGGGGGCTCGAGCGCGATGCTGAGGGCGGCGAGCCGGTTGACGGCCGCCTGCTGGCGCGCCTCCGGCGCCCGCCCGGTGAAGACGGTCAGATTCCTGTACTCGCCCGCGCGGCGGCCCGCACTCTCGACGCGCTCGACGGGCAC
>JABWBI010000332.1 GCA_013360565.1 Candidatus Sumerlaeia bacterium | reverse complement strand
GTCATCTGGCGCAAACTCAGCTTCGGCACCCAAAGCGCCGCCGGCAGCCGATTCGTCGAAACGATCCTCACCGTGGTCGAAACCTGCCGCCAACAACGCCGCAACGTATTCGCCTACCTAACCGAAACCATACAAGCCGCCCACGCCCACCGTCAAACGCCAAGTCTAATACCCGGGGCGTGAACGGTTACCGGTTTCCAGGATACGGCCCCATTTTTCTTGCCCTGCCGCCGCGCACCGCTAATCTATCCAGCTATGGATGGAAATGGGCAACCAAAACCGACGATCACGGTGGCTGTCGAGCGCCCCGCGCCCGGCTGGGCTTTATTCCACGTCAAAGAAGCCACCGCCGGCACCGACGTTTCCGCGTTCGTCCATCAAACGATCACCACTTGGCTACGCGAGCATCAGCAACTGCGAGTTCGTGCGACGCTGCCCATCGTCACCGGCGGGATGACGGTCGCGGTGCCGGCAAGCTGGCCGCGCTCTTCGGCCACGAGCATGTCGTCGAGTGTGGCCAGCGGGTGCTCGCGGATGTGCCGCTCGCGCACCTTCGCGTCCACGCCGGGGAAGGCCTGAGCGCCCACCCGTGCCATCGCGGGCAGATCCGCCTCGACCGCGGGGCGGATGGTGAGCGTCATTCGGTCTCCTCGGGGCGCTGCCAGGGCCGGATCTTGCGCCGGGCGCGGGTGCGCTCGTCTTCGGCCTTCTTGCTGGTCTTGACCCACGGGCGCTGGAGAGGCATCGGCAGGCGTTGCCGGGGCGATTTGGGTGTCACACGGCGAGCCATGGGATTCGCTCAGGCTCCTGTCGGAGTGGACGGCCAGACACTCTCACGCCGGCCCCACGCCGTCAAACCGCGTCATCTCCCGCAGCGCCTCGGCCCGCGCCGTGACCTCCTCGCGGGTCAGACGCGCGAGACGGCCGACACCGAACTCCTCGCAGTTGTAGGAGGCGAGCGCGGTGGCCGCGGCGATGGCGGCCCGGTGGGCGGGTTCCTCGAGCGACCCGGCCTGCGCGAGAAAGCCGAGGTAGGCGCCGGCGAAGCTGTCGCCCGCGCCCGTGGGGTCGCAGACGGTCTCGAGGGGAAAGGCCGGGGCGGTGAAGAGCGTCTCGCGCGTGAGCATGAGGCAGCCGTGCTCGCCCTTCTTGATGATCACGCGCTTGGCGCCCCCCTCGAGCATCAGGCGGCCGGCGCGGACGAGGCTGGCCGTGTCGCAGAGCATCTGCGCTTCGCTCTCGTTGATGAGCATGACGTCGGTCTGGGCGATCAGGCGCCAGACGGCCTCGCGCTGGGTCTCGATCCAGAGGTTCATCGTGTCGGCGAGGACGAGGCGCGGGCGCCGCATCTCGGAGAGCGTCTGGAGCTGGAGTTCAGGCGACGTGTTCGCGAGGAACAGGAAGTCCGAACCCCGCAGCGGCTCAGGCACGGCGGGGTGGTGCGTGCCGAGGACGTTGATCTCCGTCAGGAGCGTGTCGCGGGCGTTCATGTTGGGGTGATAGCGCCCAGCCCAGTGAAAGGTCTTGCCGCCCGGGACGGTCTCGAGGCCTGCGGTGTCGATGCCGGCTCCGTGGAGGAGCGCGACGTATTCGAGGGGAAAGTCCTCGCCGACGACGCCGAGGATGGCGGTGGGCGCGAAGAGACGCGAGGCGAGGGCGGCGTAGGAGGCAGAGCCGCCGAGTGCGCGATCGGCGCGGCCGGCCGGCGTCTCGATGGTGTCGAGCGCGACGCTTCCGACGATCAGCAGACTCATGGCGGGGTCACTCCGGGGCCCGGGACTCGTCCCCACGGGGCGGCAGGGCAGGGGCGCGGGCGTTATGGGCGATTGGCGCGGAGCGGTCAAGCGGCGATGCGCCGTTGACAATGGAGCGGCTCCTCACCGAAATGCGCCCCGGAGACTCCCGCCCATGCCTCGCACTCTGATCACCGGCGGCGCCGGCTTCCTCGGGTCGCACCTGTGCGACCGCCTTCTGGCCGAGGGCCATGAGGTCGTCTGCATGGACAATCTCATCACCGGGTCGGTGGACAACATCGCGCACCACTTCAAGAACGAGCGGTTTCTCTTCGTGAAGCACGATGTGACGAACTACATCATGGTCGAGGGGCCGATCGACTACGTCCTCCACTTCGCCTCGCCCGCGAGCCCGGTGGACTACCTCGAGCATCCGATCCCGACGCTCAAGGTGGGGAGCCTGGGGACGCACAACACGCTGGGGCTGGCGATGAAGAAGCGGGCGCGCTATCTGCTCGCGTCGACGTCGGAGGTCTACGGCGACCCGCTGATCCATCCACAGCGGGAGGACTACTGGGGAAACGTCAACCCGATCGGTCCGCGGGGCGTGTACGACGAGGCCAAGCGGTTCGGCGAGGCGATGGTGATGGCGTATCACCGCCACCACGGGCTCGACACGCGCATCGTCCGCATTTTCAACACATATGGACCGCGGATGCGGCTGCACGACGGGCGCGTCGTGCCGAACTTCATCCACCAGGCCTTCACCGGCCAGCCGCTGACAGTCTACGGCGACGGGACGCAGACGCGGTCGTTCTGCTACGTCAGCGATCTCATCGAGGGCATTCACCGCCTGCTGCTCTCGGACCACGTCGAGCCGGTGAACATCGGCAACCCGGCGGAGATGACGATCATCGACTTCGCACGGGCCATTCTCCGCTTCACGGGCTCGAAGAGCGAGATCCGCCACGAGCCCCTCCCCGTCGACGACCCACAGACGCGGCAGCCGGACATCTCGCTGGCACGGCAGGTGCTCGATGGATGGGAGCCGAAGGTCGGCCTCGAAGAGGGCATCCAGCGGACGGTGGAGCACTTCCAGAGGACCAAGCAGATCCCCTCGGCGGCGGAGTGAGGGGAGCCTCAGCCACGCGGGTCGCGCCAGGCGTCTCCCCAGGGGTCAGTCCCCGCCCAGGTGGGACAGCGTCCAGAGCGCGCGCAGCAGCTCGGCGACGGACCAGGCCTGCGCGATGCAGCCGCGCGGCGTGTGCGGCGCGTCGCCGTCGAAGATCTCGCTGACCGAGCCGAGCCCCGCCTGGCCTCGGACGTGATCGACGAGGGGATCCAGGGCTTGGCGGAGGGCTTCGGCGGTCTCGGGAGTGGCGCCGCGCACGCGCAGCGTGGCGTCGACGAAGGGCCCGATGAGCCACGACCACACGGTGCCCTGGTGGTAGGCGGCGTCGCGCACGGGGCGTGGTCCCTCGTAGACGCCGGTGTAGCTCGGATGTCCCGGTGCGAGGCTGCGGAGCCCATAGGGAGTGAGCAGGTCACGCTCGACGGCGGCGAGGACGGCGGCTGCCCGCTCGGGGGGAACGAGAGGATAGGGGAGGCTGAGGGCAAAGATCTGATTCGGCCGCACGGCGAAGTCGGGGCGTCCCTCGGGGCCGACGACGTCGGCGAGGCCATCGCCGCCAGCGGGCCAGAACGCGTGCTCGACGGCCCGCGCGACGCGCTGGGCCTCGGCCTC
>JABWBI010000331.1 GCA_013360565.1 Candidatus Sumerlaeia bacterium | reverse complement strand
CGGGCCTCGGCCTCGGCCTGGAGCGCGGGGAAGAGCCGCCGGACGCGCTCGGCCGACTGCGGCTACTCAACGACGTCCCGAGAGGCCGGGGCAGAGGAACGCTGAGGGCGCGACTCGGCATCGATCATCAGGAACTCCGCCGAGGCGGCAGCCGGAAGAGCGTCGAACCATCCAATCGCTCGCCCCTCCCGAGCAGCATTCCCGATCTCGCGCACCGCCTGATCTCCCTGCTCGACAGGAATGGGCAGGCACTCGACCATGGGCAGAGGCTCGTCCTGTGCACCCACGCTCCCAGGTGATCTGGCGCCTGCGCCCGGGCGCATGGCGGCGGCGCGGACCCGAAACAGGCGATGAAAGCCGGGTGTGCGCCCGCCGCTGATAAGGAAGGTCAACTGATCCGCACTCTCCCATCGAATTGGCCCCGTCAGCCGAGCCCCGGACTCCGCCGGGGAGAGTTCGAACAGACTTCTACCGTCATCAAGTCTGGGGCCGGGGGGATCATCATGCATCCGAGGCGCGTGGACTGCACTGCCACGCACCTCAGGGAAAACCAATCGGCCGTCGAAGAAGACCGTGTCCGACGGCGTGCCGGGGTAGGTGAACGCGATGTGCTGTGAATCCGGCGACAGAGTGAAAGATGCCCCGGTGTAAGTCGCCAGGACCTGCTGGTGCTCCAGGTCCAGAAGATAGGCTCCACTCAGGCGGTGGCCCCGCCGAACGAGCATCCAAAGATGATCGGCATCACGGTACGCCAGATCTTCGAGTTCAGGCCTGATAGGCCTTGGATGAGGGGTCGAAAGATCATCAGCGACGACCCACTCGAATGAAGCGCCGCCTCGCTCCCCCACAAGCCTTGGGGTCGGCCCCGTGGCATGGCTTGGAGAGTCGAATTGTGCCACCTCAAAACGTACCCAATTGTGCTGGTCCAGCGCCACCACCGAACCTGCCGCGAGGAAGGCCGGGCAGACGTTGGCGACCTGGGAGATGACAATGGGCAGCAGGCCAGTCCTCAGAATCGGCATCGGTCTATCACCTCGTTTCCCTCAAGACCCCCCTGGCGGATCGTGTTCCACTCGGTCCTGAGTGTGCGATACGCTGCAGTGGTTCGTGTGCGCCGGCATTCTGTCCAGGAAATGCGGGTTCTCCTGCCCGGTGGCCGGCCATATCCGCGGGGTGAGCTCCCAGGCCCAGATCCCCTTGTACACATCGATGTGCTCTCCTTGCATGCTACCATCGGTGTCCACGGCATACCCGCAGACCGAACCACCAGGTCTCCCACCACATGGGTGGCCACGAGGGTCCCCGAACCCATGGGGAAATCGATCACACATTCAGATCCATTGACATGACCTGCGAGTCCCAGCCATGCGCTCAATGTCCCTGCTCGGGGCTTGCAGAGATGTGCACGATCTCGAACTGCCCAATCCTTGGGCTGGGGGCGCCGTCTCGCGGTTGGTCCAGTCTGAGCTCCGCGAGATCCGGCGCGGTCACGCTCACGCGCGTGGCAATCCTCCGCTCGGGCCCTGATGGCCCTGCCCCCCGGATCTCCACAAGGTCCGCTTCGACGGTGTTGTCGTTGACCCATCGGAGCGGCCCCGTGATCTCGCGGCGGACAAGCGGGCCGGTCGGAGGGTCCGGAGCCGAGGGGACCACCCGGACTCCATCTACAAAGAGCGCGTCGTTTCCATGGCGGGTGTGAGTGGCTCGGTACGCGATGTGCTCGCCACTGGGTGAAATGCTGATACTGTTTCCCAGCAGCTCTGCCTCGAGTGCACCCGTTTCGATGTTCAGGAGGAACGCGCCATTGGCATAGGGACCAAGATAGGCGATGATCCAGAGTCGAGAGCGGTCGAAGAACCGCGCCTCCCTCACCCTGTCGAACACCACCTGAGCAGAGTGCTCTCCTTCCGCCGGCAACGCGGTCTCCTCGGATCTGTCACCTCGGCAGATCCGGAGCCGCAGCTCGTTCTCTGGTCCCTGGATCAGATGGACTGAGAGAGTTTGATCGAACACGATCACCTGTCCTGGCTCGACCCAGGCCCTGGCTGGGCCCGCGAGTGCCATTGTGAGCAGAGCGCAGGCCGAGAGAGTGCGTGACATGGTGACACCTCCTCATGGTTGTCGTGAGGCGGGACCTCTTGTCCCTCGATTCTCGTACGAACCCGGACCCGTCCCCGGGGGGCCGAGCTCGCCAACATAGAAATCGATGTGCTCTCCTTGTATGCTACCACCCGTGTCCACGGCATACCCGCATGCCGAACCGCCAGGCCATTCATTGATCGGAATCATGTAGAAGCCCGCCTTCTTGCCTTCGGGAATGTACGTCGGATCTGTCGCAAGGGACTCGAAGGCTATCAGTTGATCGCCGTCGCTGTCCTGCGGAAAGTCCGCCAAGTCGAAACTGTCGATCACGCCATCGGGCGGAACAGTGCTGTCGACCGGATCTCCTATGTAGGAATGGCCGTTCACGGGTTGCGCCAGTCTTCCCCAGCCTTCGGTGATCACCAATTGCCTGAAGCCGGCGCGAACCTCGACAACGCCGAGGCTCGCGGGGCGGAGCGGCATGAAGTCGGATCCTTGATCCGTAGGAAGGCGGTCCTCCCTGGGCGTGTAGTATGTGGTCAACTGCCAATTCCCACACCTCGGCCGCTGCGTGCACGGGTCAAACACATCCACCGCCGCGCTGACCCTGATCTCGTGGGGCGTGTCGCCGCCGTTGGCCTCCCGCACGCCGGTCACGCGGACTCGGCCGCTGTGCCAGACCGGCTGCGCCTGGGGCGTGTGGGGCGGGAGGTCGTCCTCCGTCAGCGTGGGCCCCGTGGTCGTGATGGGTCCATACACCGTGCCACCGCCACAGTCCAACAGGTGCCACTCGAAGTGATCGGGCCAGCCGGCCGGCACGGGCTCGACCGTCAGGTCGCCGCCGCCGTCCGCCGGCGTGGGCTGGGGGTCGAGCGGGGCGAAGTCGCACAGATTCACCGTCACGCTGAGCTCGCGGGGCTCGTCGTCCACGTCGCAGGGATGACGCTCCCCGGTGGCATTGGTGGAGCGCCCGCCCGCGGTCACCTGCCGCACGCCCGTCCCGTCGCCCGGCGGCACGGTGAACTCGATCCACCACATCCAGTGCCAGAAGGGGAGTGCCGGGCCGGTCCCGAGCGTGGGGCTCCACGCGGCGGGCACACCGCCCGGGGCGTCCCAGTCCGCGATGCCCCCGTTGCTGTAGACCACTTGGCCGTCGGCGCAGAAGTCCTGGTCATGGACGGCGGCGTGGATCAGGCGGTACGTCTCCCCGCCCTCGTGCCAGGGGACGTGGACGGTGTGCTGGCTCGAGGGGCTGAAGGCATCGCTCGAGTACCAGAAGAACCCCGACGAGTCGACCAGGGCGAACCAGCCCCAGAGCTGCCCCTGGCCGCTGTGGGTCGGCTGGGGGGTACACGGGCACGGTGGCGGGGGACTGCCCCCGCCGCCGCTCCCCTCGCCCGCCGGGGCGGGCGGGCCGGTGAG
>JABWBI010000330.1 GCA_013360565.1 Candidatus Sumerlaeia bacterium | reverse complement strand
GAGCGCGACATGACCAGGCCCGCGGCCTTCGCGCGCCTGGGGCGGGAATCCTCGCGGCTCCTGGCCGAGCACCTCTCGCGCGAGGCGGCCGGGGCCGTCTCGATCGATGCGGCGCTCACGCTGGAGGGATGCACGGTGACACCGAAAGTCTTTCCAGCGGATGTCACCGATGTGAGGGGGACGGTGCTCTGGGATGGCCGGCAGCTGGTGACCACGGACGCGATGGCGACCTTCCACGAGGACGAGAACGTGGTGCTCTCGGCGTCGCTCGACCCGGGCTTCCCCGAGCGGGTGTCCTTCGACCTGTATGCGCCGCACGCCGATCTGACGCCGTGGGTCCGCGCCTGGCGGCGGCGCGGCTGGGAGGGGCTGACGCGGGAGGAAGTCCGCGCGCGGGTCTACGACCCGAGCCGGCCGGCGCGGTGGCAGATCGTCGAGGGGACGATCCACGCCGACGCCGTGACGTGGCGCACGCTGCAGGGAGGCGCGAGCGAGCTGACGCTGCGCAACGAATTCCATCGCCATGACCGGCGGTCGTCCCTGCGGATTGACTTCCACCCCCTCAGCGGCTACGGCGGGACAGCGCGGGGGCACCACACGCTGGTGAGCACGGACGAGGGGACGCGGCAGGACACGGTGCTCGAGGTGCGTGACGTGAGCGCGAACGAGTTCCTGACGGACCTCCGTGGCGAGAATGTCGCCCAGCTGCAGGGGCGGGTGACAGGGAGAGCCGAGATCCACCGCGAGCCGAACACGGAGTTCCTCGACATGACGGCCGATGGCGTCGTGACCCTGCGCGAGAGCACGCTGATGCGCAACACGCTGTTCGCCGAGCTCGCCAGCCTGACGGGGCTTCGCCAGTTCCGTGACATCAGTTTCACGACAGTCACGGCCGCTTTCCACATCGAGGACCGCGTGGCGCACGTGAGTGACCTGCTCATGGACACGTCGTTCACCGACATCCGTGGACAGGGGACGCTGGGCTTCGACGGGACACTCGACTTCGAGGCGCAGTTGGAGATTCTGAGCAACCTCTTCAGCGGAATCCCGGTCGTCGGCTGGATCAGTAGTCTCATCGACACGGCGTTCGACACCGTGCTCTTGACGATCCGGGTGGACGGCACCATCCGCCGCCCGCGCGTGCACCCCGAGGTGCCAATCGTCAGCCAGACGGAGGGGGCCATCCGCGGGATCGGCGAACGGCTGGACCGGACACTGGGACGCTTCAGCGACATCCTGCTGGGGACGGCGGACGAGAACCACGGCGAGCCGGCAAGAGAACACTGAGTCTGGCACCGGCGCGGGTCCGGCGTCGGAAAAGTCTTGCGTGAGGCAGGCCGGAGAGTGTCGTTTCGTCGCCGGTGGACGACTTTCAGGCCTCTCGCACGGGACCGCTCGACCCGCGGCTGATGCCCGCGCTGGTGTGGATCGCGCGGCTGGTGCTGGTGCTGCTCGCGCTCTACGCGGTGAGCCTGATCCTGCCGTGGGCGCTGTGGGTGCTTCAGGTCCTCAGTCCCTTCCTGGTCGCCCTGGTCTTGGCCTACATCCTCGACCCGATAGTGACGGCGGTGCAGCGGCGGCTGCGGCTCGGACGCACGGGCGGCATCGTGCTGCTCGCGCTGCTCACGCTGGCCGTTGTCGTGGGCGTGCTGACGGTCGCGGTCCCGATTCTCATCAGCCAGATCGTGGCCATGGTCGAGGGGATCAGCGCGGCCGCCCCCGAGGTCATCGCGCGGGCGCAGCGGTTTCTGACCGAGGACCTCGGGCTGGAACTCGAGCCGGGGACGATGGCGATGCTCGACCAGTGGGGCCTGAGCCAGAGCAAGCTGATGGCCTACGCGGCGACATTCGCGGGGGGGGCATTCGGTTTCGTGACCCACGCGGTGACGGGGATGATCTGGCTGGGGGCGACGATGGCGTTGGTGTTCGTGATTGCGCTGTATCTGCTGGTGGACTTCGACCGGGTCTCGCCGATGATCGACCGGGCGATTCCTCCAGAGCACCGGGAGCACTTCTGGAAGCTCGGCGGACGAGTTCACCGCGAGCTCTCGGGCTTCCTGCGCGGCCAGCTCACAATCTGCCTGTGCGTCGGCATCCTGGTGACCGTGGGGCTTCTGATGGTGGGCCCGCGTCAGTATGCGCTGCTGATCGGCGTGACGGCGGGGGCGGTGAACTTCATCCCCTACCTCGGCCCGGCGGTCGGCGCGGCCCCGGCGGTGCTGTGGGCGCTGCTGACCCCGGACATCGCGGAGAGCGGCGCGCGGGCGATGCAGGTGGTGATGACGCTGTCGGTGTTCCTGGTGGTTCAGAGCATCGACGGGTGGTTCCTGAGCCCCTTCATCGTCGGCCGCGGGGCGCGCATGCACCCGGTGCTGGTGATGCTGGCGCTCATCATCGGCGCGCGCGGCGGGCTCGGCGGGATGATCATCGCCGTGCCGGGCATGATCATCGCGCGGGCGCTGTTTCTCGACTTGGTGTGGGAGCCGCTGACGCGGCGCTACGAGAAGAGCGAGGCGCAGGCCTCCCCGGGAGAGACGTGACGATGCCACGCTCGATGACAGGATTCGGACGCGCGGCGCGCGGGACGCCTCACGGACGCGTGACGGCGGAGGTGCGCGCGGTCAACGCCCGCTTCAACGAGACCCGTGTGCGCCTGCCAGCCGAGGTGCTGGAGCTCGACATGCGGCTGCGCGACCGGATCCGGGCCGCGCTGACGCGGGGCAAGATCGACTGCACGGTCCGCTTCGAGCGGGCGATCGAGGACATCGCGCCGAGCCTGCGCCCGGAAGCGTTCCGTGCGGCGTTTCGGGCCCTGCACGAGGCGGCCGCGGGGCTGCCGCTGGCGGAGGGCGTGACGGTGGAGGCGGTGCTGCGGGCCATGCCGCGTGAGGACTTCGAGGCGGAGGTCTGGAGCGACGAGGCGTTTCAGGGCGAGATCGAGCAGGCGGTCAGCGAGGCGCTGGAAGCGCTGACCGCCGCCCGTGAGGCCGAGGGGCACCGCATGGCGGAGGCGCTCAGTGGACATCTGGCTCAGATCGAAGAGGCGGCCGCCCAGGTGCGGCAGCTCGCGCCCCAGGTGGCGGAGAGCTATGGGGTCAAGCTGCGACAGCGGCTGGAGGAGTTGACGCTCGCCCAGGGCGTGACGCCCGACCAGGGCCGGATCGAGCAGGAGCTGGTGCACTACGCGCAGCGCATCGACGTGACCGAGGAGCTCGACCGCCTGGATGCGCACTGCCTCGCCTTCCGTGAACTCCTCGCCGTGAACACTCCCGTTGGCCGCCGCATGGATTTCCTCGTCCAGGAGATTCTGCGTGAGGTCAACACACTCGGCTCGAAGGCCAAGGACGCCGGGATCCTCGGCCAAGTCATCGGGCTCAAGGTCGTCGTCGAGCAGATGCGCGAGCAGGTGCAGAACATCGAGTGACGCGGGCGGTCAGCTCGTGCGCGAGGTCACGGCGTCGAGGAGTCCCAGGAGCGCGGCGGCGCGCTCCCCGAGCGGCGCGGCGGCCTCG
>JABWBI010000026.1 GCA_013360565.1 Candidatus Sumerlaeia bacterium | reverse complement strand
CGTGGGCGACGGCGGCCGCCGGTCTGATCGCCGTGCAGCTGACGCTGGGCGCCGCGGGCCTGGCGCTGAAGGCGCGCCAGCTGTCGCAGAGCGCCTTCCCGGCGAGTGAGGATCCGCTTCCTCTCCCCCTCGTCTACGACTCGTCCCGGGTCGTCTGCACGGATTCGCCGTTTCGCTTGGCGCTCCGCAGCGACCTGGCGTGCGTCGTCTTCCCCTTCGATCTGCCGGCCCGCGCGGTGGCCAGCCCGGCGCTCTGGGCGCACTTCATCGCCGATCAGCGGGTGGCCGCCTTCGCGCTGACGAGTGAGTCGCTGCTCGAGCCGCTGCGTCCGCTTCTCGAGTCCGGCCAGCTGGCGCTTCTCTCGATTCCCGACCCCGAGTTCCTGTGGCTGGCCGTCACCCCATGAGACTGCGCCTGCTGCCCGCGCTGCTTCTCGCGGCGTGTGATCCGCACGCGGACCTCCCGCTCGAGGGCGAGGCGCTCCAGCAGGCCATCGCGCACGCCCGGCTCGAGTGCCGGGCCCTGCTCGCCGGGCTCGAGGCGTTCCGCCAGGACTTTGGCCGCTACCCGACGGGCCGGGAGGGCCTTGCCATCTTGGCCCGCAATCCCGATCCCCCGGCCTACCCGACATGGCACGGGCCGTATGGGATGGTCACCGAGGACATCCTGCGCGACCCCTGGGGGCGGCGCTACGAGCTCCACAGCACCGGCACCGAGATCGCCGTCGTCAGCTGGGGCCGGGACCGGCGGCCGAACACCGGCGACGAAGTGCGCGAGGCGCAGCCCGTCGACTACTACGCCCCGCCGCAGACGCCGTGAACTCACCGGGACGCCGGATGAAACCCTTGCGGCGATGCACCGCGTGAGGCAGAGTCCTCCGCCCGCGTGGGCTCGGCACTGCGCTGCACTGTGACCTCCAAACCCCTCCTCCGCATCGTCCCGCTCGGTGGCCTCGGCGAGGTCGGGATGAACATGATGGCGCTCGAGTGCGGCGGCGACGCCATCGTCATCGACTGCGGGCAGCGGATGCCGGAGGAAGACACGCCGGGGATCGACCTGATCGTCCCGGACATCACCCACCTGCGCGAGATCCGCTCGAAGATCCGCGCCATCGTCCTCACGCATGGGCACGAGGACCACATCGGCGCG
The DNA here is from genome assembly GCA_013360565.1 of Candidatus Sumerlaeia bacterium. Taxonomy (GTDB): domain Bacteria; phylum Sumerlaeota; class Sumerlaeia; order JABWBI01; family JABWBI01; genus JABWBI01. The sequence goes on along the minus strand of JABWBI010000026.1, from coordinate 16,681 downwards.
CTGCCGTACCTGTGGCCGGACCTCGAGGTCCCGGTGTGTGGCCGCCGTCTGACGCTCGCCCTTGTGCGGGAGAAGCTGCGGGAGTTCGGCCTCGACCGCCGCGTTCCTCTGCAGGAGGTCAAGCTCGGCGAGCCGGTCACCCTCGGCCGGCTGTGCATCACGTACGTCCACGTCACCCACAGCATCTCGCAGTCGTCCGCGCTGATCATCGAGACGCCCGCGGGCGTCGTGGTCCACTCCGGCGACTACAAGATCGACGACAATCCCCCCGACGGCGAGCGGACCGACCGGGAGGCGCTCGCCCGCGCGGGGGCGCGGGGCGTGCTGCTGCTTCTCGCGGACTCGACCAACGTCGACCGGCCGGGCCGCACTCCCAGCGAGGCGGCACTGGTGCCGGCCTTCGAGCGCCTGCTCGCGGAGGCGAAGGGCTCGACCATCGTCGGCTGCTTTGCCTCCGCGACGCACCGCCACCGGCTGGTGCTCGACATCGCGCAGAGCCTGGGCAAGCGCGTCTTCCTGGCGGGCCTCTCCATGACGAAGAACATCCGCATTCAGCGCGAGCTCGGTCTCCTGCGCGTCCCCGATGAGCTGATCCTCGACGTCGCGGACTACCGCGGCACGCCGCCCCAACGCCGCGTCGTGCTCGCCACGGGCTCGCAGGGCGAGCCACTCAGCGCGCTCAGCCGGATTGCGCTCGACGAGCACCGCCAGATCACGCTCGGGGAGGACGACCAGGTCATCCTCTCGGCTCGCATCATCCCGGGCAACGAGCGGTCGATCTTCCGCATGATCAACCACTTCTTCCGCCGCGATGTCGCCGTCCACCATGAGCCGGCCGAACTCGTCCACACCTCCGGCCACGCCTACCGCGAGGAGATGCGCGAGCTGATCAACCTCGTCCGCCCCCGGTACCTCGTCCCCGTCCACGGCGAGATGCGCCACCTGATCGCCCACCGGCGATTGGCCATCGAAGAGGGCATCCCGGCGGACCGCGTCTTCGTCCTCGAGGATGGCCAGATTCTCGAGTGCAACGGCGACGGTGCCCGGCGGGCGGGCGATGCGCCCGCAGGCCGGGTCTTCGTCGATGGGCTGGGAGTGGGGGACATCTCCGAGGTCGTGCTGCGCGACCGCAAGCACCTCGCGCAGGATGGGATGGCGGTGGTCATCCTCGCGGTCGATCGTCAGACGCGGGACCTCGCCGGGGGACCGGACTTCATCTCGCGCGGGTTCGTGCAGTGCGATCTGAACGAGGAGGTGATCTCGGACCTGAAGGAGGTGGCGCGCCGCGCGTTCGAGGCGCTTCCCAGGGAGGCCCGCGAGGAGGCCCCAGTCGTCGAGGAGGAGATTCGCCGTGCTCTCCGCCGCTCCATCAAGAAGCGCTTCGACCGCCGCCCGATGATTCTCCCCGTCGTGATGGAAGTCTGAATCCCGTTGACTCTCCGTCTCCTGCCCCCGTTGATGCCTGGACTTCATCTCCCCGCGAGAGTCTTCCCTTGAACGTATTTCAGGCGATCGTTCTCGGCGTGCTGCAGGGGCTCACCGAGTTTCTTCCGATCTCGAGCACCGCCCACCTCCGGATCGTCCCCGCGCTGTTCGGCTGGGACGACCCGGGCGCCGCTTTCACGGCGGTCATTCAACTCGGTACACTGCTCGCCGTCCTCATCTACTTTTGGCGCGACCTTGGGGGAGCGACCGCCGCCTGGTTTCGCGGGTTCCGCGGCGGTCCCGCGTCGCAGACACCCGAGTGCCGCTTGGCCTGGGCGGCGATCATCGGCACCTTTCCCATCGCCATCCTCGGCCTCCTGTTCGCCGAGCACATCCGCGGGGAACTGCGGTCCCTCTGGGTCATCAGCGGTGCGCTGGTTCTGCTCGCGCTTGTCCTGCTTGCGGCCGAGCGATTCGCCTCGCACCGCCGGGACATGAGCTCGGTGCGCGCCGTCGACGGCCTCATCGTCGGTCTCTGGCAGGCGCTGGCGCTCATCCCGGGCGTGTCGCGGAGCGGCAGCACGATCACGGGCGCGCTCTTCCTCGGGTTCACGCGTCCGGCGGCGGCCCGCCTCAGCTTTCTGCTCAGCATGCCGGCCATCTTCCTCGCGGGGGTCCACGAGCTGATCGATCAGCGGGCCGAGCTCCTCTCGGCGGGTCTTGTCCCGGTCGGATTGGCGACTCTCGCGGCCTTCGTCTCCGGCTACGCGTCGATCGATTTTCTGATGAAGTTCCTCCGCACCCACACGACAGGCGTCTTCATCGCCTACCGCGTGGTCCTGGGTCTCGCGCTGATCGGACTCATCCTCGGCGGGGTGTTGGATCCTCTGCGCTGAGCCCGCTCTCAGCGGGCCTCGGCATCGTCAGGGTGGACTTCGAGGCGCGGGTTCTCCGTCCAGTGCTGAGCACGAGAGAGGACGCCTCCGGCGCGGCGGTGATGCGGACATGAGCCGCGCCGGCGGGGGTGCCCGGTCTCTCCCGGAGCGCGTCGCCCTCGGGCCACAGGCAGCCTCCTCCCCACTCAGACCAGAATCTCAGAGCGGGCCCGGGTGGAGCGGTCATGTCGCGCTGCCTGCGGAGAGGTGGAATTCGATGGGTAGCCGCAGCAGAGGCGAGTAGCCCGCGGGGGCCGGGGTCGCCACGGCGAACCGGTGCAGCCGGACATGGTGGTCGTAGAACCGCGTGAGATCGTGGCACGAGACCAGGGCGACGGTCATCTGGTAGGACCCGACGTTGAGCAGACACTGCTCGAAGTGCACCCGGACCGTCGCGCGCCCCTTCGCGTAGCGGGGGGCGAACCCGTGGGCCCGGCCGCTGATCATGGCGGCCTTCAGGCTCTCGTGCTCGAAGGTGAGCATCACGTCGACGTCGTCCAGATCGGCGGAGGCGACCGTGTCGAGCTCGATCGTCATCGGCTGCTCAGGCATCAGCGTCTGCGTGGCATGGCCGTCCGGCCCGAGGATGCGCACTTCGCTGACGATGATCTCTCCGCTGCCGATGCGGCCCTCGGGCATCGTGAAGAGCGAGTGACCCTCCGCACTCTGGATCTCGGGGAGCGTGACCTTCCCCTGCAGGAAGACACGGTATCGCCGCATCACCTCCTCCGTCGGTCCCCAGTCGTGCACCCGCCCGCGGTGGAGCCAGAGCAGGCGGTCGCAGAGCGACTCGAGCGCGTGGAGATCGTGGCTCACGAGCACCGACGCGACGCCGCGCTCGCGGAGTTCGAAGAGGCGGCGGAAGCTCAGCACCTGAAAGCGGGCATCTCCCACACTCAGCACCTCGTCGAGCAGGAGCAGCTCCGGGGCCAAGTGCACCGCGGCGCTGAAGCCGAGACGCACATACATCCCCGACGAGTAGTGCTTGACGGGCGTGTGGATGAAGGGGCGGAGCTCAGCGAAGTCGATGATGTCGTCGAGCGCCTCCTCGGCCTCCTCGCGGGGAACCCCCATCATGGAGGCGGTCAGATAGATGTTCTCGTGGCCCGAGAGATCGGGCTGAAAGCCGGCCCCGAGTTCGAGGAGGGAGCCGATCCGTCCGCGACGCGCCACATGGCCGGAGGTCGGCGGAGTGATCCCGGCGACCAGCCGCAGCAGCGTCGACTTGCCCGCGCCGTTCGTCCCGATGACACCGACCGCTTCGCCGGGCCGAACGTCGAAGGTGACATCGTGGAGTGCCACCAGCGGCTCGTGAGTGACGCGCCGCCGTTTGAAGGTCAGCAGCTCCTTGAGCGAGCGCGTGTCGTGGGAATCCCGGTCGTAGACCTTCGATAGGCCGACGGCGTGGATGGCGGGGGGGGGCACGGCAACCGAGCTCATCGGGAGGCGCTCCGGGCGCATCAGCATGGGGCGCCGCGCCCTGCCCGCAAGGGGAAAAGCCTTGCCGCTCGCCGAGCGGCTGCCCTACGGTCCGCCGGTTCGAGACGCCGCGATGAACGCCGCCGCCCCCAGCCGTCCGCTCTTCCTGCGCCTCCCCGGGGGCTCCTTCCTGCATGAGCGCCAGCTGTGGCGCCACCGCAGGCTGCTGCTCCAGATGGTGCGGGCCGATCTCCGCAGCCGTTACGTCGCGACGTCGATGGGCTTCTTCTGGTCGGTCATCCACCCTTTCTTGCTGCTGCTGGTCTACATCTTTGTCTTCTCCGTCGTCTTCGCCCAGCGCTGGGAGGAGCGGGGCGGATTCCACTTCCAGGGCAACTACGCCGTCTTTCTGTGCTGCGGTCTGCTGCCCTGGACGTGGCTCAACGAGTCACTCATCGCCGCGTCGAACAGCGTCGTGGCCCAGGGCACGCTGATCCGCAAGAACGTGTTCCCGGTCGTCATCCTGCCGTTCCAGCCCATCCTGTCGGGGTTGTTCCACTTCAGCATCGCCTTCGCGCTCTTTCTCGTCTACCGCGTCGCAACCTTCGGGTTCCCAGGCGTCGAAATCGCCCTTGTGCCGCTCGTTGTGGTGCTCCAGGCCGCTCTCCTCATGGGGCCTGCCCTGCTCCTCGCCACGCTCAACGTGTTCTGGCGCGACGTGAGCCAGATTCTGACGTCCCTGCTCATGCTGCTCTTCTGGCTCACGCCGATCATCTACTTGCCCGACATGTTCGAACCGGCGCTGACAGCGCGTTTCGGTGCGAGTGCCTACGGCGCGCTGATCTGGTTCTACTGGCTCAATCCTGTCTATCATCTCGTCGCCCTCTACCAGCGCCTCCTGTTCTACGAGTCGATTCCCGCCTGGCAGCCCGCCATCGGCGTCAGCGCCGGCTACCTGCTGCTGCTGAGTGCGGCGGCCTGGTTCCTGGCCCGCCGTCTCTTCGGCCGCGCGCTGCCGCGCATTGTGGAGATGGTGTGATGGCGCCGCTGCCCGCGATTCACTGCGAGAGACTGACCAAGGTGTTTCACATTCACCACGGGGCGTGGCGGCGCCTGCGCGCCGCCTTCAGCGCCGGCACGCTCGAAGGGCAACAGCGTCTCCTGGCGCTCAGCGCGGTCTCATTCACACTCGCGCGGGGTGAGAGTCTCGGGATCGTCGGCCCCAACGGCGCTGGCAAGTCAACCCTGCTGAAGATCCTGGCCGGCATCCTGGCGCCGACCTCGGGTCACCTCGCGATTCACGGCAAGGTCGCCAGCATCATCGAGCTCGGCGGGGGGTTTCACCCGGAGTTCACCGGCCGGCAGAACTTCTTCATGAACGGCGCGATCCTCGGGTTCGCGCCCTCTCAGCTCGAAGCGATGTACGACCGCGTCGTCGCTTTCTCAGGGCTGGGGTCCTTCATGGAGATGCCGATCAAGACGTACTCCTCCGGCATGTGGGCACGCCTCGCCTTCTCGATCGCGATCCACATGGAGCCGGAGATTCTCCTCGTCGACGAGGCGCTGGCGGTGGGGGATGCGATCTTCGCGCACCGCTGCCTGGGACGCATCCACGCGATGAAGCAGAGTGGAGTGTCCCTGGTCCTCGTCACGCACGACGTCAACGCCGTCAAGCAGATGTGCGACCGTGCGATGCTCATCGACCAGGGGCAGGCCGTCGCGCTGGGCCCATGCGATGAGGTCCTCCTCACATATCAGACCATGGTCGCCGAGCGTCTGACCGAGGGGGGGGGCACCGATGCCGATCCGCCCTTTCACCGCATCGGGGCTGTGGACGTGACGGGCGCAGCGGGGGACCTGCGCTACGGCACGTTCGAGGCGGTCATCGAGGGGCACACCGTCGCCGCCGCGGACGGACGGCGCACCGCTCAGTTCCAGCCGGGCGAGCGGGTGGCGATCGCGATGGTCGTCTCGATTCACCGGCCGATCGAGGATGCCGTGTTCGGGATCATGCTGCGCAATCGCTTCGGCATCGAGGTCTTCGGCACGAACACGATGCGCATGGGCCGCCGGTGCGGCCCGTTCGGCTCCGGCCAGACGCTCACCGTCCGGTTCGAGATGGATCTGTTTCTCGCGGACGGCGTCTATGCAGTGAGTCTCGCCGTGCACACCCCGGACGGGAGATTCTTCGACTACCAAGTCGAGGCGACGTTCATCGAGGTGCTTGGGCCGGTGCACTCGATCGGCGTCGCACATCTTCCGATGACGCTCACCCTCACTCCGGGCGGCGATCCCGGTGCCGTCGAGACACGCACGCCGGCTCCCGCAGGGCCCGTCTCCGCCCAGGTGATCGCATGAGGCCTGTCATCTGGATCATCCCGTGGTTCCACGAGAACGTGGGTGGAGGGTCGGAGGTCAAGGTCCGGGAATACGCCCGCCGCCTCATGGCCCGGGGACGCTCCACCGAGGTGTGGACCACCTGCGCGCGCGACTTCCACGACAACTGGAATGTCAACCACTGGCCGGCGGGACTCGACGAGGTGTGCGGCATTCCCGTCCGGCGGTTTCCCGTGCGGCCGGCCAATCACACGGTGTTCAACTCGCTCAACACCCGCCTGCTCGCCGGCGACACGCTGTCCGCCGGCGAGGAGCTGCTGTTCTTCCAGGAGTCGATCAACTCCGACGCCCTCCTGGCTCACATCGCCGCGGAGGGTGCGGGCAAGCATCTCATCTTCACGCCCTATCTCTACGGCACTACATTCCACGGCGCACAGGTCCTGCCGGAGCACTCGCTGCTGTATCCCGAGTTCCACAGTGAGCCGTACGCCTACCTCGAGGTGCTGCGCCGGCCCGTCGCCGCCGTGCAGGGCCTGCTCTTCCACGCTCACCCCGAACAGGCTCTCGCGAATCGCCTCTTCGACATCGGCGACAAGCCGCAGGAGGTCACCGGACTCGGGATCGACGAGACGTCTCCAGGGGACGCCGCGCGTTTCCGCGCCAGGCATGGCCTCGCCGATGACCCGATCATCCTCTGCGCCGGCCGCCAGAGTGTGGCCAAGAACGTCGGGCTTCTGTGCGAGTTCTTCATCGAGCACCGGCGCACGGAGCCCGAGCGCCGCATGCGGCTCGTTCTCATCGGCAAGGAGGACATGGTCATCCCGTCCCATGAGGACATCCTGGGTCTCGGCTTCGTCTCATCGGAGGAGAAAGCCGATGCCCACGCGGCTGCCACGCTGCTCTGTCAGCCGTCGATCAACGAGTCCTTCTCGATTGTCATCATGGAGTCCTGGCTGGCCAGGGTGCCCGTCCTGGTGAACGGCTGGTGCGCTGTCACACGCCACCACTGTGAGATCTCGGGTGGCGGTCTGTGGTTCGACAGCTTCTGGGAGTACCGCGAGGGAGTGAACTGGCTCCTCGATCATCCCTGGGAACGGGCGCGCATGGGCGAGCAGGGCCGAGCGCATGTGCTGCGCACGTACCAGTGGGACGCGGTCCTCGAGCGCTTCGAGGCGTTCCTCGCTCGCATCGGGCACGGTGCTCCGCAGGGGACCGGGACCCGGTGATCCGCCGCGTCGATCAGGCCCTGGCAGGGATGCACGCGGGCGACGCGATCACCCACGACGCGCTGGCGATGCGCGCGGCGCTGCGCGGGGCGGGTTACCGCTCGGACATCTACTGCGACCCGGCGCACCTGGGGCCCGAGATGCGGGGCGAGGCGATCGACTTTCACGCCCACGACGGTGGTCCAGATGACGCGGTGATCTACCACTGCGCCATCGCCTCGCCGCTCAACGGCTGGTACACGGGGCTGCGAAGCCGCCGGCTCATCCGCTATCACAACATCACACCCGCCGAGCATTTCCACGGATTCGACAATCGTCTGGCGACTCAGCTCGCGCAGGGGCGGCGGATGCTCCCGGCTCTCGCGCCGATCACCGAGCTCGCGATCTGTGACTCCGCGTTCAACGCCGCTGAGCTCGATGAGGCCGGGTTTCCGCGCACCGCGGTGCTGCCGATCGTCCTCGACTTCGAGGCGTTCGATCAGCCGCCCGACGCCGCCCGTCTGGCGGCGCTGCGCGCCGACTCCCGGCGCAAGGTCCTGTTCGTCGGCCGTGTCGTGCCCAACAAGCGTCAGGAGGACCTCATCAAGGTCCACGCACTGCGGCTCCGTGCCGGGCGCACGCCGTCGGTTCTTCACATCGTCGGCTCCTACGGCGGCGCGCCTCGCTACATCGAGCACCTCGTCGCTCTGGCGCGGCATCTCCGGGTCGCGGACAGCGTCCACTTCACCGGCCTGGTGTCCCACGCGGAGCTGCTCGCCCACTTCCACGGCTGTGACTTGTTTCTCTGTCTCTCCGAGCACGAGGGGTTCTGCGTCCCACTGGTCGAGGCGATGCATCACCGGCTCCCGATCATCGCCTACGCGGCGGGCGCGGTGCCCGAGACACTGGGTGACGGCGGGTTGCTTGTGGCTCGCAAGCACCTGCCGGCGATCGCCGAGCTCGTCGACATCGCCCTCAGTGATCAGACGCTGCGCCGCCGTCTCGCCGAGCAGCAGGCCGCGCGGCTCCGCGCCTTCGCGCCCGAGCGCGTCGAGCGTGAGTTCCTCGAGCTCATCCGTTCACTCGCCTGAGCGGCCGGGTCCAGCGAGCGCGCTGAGCGTCAGCCAGCGGAGATAGGCCTGCAGCTGGCTCTGGTCATCGAATCGCAGGCACGCCTGGCGGCCGAGGCGCAGGGAGGCGAGGATGGCGGCGTCGTGCGCTGCCCTCATCGTCCGCTGGGCCAATTCCAGCACGAATCCGCGCAGCGTCGGCTCGCTCGCCGCGGTCCGGTGCCTGAACTCCGTCTCCAGGGCCGTCACTCTCCGTGGCGGATTGAGCGCGCGGATCTCTGCCGTGACCGGCGGCGCGTCATCACCGGCCGCACGGGGAACCGTCGCATGGGCCACCGTGATCACATCCTGAAAGGCGATTTCCCGGCACTCGCCGCTGGAGGTCCAGAGGGCAACGACATCGCCCCGCACTTCGCCCGCCGTCGCGCGGATCTCCTCCCATGTCTCTGGCATGCGCTCGAGGGCCACGGCAGCCGCGGGCCAGCGGTTCGCCGTCAGCTGCTCCGCGGCGCGCAGCGCCTCGGCGCCATCCGCGGTTTCAAGGACCACGCCCATGCCTTTCGAGACGACAGCCGCAGCCTCGACGAGGGACCGGCGCGTCGCGCGGGCAATCACATGGGCGACGCGCGGCACATCGATGCGCTGCTGACCCGTCAGGATGACAGCGTGGGTGGGGGGGACCCGCGTGTGGGATGTCCCGGCCTCAGGGACGTACACCGGGCGCGGAGGAGGGAGCTCCGGCCGCTGCCGCCACGCATCGTCCGGAGGGGGGGCCTCCCTCGCGGGCGGACCAGCGATGGGGGCGGGAACATAGGCGGGCCGTGGAGCGACGCCCGTGACGCGGGCCTCGAGCTCGCGCGTCAGCGCGGAGACTTCTCCCGCTGTCGACGCCGGTGCCATCTCTGCGAGACGCATCAGGAGGAGGCCGGCCTCGCGCCGGAGCGCCTCACCGGGCTCCAGTGCGATGACCTCGCGCAGACGGCGGCGCGCCTGCTCGCCCTCACCTGGGTCTCTGGCCTCCTCTCGCGCCAGCCGCAGCAGCGCTTCCGCGCGCTCGTCTCCGCTGGCCGTCAGCAGTGTCCGCTCATAGATCTCGCGGGCGAGATGGAGTTCGCGCGCCTCTTCCAGCGCGCTGCCGAGGGCGAGCATCTCCGCGGGCGGCAGAAGGATCTCCGGGTGATCGATGCGCATCTGCGCGTAGAGCGGGGCGACCATCGCGTGCTGGCCCCGCCGGATGACCTTGATGAGATGCGCCTCGGCCTCGGCGGCGCTCGCGAAAACGCTCGCGGAGCGCCGGCGGTGCCTCGTCCGGCCAAAGACGGAAGACGCCTCGCGGCTCAGGAGGCTCTCCGCGGGGTGCGGCAAGAGAAAGGCCAGACCATGCCGGAAGAGCAGCGCCAGCAGGAGACCGGCCACGAGGCTCCCCAGATGCACGGAGACAGCCACGCCGCCGAGCGCGCTCTGCCCGAGCTCGGTGGCGGCCCAGGCGCACACGGCATTCACACTGGCATAGAAGGCGGCCACCCACAGGCTGGTGAGATACGTCAATCCCCAGCGGACCACGAGGAAGTAGAAGAACCGGAACTCCACCCAGAACGCCACGACGAGCAGGGCGCCGATCACAGCGAAGACCATCCCCGACGCGCCCAGGACAGGCATCTGGCGATTGAATCCTGTCGCCGTCCAGGCATAGACGAGACAACCGGCAGCCCCTCCCGCGAGGCAGAGCACCGCGTGGAGAAGCGGACCGAGCCGGTCCTCGACAATCCTGCCGAACAGAAGCAGCGCCCAGACGTTCACCAGAAGGTGAAGCAGATTCGCGTGGAGGAACAGCGACGTCCCGATCGTCGTCCACGAGAACGCGGAGGGCGTGAAGGCCCATGCCTCCAGGAAGGCGATCAGCGAGTACGGCCCGCGCGCCCACGCGATGGTGACATTGCAGGCCAGATGAACGGCGACCATGGCCACCGCCAGCGTCCACGTCACCCACGGCGTCCGCATGACGGGTTCCCGCGTGCCGATGGGAAAGAGCATGCGCGCCTCCTCGCCCACGGAGCTTGGCATCGCACCGCGCTTGCCGCAAGCGATTCGCCCCTCTACCCTCGCGCCGCGATGGACGCCCCCCCTGTCACCCGCGTCGCTCTGCTCAACAGCGCCCGCCGCTGGATCGGTGAGGCGGCCCATGTGCTCGATCTGGCGCAGGGGCTCGCTTCGCGCGGCATTGCGGTGACGGTGGTCCCCCGCCGGGGCCATGACCTCGAGCGGCGCGCCCGGGAGGCCGGACTGGATGTTGTGCCCCTCACGTTCAGCAGCCGTTTCGCGCCGCTCGCCGACTGGGCCGACGTCCGGGCACTGCGCCGCCTCTGCCGCGAGCGCCGATTGCAGGTCGTCCATGCACACCGCGGCAAAGACCACTGGGTCGCCGCGGTGGCGCTGCGTGGCCTGCGCCCGCGCCCGGCGCTGGTGCGGACTCGTCATGTGGTCACACCGGTGCGAGATCACGTCTTCAACCGGTGGCTGCTCCGCCGGGCCACCGATCGCATCATCGCCGTGAGTGACGCCACGCGCCGCAGCCTCGCGACGGTGCTCCCGAGTGAGCGACTCCGGGATGTCCCCGTGATCCTCTCGGCGGTCGATCTGTCCCGCTTCGACCCGTCGCGCCGCTCAGAGGAGATCCGCGCCGAGCGATTCGGCATTCCTCCGGGCGGAGTTGCCGTCGGCCTGATCGGAAGGTATCAGCGCGTCAAGGGGCAGCGTGTGCTGCTGGGGGCGGCGGCCGATCTGCTGGGGCGCGGCCTGCCGCTGCAGTTCGTCTTCGCGGGCGCGGAGCGGACGCCGGGTCGCGTGGAAGCGCTCCGCGCCGAGGCACGGGCGCGCGGCATCGCATCGCGGACCGTGCTTTTCTCCGAGGTGGAGGAGATCGCCCCCTTCATCGCCTCACTCGATATCCTCGTGGTTGCGTCGCTCGGCTCCGAGGGGTCGAGCCGTGTCGCCTATGAGGCCATGGCCTCCGGGGTGCCCGTCGTCGCCACGCGTGTCGGCATCTTGCCAGAGGTGATCACCTCGGGTGAGAATGGACTGCTGGTCGAGCCCGGCGATCCGCGTGCCCTCGCGGAGGCGGTCGCCCGGCTCGCGACGGACGCACCGCTGCGGGCCCGAATGGCAGAGTTGGGGCGCCGCCATGTCGAGACGCACCACGCGCCGGGCCGCTGGCTCGACGAAGTGCAGCGCGTACACTGTGAGGCCGCGGAAACCCGCGGCCTGCGGGCGCTGTCCGACTGATAATCCCTCTCCGGAGCAGACTCTCATGATCGTTCTGAATCTCACAGCCGCTCTGACCTTCGGCCTCGCCTTTCCGAGCGACTCCTCTCCGGAGAGCGAGCTCGGACCCGTTGGCGGGCTCCCCGCCTCGGGGGAAGCGGCCGCCGACACTCCCGAGTGGTTCACGGATCTGGGCGACGCCCGCGCCGAGGCCCGGCGCACGGGCCGGTCGATCGTCCTCGTCGCGGTCGACCCCGATGACACCGCCTCCTCTCTCTTCGAGGCGACCGTGCTCAGTGATCAGGCCGTTCTCCGGGCGCTCGCGCGTCATGTCCCGGTCCGCATCGACGTGGCCGCCGATCCGCGCGCCTGGGAGACGCACAGCATCACCGCTCTGCCCAGCGTCATCATGCTCAATCCCGTGGGCGAGGAAGAGGGCCGGCTCATCGGCCACATCACCCTCGAGACGGCCAGGCTTTTTCTCGGTGCGGCAGACTGAGTCAGCGTCCGCTCGCCTCCCGCGTCGCGCGCTGGTGCTCAGCATACGTCCGGGTGAACACATGGCGTCCCTGGGCGGGGTCGTAGACGAAGAACAGATTCTCTGTCGTCGCGGGCTCGGCGACAGCCAACAGTGAGGAGAGCCCCGGATGACAGATGGGTCCCGGCGGCAACCCCGCGTGGCGGTAGGTGTTGTAGGGGTGATCGATTTCGGTGTCGGCGATTCGCAGCGACCGCGACCAGTCGCCCAGGATGTAGTTCACGGTCGCGCAGGACTCGAGCTTCATTCCGCGCCGCAGCCGGTTGAAAAAGACGCCCGCCACCTCGGGGCGCTCCTCATCGCCACGCGCCTCGCGCTCGACGATCGACGCCAGGATCACCGCCTCGCGCAGGCTCAGCCCCTGGGCCTCGACCGATGCGGCGTAGGCCTCGAGGCTGACCGCACCGGCGAAGGCGTCCACCATCTCCGCGACGATCTCGTCCGCGCTCTGGCCGGGCAGGAAGTAGTAGGTGTCGGGGAAGAGGAAACCCTCGGGGCTCGCTTCGCCTGAGGCCCAGGCCGCGCGCGCCGGATTGCGCCGGACGGCCTCGACAAACGCCCGCTCGCTGGAAACCAGCCCCGCCGTGACAAAGCGGCTCGCCATCTGCGCCGTCGTCCAGCCCTCCACGAGGGTCACGCGCACGCCACCGCCCCGGGCGCTCTGCAGCAGGCCGATGACCTGGCGCGCCGTCATCGAGGGGGCGATGTGATAGATGCCGGCGCGCAGACGCTCCGCACCGCCTGTCATGCGCAGCACACTGCGATAGCGTCCCAGATTCTCGAACACGCCGGAGCGCACCAGGGCCTGTCCGATTTCGCTCGCGCTCATTCCCCGCTCGACGGTCACCGTGACAGCCTCCGCCCCGAAGTTCAGTGGCTGGTCGATCCACGCCGTGTCCTCGCGGCACGCCGCGAGGAACACGGCGAGTGCGATGAGCGCAGCGAGCGGAACAGATCTCACGGCGACGAAGAGAGACGAATGGGGCTGCTCTTGAGACTCGGCTGCTGGCACCGGAGGTTTGACCTTCGATCCTCAGTCCACCGTGCCGACCTCTTCCGTCCGGAAGCCGAACGTCTCACGCTGAGCCAGCAGGCCGAAGATCCCGCCGGTGTGGATGAACACCACGTGCTCTCCGCGCTTGAAGCGCCCGCGGCGGATCTCCTCCAGCAGGCCGTGGAATGCCTTGCCCGTGTAGACGGGATCCAGCACGAGTCCCTCGGTCTGGGCCACGCGTGCGATCGTTTCACGGATCTCATCGGTTGCCTGTGCGTAGCCGGGTCCCACGTGACCGTCCAGAATGCGGATCGGCAGCGCTTCGACGTCAATTTCGGCCTGGAACTTCTGCCTCCAGTCGATCAGGTCACCCCGGATCTTCGAGACAAAGTAGGCCTCGTCATCGCACACGTTGATCCCCCAGACCTGCGCGTCGAGCCCGTGGAGCGCGTTTCCCACAATCAGTCCGGCCTGGGTGCCGCCTGACCCTGTGGCGCAGACGATGTGATCGGCGCGGAAGCCCGCCGCGGTGAAATCCGCCTTCATTTCCTCGGACGCTGTGATGTAGCCCCACATGCCGGTCGCGTCGCTCGCCCCCAGCGGGATCACGTGCGCTCGCTTGCCCTGCCGCCCGTAGTCCTCGACAAGTCCACGCAGGATGTCATTGATGCGCGACCGGTAGAACACCGGGGGGTAGCAGGTGACCTCGGCCCCCATCAGGTAGTCGAGGAACGTGTTCCCATCTGGCGCGCCGTCGGGAAAGCCGCGCAGGACCAGATGAACGTCGATACCGAGCTTGGCTCCGACGACGGCGGTCGCGCGACAGTGGTTCGACTGAATTCCGCCGCAGGTGATCACGACCTCCGCGCCGCGGTCCTGAGCCTCGGCGAAGGAGAACTCGAGCTTTCGCACCTTGTTCCCCGTGAGCGTCGACCCCGTCAAGTCATCGCGCTTCACCCAGAGCATCGGTCCGTCGATTTGCCGACTGAGCCGTTCGAGCGGTTCCAAGGGCGTCGGCGTCCGCGCCAGAGACAGACGCCGAGGTGTGGTGAGTGCAGTCATCTGAAAGAGTGCCTCCCGGGGAGGGGCCTTGCGACGCGGATCAGGACCCCAACTCTCTGTCCGCCAGCGCCTGAGCGCAACCGCGATCAGACCCACGCATTCTGTTGAATTTGCCCCCGACGGGGTCTAGCATTGATGGCCACATCCCGACATGCAAGGACGAAAGTCACACATGCCCACCGCTGCTCCCGCTGATCTCTTCGCCGCCGCGAAGGAAGTGCTCATCCCCACCTACGCGCCCACCGTGGCGCTGGTCCGCGGGGAGGGAGCCCGCGTCTGGGACGCCGAGGGCCGCGAATACCTCGATTTCTTGGCCGGGATTGCCGTCTGCAACTCTGGCCACTGTCATCCCAGGATCGTCGAGGCCATTCGCCGCCAGGCGGGCCAGCTCATGCACACCTCCAATGTCTTCCTCGTTCCGGGCCAAGTCGAAGCCGCCGAGCGCCTCACTCGCCTGTGCTTCGCCCAGCAGTGCTTCTTCGCCAACTCGGGCGCCGAGGCCATCGAGGGGGCGTTCAAAATGGCACGGAGGTACCAGTGGAAGAACGGCCACGGCGGCCGGACAGCGTTCATCGCCGCGCACAACAGCTTCCACGGGCGCACCTTCGGCGCCGTCACTGCGACAGGCACGCCCAAGTACCACGAGGGGTTCGGGCCGATGCTTCCGCAGGTGCGCCATGCGCCGTTCAACGACACTGCCGCCTTCCAGGCCGAGATTGAGAAGGGGGATGTCGCCGCGGTGATCGTCGAGCCGGTGCAGGGTGAAGGAGGTGTCCGCCCGGCCACGCCGGAGTTCCTGCAGGGCCTGCGCAGCACCTGCGACCAGGCCGGGGCGCTTCTCATCTTCGACGAAGTGCAGTGCGGGTTGGGCCGCACGGGCCGGGACTTCGCGCATCAGCACTTCGGCGTCACACCCGACATCATGACTCTCGCCAAAGCCCTCGGCGGCGGCTTCCCGGTTTCGGCCTTCGTCACCACCAAGACGATCGCCGAGGTCATGACCCCCGGGACACACGCCACCACGTTCGGCGGAAACCCGCTCGCGATGGCGGCGGCCAATGCCTACCTGGCCCTGCTCGAGGAAGAGCAGCTCTCCGCGCGCGCCGCGCGCACCGGGGAGCATCTGATGAATCTTCTCCGGCGCGAGCTCGGCGGGCTTCCTCTCGTCAAAGAGATCCGCGGCCTTGGCCTGATGATCGGGATCGAACTCACCCAGCCCAGCAAACCGATTGTCGCCGCGTGCCTTGAGAGGGGATTCCTCTGCTCCTCCACCGCGGACACCGTGATTCGGCTCGTGCCGCCCCTGATCGTCGACGAGGGTCAGTGCGCAGAGGCGACGGCCATCTTGAAGGCGGTCCTCTCGGCTCCGCCGGCCTGAGGCAATGCGGCTGGCCGAACCGGCGAGGGCGAGATGCCCGGAGCCGGGACGCGTGGCGAGGCCCCCGGAGCGGGCTCGTCGGCTTCACGCGGGACTTGACGTGTTGGTTTGCAGTCGCTGAAGTGTTGTTTTTCCGATGACCCCCACGGAGGCTTCACGATGGGAATCGAACTCGGCCGCATGATCCAGGAGTTCCGGGAGCGCAACGGTCTCACCCAGGACAATCTCGGCCGCCGCTATGACATCTCTGGTCCCGCCGTCTTCAAGTTCGAGAAGGGGTACGTCAACCCCTCGCTCGAGCTCTGGAAGCGGATCGCCGCCGACATGGGCCTCGGTGAGCCCGAGGCCGTTCTCATCTGGGTCCGCGCCAAACTCCCCGAGGAGCACCAGGGCCGGATCGATCTTGCCAGTGCCGCCACCCGCCGGGGCAAGGGGACCGACCTCGCCCAGATCATGGAGCGCGACAAGCTGCGCGCCGCCGCGTTGGCTGACCCCGGTCTCCCCGCCGGCCTCAGGGCCTTTGTGAAGGACGACGAAGTCTGGCGCATCGTCAAGCCCACGGGGCGTGAACTCAACCTCCTCAAGGAGATGTCGCGAGCCATCGGCGACGGACGGAAGGGCCTCTGGCGCAACGCGTTGCTCGTCCTGCGCTCGTTTTACAGCCACGAGGAGTGAGGCGGCTCCACCCGCCCCGGAGACGCGCCTCTTGTCAGCCGTTCAGGAGAGATTGACGCCGGAGCGGATCCGCCCCGGCGTTCGATTTGCTGTGCGCTGAGTCAGCGTGTCACCAGCGGCCTCCGCGGCCGCCGCCTCGCTCTTCACGCGGACGCGCCTCGTTGACCGTCAACGCCCGGCCGTCCTGCTCTTTGCCGGACATGCCGCTGATGGCGGCCTGCGCCTCGGCGCCGGTGCTCATCAGCCGGCCTTCCTCCACCCCCTGGTGCTTCCGCCGTGTGGATGACGCCAAGACTCGCGGCCAGCAGCACGCGTGGCCTTCTTCAACGTGAAGCGCCGGAGCCCTGAAGAGCCCCGGCGCCGGAGTTTCACTGGTCAGGCG
>JABWBI010000329.1 GCA_013360565.1 Candidatus Sumerlaeia bacterium | reverse complement strand
CGGTACTCGAGCGTGTGGTCCTCGCCCCGGGCGGAGAGCTCCCCGCAGGCGCGCGCCGTCGCCGCGCGGTCCTCCGGGTGCAGGTGCTCCTCCCAGAAGCGGGGCCGATGCCACTCCTCCAGCGTGTGGCCGGCGATCTCCGTCACCTGCGGAGCGATGTACGTGAACTGCGCCTGGGCCGGGTCGTACTCCCACGGGACCACGCTCACCGCCTCGACCAGCCGCCGGTAGCGCTCCTCGCTCCGCCGCAGCTCCTGCTCGACGCGCTTGCGGTCCGTGATGTCCATCAGAATGCCCAGCGAACCCGTCACCTCGCCCCCGGCACCGTGCATCGTCACGGCCACGTCGGAGATCCACTTCTCCTCGCCGCCCCGCGTCACGATGCGATAGTCCGCCTCCCACGCCGGCAGATCGCCGCGGTGCAGACGCGCCCGCGCCTCGGCCGGGCTCAACCCCTCGCAGCGTCCGCGCATCACCACCTCGCGGATCAGGGCGCGGAAGCGCTCTCCGGTGAACTCCTCCGGCGCCAGACCCGTCAGCGCCCGCACACCCTCGCCGGCGTGCGTGTACTGACCCGTCCGGATGTCATCGCGGTACGCGACGGCCCCCGCCTGAGCGATCGCCCGCCGGTAGAGCTCCTCATGGGAGATGAGGTCGCGCTCGCGGTGCCGGAGGACGACCCACAGCAGCGCACTCGTGACCGCGACGAACGCCAAGCCCTTCACGGTCGACAGCTGCTGGCCGAACTGCGGGAGATCCGCCCAGCCGAAGAGCAGTGCATCGGAGAACAGAATCCACAGAACGCCCACGAGCGCGTAGACCAGCACGGCCTTGTCCGGGGGCAGGCTGCGGAGACCGCGGCGGCGCTCGGCGCGGCGGCTCATGGGCGGCCGGTCGTCTCCATCGCCCGGTCAATCCCCACTCGTGCGGCGACTGTCAACGGAAGCATGAGGCGAGAGGGGGGGAGACGCAGCGATTGACGGTGCAAACGGTTGCAGCCACTGTGGGGCCGCCCGACTCTCCGAGGTGTGAACGATCTCATGTCTCCCCGCCGATCCAAAGCCACCCTGCCCCAGACCCGTCCCCCTGGCAAGCGCCTCCACCTCATCTGCAACTCCCATCTCGACCGCGAGTGGACGCTCGACTTCCAGCGGACCCGCCGCCTCACCGTCGCCTTTCTCGACCGCCTCCTCTCCATGTTTGCCCGCTTCCCAGAGTACCGCTTCACGCTCGACTCGCAGACGATCCCCCTCGAAGACTACCTCGAGATCCGCCCCGAGCGGCGGCGCGACCTCGAGAAGTGGGTCCGCGCCGGTCGACTCGAGGTCGGCCCCTGGTACACCGCCCCCGACTGCAACTGCATCTCGGGCGAGTCGATCATCCGCAATCTCCTCACCGGCCACCGCGTCGCGCGCAAGTTCGGCCGCGTCATGAAGGTCGGCTACACCCCCTTCGGCTTCGGCCAGGTCTCTCAGCTCCCCCAGATCTACGCCGGATTCGGCATCGACACCATCTTCTTCTACCGCGGCATCACCGGCCACGACTCGCCCCACAGCGAGTTCCTCTGGGAGTCGCCCGACGGCACGCGCGCTCTCTGCAGCCGCTTCGGGCACTGGTCGCGCTACAACTTCTTCATGAACGTCTACCGCCCCGCCACCCACCGGGGCCAGGGCCTGCGCGACCGCGTCATCGACTGGTGGACCGAGCCCGGCGTCCCCTTCAAACTCGCGACGCCCGATCATCAGTGGGACCACTACTTCCTCCTCGAGCCCGCCCGCCGCATCGACCCCGCCCACCTCCGCGGCCGCCTCGCCGAGCTCGTCGACCGCGAGGCCGAGGTCTTCACCACCCCCGCCATCCCGATGATGCAGGGAATGGACACCACAGCGCCCAATCCCCTCGAGGTCGAGATCGTCCGCCTCCTCCAGCCCGAGCTCCGCGACGGCGAGACGCTCTTCCACTCCTCGATGACCGCCTATGTCCAGGACCTCCGCCGCTCCGTCGACACGGCGTCGCTCCGGCTCTTCACCGGCGAGATGCGCCACCCGGGGCCGCCCGGCGCGCTCACCACCATCTTCGCCGACGTCGTCACCTCCCGCGCCCGCATGAAGGCCCTGCACGCCCAGGCCGAGCACGCCCTCGTGCGCATCGCCGAGCCCTTCGCGGCCCTCGACGCCGTGCTCACCGGCAACCGCGAACTGCGCGCCTTCACCGGCCACGCCTGGAAGCTCCTGCTCCAGTGCCACCCCCACGACACGATCAGCGGCTCGGGCATCGACCAGCTGGAGAGAGACTGCGTCAACCGCTGCGAGCAGATTCTGTCCATCGCCTCCTTCGTGACGGCCGAGGCGCTCGGCCGCCTCCACCGAACGATCGACCTCGGCGACGTCCCCGCGGAGACGATCGTGCTCTCCCTCTGGAACCCGTCGCCCTTCCCGCGCTCGGAGGTCGTCACCGCCGTCCTCGATACGCCGCCCGATCTCATCTTCGACGCCTTCCACCTCGTCGACTCGGACGGCCGCGTCGTCCCCACCTCCGTCTCCTGGTACCGCCGCGGGGAAAAGGTCGTCCGCGACCCCGCCGACCTGACGAACGCCTTCGCCGGCTGGACCGTCCAGATGCACATCGACGCGCAGGACGTCCCCGCGCTCGGCCACCGCGTCTTCCACGTCCGCCGAGGCGCCCCGCCCGTCTCCAAGGAGCGCATCGGCCGCGCGCCGAACCTGCTCGAGAACGAGCATCTCCGCGCCGAGTTCAACCCGGACGGCACGCTCGATCTCACCGACAGGGCCACCGGGCGCACCTTCACCGCGCTTCACCAGTTCCTCGACGGCGGCGACAACGGCGACGCCTGGAGCCGCCGCGCCCCCACGCGCGACCGCGAGATCTCGAGCCGCGGCTTCCCCGCGGCCATTGCCCTTGAAGACAACGGGCCGCTCTCCGCCACCGTCCGCGTCGACCTCACGATGCGCATCCCCGCCGAGCTGCGCCACACCGACGACTACCACGAGACCTGGCGCAGCGACGAGCTCGTCGACCTCCCCATCACCTCGCGCTTCACCCTGCGCCGCGGGGCCCGCGCCCTCGACATCGAGACCCGCTTTGTCAACAACGCCAAGAGCCACCGTCTCCGCGTCCTCTTCCCGACGGGTCTCGCCGGCGCCCAGGTCTCCCACGCCGAGTCCGCCTGCGACGTCGTCGAGCGACCCATCGAACGCGGCCCGGATTCCCCCTTCGCCCTCGGCGACAATCCCGCCTGGC
Organism: Candidatus Sumerlaeia bacterium; assembly: GCA_013360565.1. Classification (GTDB taxonomy): domain Bacteria; phylum Sumerlaeota; class Sumerlaeia; order JABWBI01; family JABWBI01; genus JABWBI01. Next base: position 292 of record JABWBI010000329.1, on the reverse strand, counting down.
CCCACCTGCGGTTCTGCGGCCTCTCCGCCGGCGGGCACGGCTTCGCCCTCGTCAATCAGGGCATCGTCGAGTTCGAGGCCGTCGACGATCCCCAGCGCACCCTCGCCCTGACGCTTCTGCGGGCCTACGAGATTTCGCTCTGCACCGTCTCGTTCCGTTGGGAGCGGCTCCCCGAATCAACCGGCAGCCAGCAATTCGGCGAGCACGTCCGCCGCTACGCGGTCGTCCCGCACCGCGGCGACTGGCAGCGCGCCCGCCTCCACGCCGAGGCCGAGCGCCTCTGCCTGCCGCT
>JABWBI010000328.1 GCA_013360565.1 Candidatus Sumerlaeia bacterium | reverse complement strand
CGATGGCTGGGCGCGGGAGAGCGCCAGCATCGCCAGGCCGAGCCCGCCGAGCAGCACGTAGCCCCGTCGCGTGATCTTTCGCCTCGTGGGAGAGTGGGCCTGGGATGCGGCATCCATCAGTCGTTCTCCGGTGACAGGGGGTCTTGGGGCAAGGGCGATGCCAGCTCATCGTCATCCTCGCGCCCGCTGGCGATGCCGTACTTCTTCATGCGGTAACCCAGCGTCCGGCGGGTGATCCCGAGCAGGCGTGCGGCGCGGGTCTGGTTGCCGCCGGTCTTGGCCAGCGCCTCCTGAATCGCGCTGATCTCCATCGCTTCAAGAGTTCCAGCCGAGGGCTGCGCCGCTGAGATGGCCGGAGTTGCGCCGCCCGGAGGCCCGCCCTGCGCCCACTGGCGCAGAGCCAGCGGCAAGTGCGTGATCTCGACCCGAGCCCCTTCGCCCATCACGAGGGCATGCTCGATCGCGTTTTCGAGCTCCCGGATGTTGCCCGGCCACGGATATCGCAGCAGAAGGTCATAGGCCTCGGGCGCCAAGACCGGGGGCGTCCCTTTCGGTGCGAAGCGGCGCTCGAAGTGTTCGATCAAGGCCGGGATGTCTTCAGGCCGCTCGCGCAGGGGCGGGATGAGGATCGGCACGACGCTGAGGCGGTAGTAGAGGTCCTGGCGGAACGTCCCCTTTGTCATCATCTCTTCAAGGTTCTGGTTCGTCGCCGCCAGCACGCGCACGTCCACCTGCCGCGGACGGCTGTCGCCGACGCGCGTGTACTCGCCCTCCTGGAGAATGCGGAGCAGCTTGACCTGGAGCGAGGGCGGCATCTCGGCGATCTCGTCGAGGAAGATCGTCCCGCCGTCGGCGGCCTTGAAATGGCCCTCGCGCGTCTCGACCGCGCCGGTGAAGGCGCCCTTGACGTGGCCGAAGAGCTCGCTCTCGAGCAGCGTCTCCGGGATCGCCCCGCAGTTGACGCGGATCAGCGGGCCCTCGCGCCGCGCGCTCAGGTGGTGAATCGCCCGCGCCAGCACCTCTTTGCCCGTGCCGCTCTCGCCGCGCAGGAGGACGGTCGCCCCGCTCTTGGCCACCTTGCGCACCTGGGTCAGCACGTCCTGCATCGGCGCACTGCGCGCGACGATGTTGTCGAGCTTGACCCGCTCCTCGGCCTCCTCGCGGAGCCGCGCGTTTTCCTGGCGCAGGCCGCGCGTCTCGCCGATGCGGCCGAGCAGCATCGTCAGCTCGTCCACGGGGAAGGGCTTGATGAGGTAGTCGTACGCCCCCCGCTTCATCGCCTCCACGGCCGTCTCGGCCGAGGCGTACGCGGTCATCATCACGACGTCGGTCTCGGGCCGCCGCGCCTTGACGCGGGCCAGAAGGTCGAGCCCGTCCATGCCCGGCATCTTGAGGTCCGTCAGGACGACATCCCACGCGGCATCTTCGAGCGCGGTGAGCGCCGCAGAGGCGTCGAACACCGCCCGCGCCTCGAAACCCTCGCCGCGCAGCGAGCGCTCGAGGATCTTCGCGAGCTTCTCCTCGTCGTCGACAATCAGAATGGATTCAATGGCCATTGCAGACTTCTCCCTCGCCTGGAATCGGTGTCATCCGCGGAATCTCCTGCGCCCGCACCAGCGGCAGCGTGACGCGCACCGTCGTCCCCTCCTCGCGGCGGCTCGCGATCTCCAGCCGCCCCTGCACGCTCGCCAGCAGGTTCTTCGTGATCGACAGCCCCAGCCCCGTCCCGCCGGGCTTGGTCGTCACGAAGGGCTCCCCCGCCCGCCGCACCTGCGCCGGTGTCATGCCCACGCCCCCGTCGCGCACCGCAATCGAGACTTCGCCGTCGCGGGGGCCGGGCGCGACCGTGACCTGAACCGTGCCGCTGCGTCCGGCTTCGTCCATCGCCTCCTGCGCGTTGCGCAGGAGATTGAAGAGCACCTGCTGCAGACTCGGCGCGGGCAGTGGCGTCCGTGCGCCGTCGAGCGCCGGGTCGATCTCGGTCTCGATGACCACGCGGCCGCGCGTCAGGGCCTTCTGGCTCAGGCGCACCGTGTGGTGGACCGCCGGGACGATCTCGCCCGGCTGAGCGCTCGCCTCGCCGGGCCGGGCGTAGTCGAGAAAGCGGCCCACGAGGCCGTGCACGCGGTCGACCTCGCCGAGAATGTCGCGGCACATCGCCACGCGGTCAGCGCTCGCCGCGCCGGCGCGCTCGAGCTCGCGCTCGAGCGTCTCCGCCGTGATGCGGATGATGCCAAGCGGGTTGCGGATCTCGTGCGCCATGCCCGCGGCCAGCGTGCCGAGCGTCTGGAGGCGATCGGTGTGATTCATCGCCTCCTCCAGCCGCACGAAGCGCCGCAGCGCCTGCAGGGCGAGAGCCGCCATGACGACGAGCGCGCCCGAGACGAGTGCCCCGAGGACCAGCATCAGATTGCGCAGCCGCATGAGCGGCTGGAAGTACGTGCGCTGCCCCTCGACCGCCAGGAGGCCGTCGAGGGCACCGTCCTCGCCCAGCAGAGGCACATAGGCGCGCATGAAGGGATTGTCGGCGACGTTGTAGCTCAGTGTCGCCGCCGGCGTCCCGGCCAGCGCCTGCGCGATCTCGTACTGGTCGACCACCGCGTAGGGGTTCTGCTTGTTCACGTCGACGAGTCCCGCCGTGTCGAGTTTCACGCGCAGATCGGCGTCGTACACGATCAGCCGTGTCAGGCCCAGCTTGGGCACCAGCGCGGTCATCTCGGTCCGCAGCCGCTCCAGGGCGGTCGGCGGCTCGTCCTCGAGGAACGGCACGTCGTCGATGGAGGCGAAGATCTCGCTCAGGCGCAGGCGCAGTTCCGTCGCACTCCACTGCCCGTACAGCACCAGCTGCTCGCCCATCCGCTGCTCCATGGTCCGCCGCACCTGTACGTAGAGGAACCATCCGGTGCCATTGAAGACCACCAGCGTGACAAAAAGGAGCACCATCGCCATCCGGGACGGGAGGCGGCGAGCCGGACGCTTTCTGGTGGATAAGCCGATCAATGGCAATGCTGTGAGCCTCGCGCCGACCAAGCATCGGCTTCTCTTTCTCCCGGCTCAATGGCATTCTCTGCACCAAGACGTCCAATGGCGGGCGAAGGCGAGTTCCGGGGTGGCCGCAGCGGGGAGTGTGGCGCATCGCTGCCTCAGATTCCCCTTGTTCCCCCTTGCCCCCCGGCCGACAATACACGGCTCTCCCCGCGCTGGGGGGAGACGATAGACGGATCCGGGCCCATGCGCATCGCCTTCGCCAACGACCACGCCGCCTTCGACCAGCGTCAGGCTGTGCTCGACGCGCTGCGGGGGGACGGTCACGAGGTGCTCGACTTCGGGACGAAGACGAGCGAGCCGGTCGACTACCCCGACTTCGTCGCGCCCGCCGCCGAGGCGCTCGCCGCCGGACAGGCCGACCGCGCCATCGTGATGTGCGGCAGCGGCGTCGGGGCGTCGATCGTCGCGAACAAGGTCCCCGGCGTCCGCTGTGCCCTGATCACGCGGGCAGAGGACGCGCCGCTGACGCGTCAGCACAACGACTCGAACGCACTCGCGCTCTCGGGCCG
>JABWBI010000327.1 GCA_013360565.1 Candidatus Sumerlaeia bacterium | reverse complement strand
GAGGCTGCCGGTGATCGCCGGGTGCGGGGGCACGGCCCTCCCCGACGTGGTGGACCTGGTGCGACGCGCCGCCGACGCCGGGGCCCGGGCGGTGCTGGTGCCCCCTCCGTTCTACTATCCCGCGCCCCCGGAGGAGGGGCTGGTGCGCTTCTTCCTGCCTGTCCTCGACGCCTCGCCCGTCCCCGTCGCCCTCTACCACATCCCGGCGATGACCCGGGTCCCCATCACCCCCGGGCTGGTGCTCCGCCTGGCGGGGCACCCGCGGCTGATGGGCGCGAAGGACTCCTCGGGGGATCCCGCCTCCGTCGCCGCGCTCGCCGCGGTGGCGCCGCCGTGGCGGCCATCGACGTCATTCACATTCACCGCGTCTCCGGCCTCTGGGCCTTGCACGCGTACGGGCACTGGATGCCCGGATTCGTCGGCTTCTCCTGGGGCCAGGCCGGGGAGAGGCCACTGAGCCCCGAGTGGGACGACCCGCACTGGGTGCTGACGCTTCAGAGTCTGTTCGGCATGCGGGTCGATGTCACCGGAGCGGGGCCGATGTCCACGTCGCTGATGATCATCGGCCTTCTGTGGTTTCTCCCGCGTGCCATCCCACACGTCTCCCGTGCCACGCCGCCGCTCCTCGCGCTCTTCGCGGCCGCGCAGGCGGTCGCCTTCAGCTTTTACCCGCATCACTATCCTCGCTTCTTCGTCACGATCCTGCCGCCGCTGCTGGTGGCGGGTGTGGCGGGGTGGGACGCGGCTCTGAGAGCTCACGCCTCGGCGGGGGGCAGACGGCGGCGCGCGACAGCTCTCGCACTCGGTGCACTCGCTGCCGTCTTCATCGCGGCGCCGCACCGCCCGTTCCCCGAGCAGGACAACCTGTGGTGGCGGCAGCGGACCGTGCAGGAGGAGCGCCGCCAAGTGCAGCGGCACCGCACCAACGCACCGGAGGCGCGGCCACTCGGTTGTCCGCTGTTCGTCGATCGCATCGGCCTCCTCGAGGCGCGACTGCTGCTGCGCCTGGTGGGGTGGCCGCATCCGGTCGCGCCGATCTATGCGCATCTCGACCTCTTCTGGGATGGCCACATGCCCCAGTTCATGATCCAGGATGTCCAGCCGCCCCGCGGCCACCTTGACGACCCTGCTCTCTGGCCCGGCACGCCGCTCGAGACCCACTTGGTCGATCACCGCGGCACCGTCCGCGCCGAGTGGATCGCGCAGCTCATCGCACGCCACGGCCGCATCGCGCTGTACTTCCCGCCCTGGCGGCCCGCGGCCGTGGACAAGCTGCTCGACTGGGCGCCGCTCAACGGCTACCGCCTCACCGACATCGGCCGCGAGCCGGTCTGGCGTCTCGTCCTCATGGAGCCGGTGACGGCCGCAGAGGCGAGCCCCAGCTGAGCGGGCCAAACCGCTGGACTCTCCCGCCGGTCTCTGAGAAGATGAGACCTGCCATGGAGGCCCTGTCCACGCTCGCGGTCGACATCGACCCTCGCCTCGATCTCTTCGAGGAGATCGCGCGGCTCAAGCGCCGGCTCAATGCCGTCATCCTCGCGCACTTCTACCAGGACCCCGACATCCAGGACGTCGCCGACTTCGTGGAGGACAGCCTCGGGCTCGCGCGGCGTGCCCAGGCGACGCAGGCCGATGTCATCGTCTTCTGCGGCGTCCACTTCATGGCCGAGACAGCGAAGATTCTCAATCCCGGCAAGCAGGTGCTCATGCCCGATCTGCGCGCGGGATGCTCGCTGTCGGACTCGTGCCCGCCGCCGCTGTTCGCCGCGTTCAAGGCCGCGCACCCCGGTCACATCGTGATCTCGTACATCAACTGCTCGGCGGGGATCAAAGCGCTCAGCGACATCATCGTCACGTCGACCAACGCCGAGAAGATCGTCCGCCAGATCCCAGCCGGTCAGCCGATCATCTTCGCGCCCGACAAAAACCTCGGCGCGCACATCGCCAAGGTGACCGGCCGCGAGATGCTCCTGTGGAGCGGCGCGTGCATGGTCCACGAGATCTTCAGCGAGAAGAAGCTGCGCCAGCTCAAGGTGCGGTACCCGCGCGCCCTGGTCCTCGCGCACCCCGAGTGCGAGGAGCCCGTGCTGCGGCTGGCCGACCACATCGGCTCCACCTCGTCGATCCTCAGCTTCGCGAAGACGAGCCCCGCGCAGGAGTTCATCATCGTCACCGAGCCGGGCCTGATCCACACAATGGAGAAGCAGTGCCCAGGCAAGCGGTTCATCCCCGCGCCGCCCGACCACGGCTGCGCGTGCAACGAGTGTCCGCACATGAAGCTCAACACGCTCGAGAAGCTCTACCTGTGCATGCATCACCGGGCGCCGGAGATCGTCATGGATGAGGAGACGCGCCTGCGCGCGCTCCGCCCCATCGAGCGAATGCTGGCGATGAGCTGAGGCCATGAGACTCGAGACCACCCACGCGGGCGAGGGCACCGGAGGCGAGGCGCTCGTCTTCGGCCTGGCAGGCCTGATCGCCGGATTCACTTGCCACTGGGCCCCGGCGCCGGCCTTTCTCGCGGTCCCCGTCCCGAGCGGGATGACGACGGTGCAGGTGAACGTCTTTCCGGCACTCGTCTTCGTCGTGCTCCTCGCCGCGGCGGTCTTTCTCACCCGCGCCGCGGAGCGGCTAAACCAGGGCATCGGGATGTGGGTTGTCGGCGCGGTGGCGACCGTCGGGATCTATATTCTCGTCGTGGGCCTGCTGACATTCGGCTATTTCTCGCAGCTCTTCGGCCTCACCGATTCGCTCTGGTGGCTCAACTTCGCCCTGTCGGGCGCCATCGGGGCGGCCCTCGTCGGCATGGTCGCCGGAACCCTCGCCGGGACGATGGCCCAAAGCCTCTTCCTCGCCATGCTCGTCTGCGGAGCCATCAGCGGCCTGGCCGCCTTCAGCCCCCTTTTCCTCTTTCCCTGGTGGCAGACCTCGATGGGCCTTCTCATCGGCCTCTGGTTCCACAGAGCGGCCGCCGCGGAATGACGCCCCGCCTCTGAAAAGGCTGGCCTCGCCTCCCGGGGCCACTCACACTCTCTCCCGCGCCTGGAGCCTGCGCCTCTCCTATGCTCTTTCCCGTGCCGCTGCGTGAGCAGGACCTGCCCGCGCTCCTGGCTGAGCTCTCCGGCCGGCCGGGATTCTTCGTGCTCGGCGACGCCTGGGGGCCGCTGACCCCCGCGTCTCGCTGGGTCTTCTTCGGCAGCGACCCGCGCGAGCACCTCGAGACCAAGGGCCGCCACTGCACCTGGCGCCGACGGCAGGCCGAGGTCGAAGAGACGAGCGACGACCCGATGATGACGCTGGCGATGTGGCTCGCTGGCCGGGCCGTGCAGCGTCCGCAGGGGCGAAAGCGCCCCTTCCTCTCCGGGTGGGTGGGTTGGCTCGGGCACGATCTGGCGTGGCACATCGAGCCGCACCTGGGCAGCCACCTGCGGCCCCAGATCGCGCGCGATGATCTGGCGCTGCCCGACCTCTCCCTCGGCCTCTATCACACCGTCTGGGCGTGGGACCGCCTGGCGAAGGCGCTGACGGTCTTCGTCGACGAGGAGATCTGCGACGAGCCCG
>JABWBI010000326.1 GCA_013360565.1 Candidatus Sumerlaeia bacterium | reverse complement strand
GCCGAGCGCGGCGAGGGCCGTGCCGCAGGAGTTGGGGTCCCGCAGAAGTCCGACGACGCGGCGGTCGCTCACCCAGGTGAGATTGTCGACGAGAAGGCGGGCGGGATCGGCGAACTGCATGAGAGCCACGAGGCCGATGAGGACACCGGAGAGAACGAGAGCCCCCTCGGCCTGGTCGCGGCGGCTCGGCCGCGCCGCCACCTGCGACCGGACCATGGCGAAGGCGAGCACGCCGAGGAGAGCCGCACGGCCCGCGGCCAGCGGCGACGCGCGCTGAAGATCGCTGGCGAGGGGGATGTGCCAGAGGCTGCGCCCCAGATCCCCCCAGACCGCGGGAGTGTCAGGTGCGTTGAGAGCGATGAAACCGGCGACCGCCGACCCCGCCGCGACGATGGCCCACGACCACGCGAGGAGAGAGACCAGGGACTCCCCGGCGCCCAGCGGTCGTGACCCCAGCCACTCGCGCCAGGCCCAGACGAGGCCAGCCGCGGCGACGGCGGTCAGGAGCAGGGGATACGGCGGCATGGTCTCGATCCAGGTCTCGAGCCGGCGGGGCAATGGCTCGACGAGGCCGAGGATGCGGAGTGCGCGGCCGGGATCGATCAGGAGCGGCCACACGGCGAGCAGGATCACGGTGCCCGCCCAGGGAGCTGCCGCGGCAAATGCGAGTGTGATTGCCGCCGCGGGCACGAGCATCGCCGCCAATCCCGGTGGAGCAGCAATGATGAGTGCTGCCTCCAGAAGGCACGCGGCGAGCAGACCGGCGGCCGCGACGACGCGCAGCGGTCGAAACCGGGGGGAGACTTCGTTCATCGCATGCAAGATGAGGAGTGGCTTGGTTCCCGTCGACAGATTTTCCTGTTGTGAGAGCATCCCGCACACCGTAGGGTCGGCGGCTGATCTGAACCCAAGAGAACTCACCGGCCCATGACTGACCCCGCACTCCGCAGACGCCTCGAGGACCGCGGCGTGTTTCTCCACCCCCTCGCCGTCGTCGAGTCCGAAGACATCGGCCCGGGAACGCGCGTCTGGGCCTTTGCCCATGTGCTGAAGGGGGCCAAGATCGGTGAGCGCTGCAACCTGTGCGACGGTGTGTACGTCGAGTATGGCACGTCGCTGGGCAACAACGTGACGGTGAAGAACCACGTCAGCATCTGGGAGGGCTGTCAGATCGGCGACAACGTGTTTCTCGGCCCCAACTGCGTCCTGACCAATGACATCAATCCCCGGGCCGCGGTGAAGAAGGGCCCAGGCCACCTGATGAAGACCGTCATCGAGGACGGCGTCTCGATTGGCGCCAATGCGACGATCGTCTGCGGCATCACGCTTCACCGCCACGCCTTTGTCGCCGCCGGCGCGACGGTCATCCGCGACGTGCCCGAGTTCGCGCTCGTCGCCGGCGTCCCCGCCAAGCGCATCGGGTGGATGTGCAAGTGCGGCCGAAGACTGGCCGCGGGCATCCCCTGCGACTGCGGAGAGATCCGCATGGACCTCGACGGCCACGGTGAGCCGTCCTTTCTGGAGATCATCTGACCATGGCCGTCCCCTTCCTTGATCTGCGCGCGCAGTACCTGTCGCTCAGAGGCGACATCGACGCCGCCATCCAGGGCATCGTCGACCGCACCGCCTTCATCGGCGGAGAGGCGATCCAGCAGTTCGAGCGCGAGTTCGCGGCCTTCTGCGGCGCGCAGGCCTGCGCGGGCGTGGGCAACGGGACGGACGCGCTCCAGCTCGTCCTCGAGGCGATGGGCATCGGGCCTGGCGACGAAGTCATCACCGTCCCCAACACCTTCATGGCAACCGCGGAGGCGATCACGCGCTCGGGCGCGACGCTGCGGCTGTGCGATGTGCGGCCGGACACCCATCTGATGGACCCCGAGGCGCTCGCCCGGGCGATCACCCCCAAGACCAAGGCCGTCATCCCCGTCCACCTCTTCGGCCAGACGTGCGACATGGACGCCATCACCGCCATCGCCCGCGCCCACGGCCTCCGGATCATCGAAGACGCGGCCCAGGCCCACGGGGCCGAGCTGCGTGGGCGTCGTCCCGGGACGCTTGGGGATGCCGCCTGCTTCTCGTTCTACCCCGGCAAGAACCTCGGCGCCTACGGCGACGCCGGGGCGGTCGTCAGCAACGACGCGGGGTTGACCAGCGCAGTCCGCTGCCTCGCCAATCACGGGCGCGCGAGCCACACCGAGCACGCGCGGATCGGCACAAACTCGCGCCTCGACGGCATCCAGGCCGCCGTGCTGCGGGCGAAGCTGCCCCACCTCAACGGCTGGAACCAGGCGCGGCGCGCGGCGGCCAAGCGCTATGATCCGCTGCTCGCGGAGATCGGCGCGACCCCCGTCACCGAGGCGCCCGGCTGCACCTCCGTGTACCATCTCTATGTCGTCGAGGTGGACGACCGCGAAGGCCTGATGGCACACCTCAGGGCCCGGGACATCGGGTGCGGACTCCACTACCGCACGCCGGTCCATCTCACCGAAGCCTACCGGGGCCTCGGCCTCCGTCCCGGCGCGTTCCCCGTCGCCGAGCGTCTTCAGTCGCGCATCATCTCGCTCCCAATCTTCCCCGAGATCACCGAGGCGCAGCAGGCCGAGGTGGTCGAGGCCGTCGCCGAGTTCGTCGGCGCCCCCGCGCGGGGCTGACGTTCACTCCGGCAGGACCACGATCTCCGCCACGCTCAGGCCGGTGCCCGGCGGCAGAGCCGTGCGCAGGCGCACGGCGCGCATCTCGATGGCCTCCGCGAGGACGGCCCACATCACGTACTGCGTGTTGTGAAAGGTGTGCCCCCCGTGGCGCCGGGGCGTCTGCCACGCGACGGCGGGCCGCCCATGCCGCACCTGGCCCGCGTAGGGAGGGTAGTCGTGCCACACCTCGGCCGTGTCGCGGCCCGCGACGATGACGAAGGCCTCCTGGCTGCCGCCCTGGGACGAGACCAGGAGATCCCCCACCACAGCGCCCTGCTCGACTTGGCGCCCGGCGGTGAGACCACTGATGACGGCGAGTCGACGCACACGGATGGGGGCGTCGAGGATGTGAACAGCGGCATCCATGCCGTCGAGGGTGGCGCAGACATTGAGCGCGATTCCCGCAGAGCCGAAGAGCCGGAGCCGGTTCTCTTCGGTGATTCCCACGTCGGGATTGCTGGGGTCGATCGGGCGAAAGCCACGGGGCGTGTCGATGACGCCCAGAGAGAACGACTCCTCATGCGAGAGGGGCGTGGCCGTGACGACGAGCAGCGCCTCGTCGACATCGGCGGGGATCGTCGCGGGGATGACGAACTCGCGCGACAGAAGCTCGGCCGTGCCGGGCGGCAGGCTGTCCACCGGCGCAGAGTGCCACAGCGCGGTGTCGTGCGTGCCCAGACGCAGGCGGACCTCGACAGGCTGCCGCGCCGGATGCACCGCGCGAGGAGCTCCGCATCGTCCCTCTGCCGGGCCACCTTGGGATTATCGCCGCTCTCCTACCGGATGTCGCCGAGGAAACGGCTCCCGACGCGCTCGGTGCGCGGGCGCGGTAGCCCGTCCCTGTCGGCCTTGCCCGACGTCATGTCGTCGAGCGTGATCGCG
>JABWBI010000325.1 GCA_013360565.1 Candidatus Sumerlaeia bacterium | reverse complement strand
GGCCGGGCGGGGCGTCGCGCTCGTCGTCGCGGGACATGATCGACTCGAGCTTGGTGCGCAGGCTCATTCCGGACGGGGATCGAAGACGCTCCTGGGCCGCCGCGCCAGAGCGCGGAGCCTGCTGAGATCCCCGGGGGGCGTCGTCGGCAAAGCCGGTGGCGATGATGGTGACGTGGATCTCGTCCTTGAGCTTCTCGTCGATCACGGCGCCGAAGATGATGTTGGCGTCGGGATCGGCGGACTCGTAGACCATCGAGGTGGCCTCGTTGATCTCATAGAGGGTCATGTCGGGTCCGCCGGTGATGCAGATGAGGACGCCCTTGGCGCCGTCGATGACCATCTTCTCGAGCAGGGGACTGTCGACGGCGCGCTTGACGGCCTGGACGGCGCGGTTCTCGCCCTTGCCGACGCCGACGCCCATGACGGCGCCACCGGTCTCGTTCATGACGGCGCGGACGTCAGCGAAGTCCACGTTGATGAGGCCGGGGACGCTGATGAGATCGCTGATGGACTTCACACCCTGGGCGAGGACCTGGTTGGTGTAGGCGAAGGCTTCGAGGAGGGGGCGGTCGGGCCCGACGACTTCGATGAGGCGGTCGTTGCTGATGACGATGAGAGTGTCGCAGAACTGGCGGAGCTTGTCGATGCCGGCCTGGGCGCGGCGCAGGCGCTGGGGCCCCTCGAAGCGGAAGGGCTTGGTGACGACCGCGACGGTGAGGATGCCCATCTCCTTGGCGAGCTGGGCCATGACGGGAGCGGCGCCGGTGCCCGTGCCGCCTCCCAGGCCCGCCGTGATGAACACCATGTCGCCGCCGCGCAGGATCTCGCGGAGCTGCTCGCTCGCGTCCATGGCGGCGCGCTCGCCGACCGCCGGATCGGCCCCCGCTCCGAGGCCGTTGGTGACCCCCTGGCCGATCTGGATCTTCGTGGCCGTGCGCGAGCGGGCGAGGGCCTGGGCATCGGTGTTGATCCCGCAGAACTCGACGCCGCCGAGGCCGAGGTCGACCATCGACTCGACCATGTTGCACCCGCCGCCGCCGACGCCGATGACCTTGATCTTGGCGAGGCTGATCACATCCTGATCGAACTCGAGCGGCATCGACGGGGCCTCCTGGTCACCGGCAGCTGGCGGCCATTCACGGCGAGGGGTGCCGCAAGGTCAAGGGTTTCTTGGGTTCCACGCCACCCATCGAGACTTGCCGATCGTCAGACGGTGTGCCCACAGTCGGGCATGGGCATGGGACGGCTGATCTCCCCCGGGGTCATCGCGGTGACGATGGGCGTCTCCGGCGCCGCGGCTCAGACCTCGCTGGAGGCGCAGGTGCAGAGCCTGCTCGACCATGTGCGCGGGAGCCGGCTGGGCGTGATCACCAACCCGACGGGAGTCGACGGCGCGCTCGGCCAGATCGCCGACCGGCTCCACGCCGGTGCCAGCACCGAGGTCGTCGCCTTCTTCGCGCCCGAGCACGGCCTGCGCGGCGACCGGCAAGCGGGGGTCAGCGTCCCTGACTACATCGATCCGGCAACCGGCATCCCCGTCCACTCTCTCTACGGCTCGCGGCTCGCGCCCACCGCGGCTCAGCTGGCAAACGTCGACGTGCTCGTCTTCGACATCCAGGACGTCGGAGCGCGCCACTACACCTATGTGTGGACCATGACCCACTGCATGGAGGCGGCCGCCGCGCAGGGGATCCCCTTCGTCGTCTTCGACCGCCCCAACCCGGCCGGAGCCGACCGCGCGGAGGGGGCTCCGAACCCCGCGGACTATGGCCTGATCGGCCGCAAGTGGCCGGGGCAACCCTTCGGTGTCTCCACCCGCCACGGCATGACACCCGGTGAACTCGCCCGCCTTGTCAACGGCGCCTGGATGAGCCCGCAGGCCGACCTCACCGTCATCGCGATCCCCGGCTACACGCGCCAGACACGCTGGGAGGAGCTCGGCCGCCAGTGGGTCGCCCCCTCGCCGAACATTCCCACGGTCGACACCGCCTTCGCCTACTTGGCCACGTGCATCTTCGAGCAGACCAACGTGAGCGAGGGCCGGGGAACGACGCGGCCTTTCGAGCTCATCGGCGCGCCATTCATCGATTCCCTCGTGTGGGCCTCCGACCTCAACGCCCTCGATCTGCCCGGGGTGCGCTTCCGCGCGGCAAGCTTCATCCCCACCTTCAGCAGGTACGCCAATCAGGTCTGCAACGGCGTGCAGCTGCATGTCCTCGACCGTGAGGCATTCGATCCCTTCCTCACGGGACTGTGGATGCTCAAGACGCTTCGCACCCGGCACCCGGTCGACTTCGTGATCAACGCCAACGCCGATCGCCTGTCCGGCGTGCCGGGCCTGGCGAACGCCGTGGCGACAATGACCCCCGAGGAGATCATCGCAGGCTGGCAGGCCGATCTCACGGCCTTCCGCGCGCTGCGCGCACAGTATCTCATCTACCCCGTCGCGCCGGGCAACAGCGGCCTCGTGCTCCGGCCGGAGTGACGCGTGCGCCGCGCCCTCGAGATCTTCAGCTCGCTCTTCGTGCTGTGGGTCCTGCTCTTCTCCGCCGCCGCCTGCGTTGTCCCCGGCGTCTTCTCACCGCTGCGGCCGTGGATCACCGCCGGTCTCGGCGTGATCATGTTCGGCATGGGGATGACCCTGACGCCGGCTGATTTCGCCCGGGTGGCGCGGATGCCGCGCGCGGTCGGCTGCGGCGTGCTGGGACAGTTCCTCGTCATGCCGGCGGTGGGACTCGGTCTGGCGACTGTCGCGGGTCTTTCGCCCGACCTGGCGATGGGGTTCATCATTGTCGGCTCATGCCCCGGCGGGACGGCCTCCAACGTCGTCGCCTACCTCGCCCGGGCCGACGTGGCGCTGTCGGTCACCATGACGGCCTGCACCACTCTCCTGGCGATCGGCGCCACGCCGGTGCTCATCTGGCTCCTGGGCGGACGGTTTCTGCCGGTCGATCCGTGGGCGATGGTTCAGAGCGTGCTCGTGATCGTGCTGTTGCCCGTCGTCGCGGGTCTCGGCCTCCGCGCCTGGCAGGGCCGCCGCGTCGAGAGGGCGCTCGCCGTCTTCCCCGCGCTCTCCGTTCTCTTCATCGTCCTCATCATCGCGTCGATCGTGGCGAGCGCCCGCGGGGCTCTCCTGACCGTCGCGCCTCTCGTCGCCGCCCTGGTGGCCGCTCACAATGCGTGCGGCCTCGCACTCGGGTTCGGCCTCGCCCGTCTGATGCACCTGCCCGCGAGTGCGCAGCGCGCCGTCTCGATCGAGGTGGGGATGCAGAACAGCGGCCTCGGCGTGGCGCTGGCCACCGCCCACTTCGCTGCCCAGCCCCTCGTCGCCCTGCCCGCGAGCCTCTTCAGTGTCGTCCACAACCTCACGGGCAGCGCCCTGGCGGGGTGGTGGCGGGGGGCGCACCGTCCCGGCGACGGCGTGCAACAGCCGGATTGAGTACCCAGAGACGGGAATTCCCGGCGCGCCTCTGATTTCAGCCGAGCCGCTCCACCACCACCCGGTCGTTCGTGTAGACACACTGCTTGGCGGCGATGGCCATGGCCCGGCGGGCGATCTGCTCGGCGTCGAGCTCGGTCGCCTCGGCGAGCGCGGCCGCGGCGGCCT
>JABWBI010000324.1 GCA_013360565.1 Candidatus Sumerlaeia bacterium | reverse complement strand
GGCCAGCGCGATGACCGCCGGCGTCTTGCCCGTCCCGCCGACCGTCAGGTTGCCCACGCAGAGGACCGGGACACCCACGCGGCGCCGGGGCAGGAGGCCAAGCGCGTAAGCCGCCCGGCGGGCCTGGATGGCAAGGCCGTAGGCTGCGGAGGCCACGGGCAGGAGGGCATCCGACCCGCGGCGCGGGCGCTCCCAGGGGGGCTTCACACCCGAAACCTGCGCAGGCGGAATCGCAGGATGGCGAGGAGCGAACGGCGCATGATCCGGATGTTGAAGGTCGATTGGCCGGCCGCGCGCTCCTCGAAGAGGATCGGCACCTCGACGATCTGAGCGCCGAGCGCCCGAGCCCACAGCAGCGTCTCCTGGACGATTTCCGGACCGCGGGACTCGACCCGGTCCCACGGGATGCGGGCGAGGAGCGCTCCCCGGTAAAGGCGGTAGCCCGAGGTGCAGTCGCGCACGCGGAGCCAGAGGACCGTCCGGATGTAGAGGTTGGCCGCCTTGGTGATGAGGGGCCGGAGAAGACCGCGGCCGACCTCGCCGCCGCCGGAGACAAGGCGCGAGCCGATGACCAGGTCGGCGCCCTGCTCGGCTGCCTCGATCAGGGGGGGGATGTAGCGCGGGTGGTGCGAGAAGTCGGCGTCCATCTCGACGACGAATTCGGCGCCGTGCTCGACGGCCCACCGGAAGCCGTCGCGTCCGGCGGTGCCGCGGCCGCGCTCATGGGTGCGGCGGAGGAGATGGACGCGGGACTCGGCGGCGGCGCGCTCCTCGACGATCTTCCAGGTGCCGTCCGGCGAGTCGTCGTCGACGACGAGCACTTCGAGGCCAGGGTGCACGGCGAGAAGCTGATCGAGAAGGCGGCCGATGTTCTCGGCCTCGTTGTAGGTCGGCAGCGTGACGAGGACGCGCATCGGTCGACGCGGTCAGGCCTGCTTCTGGATGTACGTGGCCCCGCCGCGCTTGGCGGGGCGATAGCCCTGCATCGCCTGGGATGCGTGGCTGAGGCGGCCCAGAGCCTCGGCGATGAGTGTGCGCCGGGCGGCGAAGTCGTCCGCGCGCTCGCGCAGGGCGGCGAGGAGTGCGGCGATCTCGCGGCGCCAGGCCTCGATCCTGCCGGCCATGTCGGGGCTGACGCCCTCGGTGATGCAGGCGAGGACGAGGCGGTTGGTGGCCTCGCCCAGCCGCCGCATGACGGGGACGAGGGCCCCGTGCCGCGCGATCATCTGCTCGGCGCTGTCCTCGATCTCGGCGTCGAGATTGGCCTGGACGAGCGCGGCCAGGGCCGTCTGCTCGCGCTCGACGGCCTCGATGAGCGAGTCCATGGGTTCGGGCATGGCAGTCACCAGCGCCCAGGTATGGCGCGCCGGGACGCCGGGGGCAAGCTCACTATTCGAGCAGGCGGAGCGCCATCTGGGGGACGAGGTTCGCCTGCGCGAGGATCGCCGTCGCGGCCTGCTGGATGATCTGCTCCTGCGTGGCGCGCGCCGTGGCCTCGGCGAAGTCGGTGTCGCGCAGGCGCGAGTCGGTGAGCTGGAGGCTCTCACTCTGCGTCTGGACGGTGGCCTTCGTGTTCTCGAGGCGGTTGCTGATGGCCCCGAGTCCGGCCCGGGCGCGGCTGAGCTCGCGCAGGGCCTGATCCGCGGCGCCGATCGCGAGCTCGGCGTCGGCCTGTGTGACGACGGAGATCGTGCCGAGCGCGGTCGAGGCGTCAGGCAGCGTGATGAGCTGGCCCGGCCCGAAGCCGATCAAGCCGGGGTCGCTGCCGCCGACGGTGATCTGGCTGGACCCGCGGAGGCTCACACGGCCGGTGACGATCTGGCCGGTGAGGTCCCCGTCGGCGAGTGCCAAGCTCAGCTCGTCGGCCACGGAGCCGGTGGTCGTGACCTCGAAGGTCCGGCCGTCCTGAGCCGTGAGAATCAGCTCGCCCGCGCCGCTCAGCGTGGCGACGACGCCCGTGAGAGCGGACTTCGCATTGATGGCCGCGCGCAGGGCACCGTTGGCGTCGCCCGCTGTGACGTCGATGGGGCCGATGTTGACGCCGCTGATGAAGAGGGCGTTCGCGGCGCCGTCGAGCGTCGCCCCGGCGATCGAACCCCCGGCCACGGTGAAGACCGCGGGCTCGGCGGTGGCCTGGACGCCCGTCTGGCCCGCGATCCGGTTGATGGCCGCGGCCTTCGCAATGGCGCTGGCGGCGGGGAAGGCGAAGGAGACGCCGTCACTCGCAGTCGGGGGAACCGCGACGCCGTTGACCGTGAGGTCGCCGCCGCCCGCGACGGCCGCGAGCGACACGCCCCCGAGGCCGGTCACCTGCGCCACTTGGCCGAGGACGGACGCGCGGAGGTCCGGGATGGACAGCGCGATGAAGTCGCCGCCACCGAGACCGACCTGCAGACGCTGGTTGACGAACGTGCCGTCGAGAAGCGGGCGGCGGTTGAACTGCACGCTCGAGGCCATGCGATCGATCTCGCTGACGAGATTGTTGATCTCGCTCTGGATGGCCACGCGCTCGTCGGCACCGTAGGTGTCGTTTGCCGCCTGCACCGCCAGCTCGCGGATGCGCTGGACGATGCCCTCGATGTTGCCCATGGCCGCCTCGGCAACGTCGACGACGCTCTGGCCGTCGCCCGTGTTGCGGACGGCCTGGCCGAGGCCTTTGACCTGCGAGCGCAGGAGCTGGCTGATCGCCAGGCCCGAGGCGTCGTCGCCGGCCTTCGTGATCTTGTCCCCGCTCGACAGCTGCTCGTACACTTTCTCCAGGCGACGGGAGTTGCGCAGCAGGTTCAGCTGGGAGATCTGCGAGGCGATGTTGAGGTTGATTTTCAGGGCCATGGGGGACGCTCCTGGGCGCTCGGCAGCCTTTGCCGCTGCCCAGGCGGACGTGCAAGGGCCGGGCCGGAGCCGTCCGCCGCCGCCGGTCCGCCTGGCCGCCGCAGCGCGCGGGTCGCGCTGCGCTCCGTGGCGGACGAGAGACCCCGGGCCGGAAAAGGCTGCCGGGTCTCCGCCGTGTTGAGCCATCAGCGACGAGCCAGAGGAGCCCGGCTGTGAGCGACCCGGGGTGCAGGGGGCAGAGAGTCAAACGCCATGGCGGGGTTGCACTTTTTGCTGGAGCTGCAATGGGGGGTGTGAGAGAAAGCGGGGTTTTCCGCCCTGCCCCCCGGCCTCGGTCGCGAGCTGCCGGGGGGCCATCAGACCACAGGGAGGAGCGTCAGACGCTCATGCCTATCACCTACGAGCTGATGGTCGTCGTCGACGGCCAGCGCAGCGACGACGAGATCGCCGCTCAGCTGAGCAAGATCGACAAGCTGATCACCGACCACGGCGCGACGATCACGCACACCGACGACTGGGGCAAGCGCCGGCTGGCCTACCCCGTCGATGGCAAGGTGGACGGGTACTACGCCGTCCGCCAGTTCACGCACCCCGGCGGGACCCGGACGCTGATGAGCGAGCTCGACCGCGCGGTGCGGATCGAGGAGGCGCTGCTGCGGCACATCGTCGTGCGCCTGCCCAAGACCAAGAAGCCGATCCCGGTGCTGGGACGGCCAGACGCGGGTTTCGACGCACGGCCCGACTGGGGCGGCGCCCGCCGGGGCTGGCGCCCGCCG
>JABWBI010000323.1 GCA_013360565.1 Candidatus Sumerlaeia bacterium | reverse complement strand
GGAAGGGGGCGAGCCCGACGACCCGGGGGCTGCCCGGGGGCAGCTGCTGCGCCATCTCCTCGACGGCCGCGCGCACGTCCGCCGCGTCAGCGAAGTAGGCCATCGGCAGCAGAGCGTCCACGGTCGCCTCGCGGGCCCAGGCCGCCCAGTTCTGGCCCTTGATTTCGATCGCCTGCTCGAGGCCCGGGAACACCGCCGCCGTGATCCGGATGCTTGGCCGGACGGCGCGCACGGCCTCCGAGACCTCGCGGACGAACGAGGTGATCTGCTCCTCGCGCCAGGCGATCCACTGCGCCCACCGCTCGGCGTCTGCCGGCGTGATGTCCATCGGGTCGAAGCCGAGCTCCTCGCGCACGCGCGCCCGCGTGAAGTCGCTGTGACCCCACAGCCGCTCCCACGAAGAGGCGTTGGCGTAGCGGATGTAGTCCAGGTGCAGGCCGTCGATCTCGTAGTCGCGCGCCATCGCCACGTAGGCGTCGATCATCGCCCGCCGCACCTCGGGGTGCGCCGGGTTGAAGAACATGTACCGCTGCTCGTCGCGCGAGACGGTGTCGCCCTCGCGGTTGCGCTCGAGCCAGTCCGGATGGGTCTGGGCGAGGAGAGCCGGCTCCTCGCCGCTGCCCTGGACGCCGATGAAGAAGCAGTGGACCCACGCGTGGACTTCGATCCCGCGCGCGTGGCACGCGCGGACGAGCTCGGCCAGCGCGTCGGTCCCGCCGAAGTGCGGCCAGTGCGGGTAGAGGCCCGTCGAGTCGGGGTAGATCGCGTGCGAGCCGTAGATGACCTCGGGGAAGAACGCATTGAAGTGCGCGCCGGCCAGGTCCTGCGCCAGCGCCTCGATCGAGGCGGGCGTCGTCTCCGTCAACCGGTGCCAGACGGCGCGCACCTCGCCCTCGGGGGCGGCGACCGCGGCCAGGCGGAGGTTCAGCGCGTCCTCTTCGAGCCTCATCAGCTCCGACTCGAACTGCGCCAGCTGCCCCTCGTCAAGCGTGCCGTCGCGTCCGCCCATGTGATTGATCTGAATGCCCAGGAGCTCGGCCCGCCCGAGCGTCTCCGGACTCGCCCCCCGCTCGCGCAGAGCCGGCAGCAGGCGCGCCTGGCGCACCTGCATCGAGCGCCAGCGCCCCTCGGGCGAGTCGTCGATGCGCACCTCGTCGCTGGTGAAGACGACGGCGAGCCCGGGGGCGAGCGTCACGTTGAGCCAGTCGCGCGCCTCGCCGTGACCGGAGACGACGAAGCCATCCTCCGGGATCGGCGAGTCGTTGTGGCCGACGCTCTCGACGACACCCCGGCGGACGACCGCCTCGGCGTGTAGATGACCATCTGGTTCGGCCCCCGCCCCCCCGGAAACTCCTGCCCTCCCAGCGGCGGATCGACGCGGTCGACGCGGTGCGACTGCGCCGAGGCGAGGGGGGGGAGGAGGGTGAAGGCGAGCGGGGCGAAGCGGCGCACGGGGACACTCCGGCGATGAGCGTGGTCAGCCAGGAGATCACATCGGGGGCAGAAGACAACGGGAAATGAGGCCCCGGGTGCGCTCCACTCAGTCTCAGGGATGAGCACACATGCTGAGGGGAGGTCAAAGGAACCTCCCTCGCCAAAGGCGCGCCGGGGTGACCCCGCCCTGGAAGAGGTCTTCGCGCCGAGCAGGGGGCCTCGCTGCAGGGAGCAGGTCTACGGTGCGGACTCCGCGCTCCCCTGAGTCGACACCATCTCACGCCGCTCAGACTCGCTCGCGGCCCTTCCCAGGCCTTCCCGCTCAAGGTCTTCCCCCCGCACCGAGCGGTGATGGAATAGGATTTCCATAACGCCTCGCCTCATTGAGTCGAAATCTCTGATCCGGCCGCTCATCTCCCGAATCGGGCCCTGCCATTCGGGAGCAATCACCAGGGTGTTCTCGAGGCCCAGAAGCAGGATCCGGTTGTCGCAGAGAACCGCGTGAACAAACGCCTGCACTTCCTCGCTTGCAGCTCCGCTGACATTGTCCGGGCTCACATGCGCGGCCGACACCAGCTCCCCAACCAGACGATCATAGGCCGCGTCTCTCGGTACGATCAGGTCGAGGTTATCCGCGGACTCGCCCCCCAGGAGTTCCCAGATCGCGCGACTGCGAACAGTCGACACGACCCACTCCCTCTCCACCTGCTGTCTCAGGTCCAGAGGAGCTGCCCCGCCCCCAAGCAGGGCGAGCGGCGCACCATTCTCCCCAACCAAGCCCAGCCCGGGCTCCATCTGTGCCTCGCTTGCCCTCCTGAGATCATCCGCGCGAATGGGCTCACCGAACGTGACTGCGATCACCTGGGCCCACCCCAAGGGGCAGGCCACTCCTGCCAGTGCCAGCACCGTCTGTGCAGCGTTCATGGAGGCCTCCTACTGAATCGTCACCGCAATTGGTGAATTGGGATCCGTGTGCCCCGTGCAGTGTGTCCCTCCCTGAGTGCCCCCGGCGGCCTGAAGAATGGTGCTGAACCTCAACTCAAGCGCCACTGTGGCGTCGCACGCGTAGTCCACGTCCAGATCGACGTCCCAGATCTTCGCGTTGCCCTGGTCTTCTGGCAGCCCCAGGGAGCCCCAATCGCCCGCAAAGCCGTTGATGATAAACCGTCCACGGAGGGTAACCGACGGAGACATCCCCACGTTGAGTGCGGGTGCCAGGCTGAAGGTGACGGTGATATTGGATACGCCAGCGTCGCTCAGCCCACAGCAAGGCCAACCCGTGACAGCAACTGCGTAGGGGAAAGAGAGGCTGTCTGGCATTGGGGGCGGCCAGTACGGATTGCAGTCATACCAGTGTGTGTCGGAGCCGCCCCCGGTCGTTGTCACGGGCCCAAAGACCTGAATACTCAAGATAGCCTCTGGGTCAGGATCATCAGCGTTACAGGGAGCATCATCGCTGACTGAAAGACTCAGCAAATAGATGCCCGGCGTTATGTCAACTGGGCGGCAGAAGTACTGCCATGGGTCCAGGCTGTCCGGTTCCCCGGGCAAGGAACCGCCCCACACAGGCATAATGCCAGGGGTTTCAGATGTGTAGTACCAATGTTCAGGGTGCTCGGGATCCACACAGATATCCGCATCCTCCCCGCCTCTTCCAATGAACCGATAACTCACAACATCGTTGCGAAGGCAATCGGTTCCATCGACATGAACTTGGCCCCGCTCGCCTCTGACCTCGATGTACGGCTGCCCTTCCTTTGGCTGAATCAGTTCATCGTAGGTTGCCACTATGTTGTCGTCTTCAAAGCAACACCCCCCGCCGGGCGGGTCGCCAGCGGGGCCGGTTGTCGTCACCAAGCAGAATGCCGTGCCCAGCACTCTAGGAAGAGCATCGCCTAGCGACCTGACCACAGTACCCATGTCACTCCCCCCTGGCGAGACGATCGGGGAGGATACGAAGGATCGTCGCTGTTTCGGCCCGATCAGGGTGATTCTCCTGGAGATAGGCGGCCCAGAAGCGCATCTCGTCTGTGTTGCCCTCTCTCACGCCGAGTTCAAAGGAGTATGTGGCCGCCAGCACGTCCATGTCCTCCCCGGCGAAGTTCTCCTCGGGCTGCAGATTCATGCCGGCGAGATCGCTGAAAGTCTCTCGCGCGGTGTCCGGTTGCCCCAGGCGCATCTGGGCGATGCCCAGCCAAGCGCGAGCCATCCCGACCTCGCGCCGTCGCGCCTCGTCCTCCCCGTACTGCTCAAGGTAGGCCTGGGCGTAGCGCACAACGTCGTCATAACGGCTCTCGAAGTGGAAGGTCTCGAGGTGAATGAGGCGCAGAACCGCCCGGTGCTTAGCCCGCTCTGCTGAACCCCCGGGCTCGAATCTCGCAAGGGCCCTCGCGCAGAAGCGGCGAACCTCAGGCCAAGAGCCGACGCGGTCGTTGCGGAGAATCTCAAACATGATCCAGGCTTGCTCAGCCAAAGCGTTCGCGCGGACTGTCTCGGAGCCGGTGAACAATTCGATCTCGCGGTATGCGCGGTACGCGCCGCGGTAGTCTGGCGTTCGATACATCAGAATCCAGCCGACCCGGGTCATTGCGTTAATCCGATCGACGCGCCGGACGGGCATTGAACCATCGGCCACGGCCTGAAAGAGGTCGAGGGCGCGGTCCCACTGCCCCTCCTCCCGCGCACGGTGCGCGAGCCGGAGCACGATCCAGGCCCGACGAGAATCACTTTCGGGTAGCGCCTCGGCGAGGCGCTCAAGTGCCGCGTCGCCCTCAGCACTACGAAGCACTTCGGCGGCCCGGCCCTCCTGGATCACGGGGTCCGTCTCGGGATCGAATTGGGGATCGGCAGTTTCCGAGATGTGCTGTGCCTCAAGACGGAACACCGCCTCCACGGGCAATCGGCGCGAAATGGCTTGGTTGCGGCCGGGTGTGGCGGGAATCGAAGCGATCTCTACGCGCCTGAAGGCGCGGCGCCGAAGATCGTCGACGCACAACTCGGCATCGACCGCGTATTCAAAGACACCTGCCCAGACGGATCTGACAGGTCCTTCCCCCGACGCTACGATGGACGTATAACCCAAGTTCCGCAGTCGCTGTACACACTCCTGAGTGTCGGCAGCCGTTGCCAACGCCCCAACGCGAACCGTCCAGAGCCGCTCCGGGGGGCCTGGGTCCTCGCCGAGAACGGCGGGAGAATCATCGGCGCCCGGGAGAGTAGCGCTCGGCTGTGAGAGCCCAACAAGCGGGACAATCAGAAAACCGAAGAGCAGGACACCTCGCCGGGCCAAAGCCTTCATCGGTCGCACCTCCCGCTCGTTTCCTAAGCCCGCTGTTACCCCCCCCCGTGACTCTGTCAAGTGCGAAAGTGTGTGGTGATCCACCGGCGGACGACCGCCTCGGCGCCCCACGCGTTCGTCCCCGTGTAGATGACCATCTGGTTCGGCCCCCGCCCCCCCGGAAACTCCTGCCCTCCCAGCGGCGGATCGACGCGGTCGACGCGGTGCGACTGCGCCGAGGCGAAGGGGGTGAGAGCTGCAAGGACGAGAACAACCAATGGACGCATTGTCGATCTCCAACAGCGGTTGCGACAGATCTGCCAGGCCGGAGCTGAGCCAGCCAGTCCCTTGTGCCTCAGGGCCAAGCCCTCTGCTCAGCCGGCCATCCGCACCCCCACATGCAACGGGAACTGCCGTGCGAAGGCGCTGACCTCGCCTGCGATGCGCGCGAGGGCCGCAGCGTCCTCGGCGTGCTCGACGGCATCGGCGATCCACGCGGCGATGCGCCGCATGTCGTCCGGGCCCATGCCGCGCGTGGTCAGCGCGGGCGTGCCGAGGCGGATGCCGCTGGTGACGAACGGCGACTCGGGGTCGAAGGGGATCGTGTTCTTGTTCGCGGTGATGTTGGCCTCGTCGAGGGCCCTCTGCATCAGCTTGCCCGTGCGCTTCTTCGGGCGCAGGTCGACGAGCATCACATGCGAATCCGTGCCGCCCGAGACGATGCGCAGCCCCTGCGCGGTGAGCGCATCGGCGAGCGCCTTCGCGTTCTCGACGATGCGGCGCGCGTAGACCTTGAAGTCCTCCGTCAGCGCCTCGCCGAAGGCGACCGCCTTCGCCGCGATGATGTGCATGAGCGGCCCGCCCTGCATGCCGGGGAAGACGGCCTTGTCGATCACCTTGCCGAGGTCCTCGTCGCCGGCGAGGATCAGACCGCCGCGCGGGCCGCGCAGCGTCTTGTGGGTCGTCGTCGTCGTGACGTGGGCGTGCGGGATCGGCGAGGGATACTCACCCGCGGCGACGAGGCCGGCGTAGTGCGCCATGTCCACCATCAGCTTGGCGCCGACCTCGTCGGCGATCTCGCGGAACGCCTTGAAATCCATCCGGCGCGCGTAGGCACTGGCGCCGGCGGTGATGAGCTTGGGGCGGTGCTGCTTGGCGAGGTCGCGCACGACGTCCATGTCGATCTGCTCGGTCTGCGGGTCGACGCCGTACTCGACGAACCTGTAGAGAATGCCCGAGGCGTTGACCGGCGAGCCGTGCGTCAGGTGGCCGCCGTGCGAGAGGTTGAGGCCGAGCACGGTGTCGCCGGGCTTGAGCAGCGCGAGGTAGACGGCCATGTTGGCCTGCGCGCCGGCGTGGGGCTGGACGTTGGCGTGCGGCGCGCCGAAGAGCCTCTTCGCCCGGTCGCGCGCGAGATCCTCGACCGTGTCCACGTGCTCGCAGCCGCCGTAGTAGCGCTTGCCCGGCAGGCCCTCGGCGTACTTGTTCGTCAGCCATGTGCCCGCGGCCTCGAGGACGGCGGGGCTGACGAAGTTCTCCGAGGCGATCAGCTCCAGGTTGCGGTGCTGGCGGGCCGCCTCCTCCCGCAGCGCCTTGGCGATCTCGGCGTCGACCTCAGCCAACCTCGGCACGCCAGGCCTCCCGATCCCTGTCACCGAAGCGCGCGACGTTCGTCCCGAGATTGCGCACATAGCCGTCCTGCGACATGTTGAGATAGGAAAGCCGGGCGGCGACCGAGCTGCCGAGCGGCACGTTCACTGCGGTCCTGTTGCGGAACCAGTCACGATTGCCGAAGGAAAGCTGCTCCTTGAATTCCCACTCCCCCAGCGTGGGCGGCAGGGTGATGAAGTTCACCGCGCCTCCCTTGGCGTTGCGCCCGTAGAGCGACCCCTGGGGACCGCGCAGCACTTCGACGCGCGCGAGCTCCGCGATGTCCATGGCGAGCCCCTGACTGCGCGCCACATAGATTCCGTCGAGATAGACCGCGACGGAAGGGTCCTGCGTGATCTGATCGTCGGTGATGCCGACGCCGCGGATGTTGATCATGGTGGTCGCCGCCCCGTTGGGGTGCGGCGTCATCTGCACGTTCGGCACCAGCGACCGCAGGTCCGTGAGGCCCGTGATACCCTTCTGCTCGAGATCTTCCGGCGTGAATGCCACGATGGAGATCGGCGTATCCTGAAGCGACTCCTCACGTTTCTGCGCAGTGACGACGACCTCGTCCAGCCTCGCCTCCGGCTCCGGGCGCGCTGCCTCTGCGGCCTGTTGCGCGGTGGCTGCGGTCGCGAGGCCGGCCGCGCAGGCAGCAGAAGCTGCGAG
>JABWBI010000322.1 GCA_013360565.1 Candidatus Sumerlaeia bacterium | reverse complement strand
GGGAGTGCCAATATCAATGTTCCGCCCATCGCTCTGGCCGACATTCCCGGTAATGTGGCTACCGGCCAGCCAGCGCCAGACTTCACAGTACGGACGATGGGCGGTGGCAAGTTTGCCCTGGCGGATCACGCCGGCCAGCCGACATTGATAATGTTCTCGGCCTCGTGGTGTGCTTCCTGCCTCTTCGAGGCGCAAAATCTCAGTCAAGTTTATGCTCGGTACAAAGATCGTGGCCTGAACATCGTTATGCTGGATGTGCAGCCGGGTGACACCGACGCCGAGTTGCAAACCTTTCGTGAGGCGTCAGGCAACCCGGATTACGTGTGGGCGTTCGATGATGACTACGCTGTGGCTCAGGCTTTTGAAGTCACTTCGCTCGACACGACAGTGCTGATTGACCAATCTGGCAAGACTGTTTATCGAGACGAATACCCCACACCGCTCGAACCCCTCTTGCAGGCGGTGGCCGGGGTGTTGCCATGAACGAACTCAACCTGGCCTTGGCTTTCACCGCCGGCGTGTTCGCTACCATCAACCCGTGTGGCTGGGCGATGCTGCCTTCGTTTGTCTCCTACTACCTTGGCTCACGCGAAGAGGGATATGAACAGAAACCGCTCGCCAGCCGTATATCTGAAGGATTATACATTGGGTTGCTGGTCACGATAGGCTTCCTGGTAGTCTTTGGCGCCGCGGGGATGGTGTTGTCCGCTGGGTTGAGAGTGATCGTCAAATACATGCCCTTTGTGGCGCTCATGGTGGGAATTGGGTTGACGCTGTTGGGGTTGTGGCTGTTGGCTGGAAGGTCACTCCTTGTATCGTTACCAGCCCCCCACTTGGACCTTCAGGTTCGGAATATCAAAACGGTCTTTCTCTATGGGATGGCTTACGCCTTCGCCTCGCTCAGTTGCACCTTGCCGGTTTTTCTGGCAGTTATCGGAGCCAGCCTGACTACCAGTGGATTGGGCGCCGGGGCGGCGATGTTTGCCACCGTGCGCAGAACGATGTTGTCCCCGCTGGGCGAGTTGGGCAGCGACCGCGTGCTGATGTCGAAGCCGAACTCGGCCTGGAAGTCATTGCCGCCGTCGGTGTTGGAGCCTTGCACCGTCCAATTTGCGGCGCTGGCCGCCCCGAAGTTGTCGCTGTAGATCACCGTCTGAGCCGTCACGACAGATGTGACAACCGCTGTCAGAGCGGTCACAGAGGCGAAATGGAGATGTCGCATCACGAATCCTCCCGTCTTCGGATGATGAGTGCCATTGCGGGGGACTCCCGGTCTTCCCCAATCGGCACGGCCGACGGCAACGCACTGCGCCGAACCGACCGTTGACGGGAACCCCTCCCACGACCACAGGTTCAGGCACCGGGGTGAGCTCTGTCAATCCAAAAGCAAAGCCGCGGCGAAGCGGGAGCCTCGCCGCGGCTCGGATGTGCCGAGGTGCGACGCGCGTCAGCGATAGAGCTCGAACTGCTCGACGCTCGTCACGGTCGGCGGGGTCGCGGGGCCGGCTCGCATGTTGTCGAAGTAGGCCTGTGTCTCATCCGCACTCACCACACTGGCTTCACGGTAGATGAGCCCCGCGCGGCCATTGGGGAACGTCGAGTCGATCACGCTGGCCAGCTCGGAGCCATCGACCGTGAAGGTGATGACCGACCCGTAGCCCTCGATGCGGAACGTGTGCCAGCCCTCGGCCAGCGTCGTCGATCCGAAATCGGTGAACGTCGTGGCCACGCGGTTGGTGATGTCCGCCGTGGTGGTGGAGCCGTTCCAGCGGCGTGCGAACACCGTGCCCAGCTGCGCATCCCATGTGATGGCGAAGGAGCCCGCGACGCGGTCCATGGTGTACGACCCGCCGCCACCGGAGAGCAGGCCCTCGCCGTCGCGGGCGCCCCGGAACATGACCGAGTGCGTCTCGTAGCCGGGGGGACCGGGGGTCGTGCGATTGTAGCAGTAGACGGCGGCTTCCACAAAGTAGTTGGCGTCGTCGTTCTCGCCGAACAGCAGCCCGTTGGTGCCGCCGTCATCGCCGACGAGCACGGCGCCGGGGTCCGCGCCGCCCGAGGCCACGATCGCCTCGATCGCGCCGGGCAGCGTCCGGTCCTGGTTGTCCTGGGCCACCGTGACATTGTAAACGGGCGACTCGACCTCGCCACCGGTCGCGCCGGCGAAGATGTTGATGTAGTTGATCGTGCCCGTCACACCGTCCGTGTTCGTGATCGCCAGGAACTCCGTCCCGTCGGTCAGCGAGTTGTTGAACGTGGGGCCGGTGCCGAGGGCGTTGCCGCGACTGCCCGAGGTGAACTCATCGCTCACGTAGGTCGTGTCGAGATCCTGGGCCGAGACGGACAGGGCGGCGATGGCCGCCAAGGAAAAGCAAAATGCTGGGCGAAGCATGCAAACACTCCTTCTGCAAAGATGTTGGACTTGTTGGGAAGGATCAGCGGGCCCCCCGACGAACGCGGGCCCCGTCCCTCCAGTTCCCTCGCACTCCCTTTCACCAGATCACCCCCGCCGCTGTCAACCCCCTCTTTCATCTCCGGCGTGAGAAATGATCTCCCCCGGCGCGGGGCTCACACCCCCGGCGGCATGCGCGCGTTCTTGATGAACCGGCAGACGTCCTCGAACGCGTCCTTGAAGTTGCCCATGTCCTCTTCGAAGACCATGATGTTCGTCCGCTCGTGGGTCCCCTCCTGGTTGCGCCGGGACTCCGAGATGACGAGGTACTTGTCCTTCCGGGCGTTCTCCTTGACGTCCAGGTAGTACGTCCGGCGCCCCGCGCGGACTTGGCGCGAGAAGAGCTCGCGCCGCTCCTGCCGGTTGGCGCCCCCGAACCGCTCGAACTCGCCCGCCGGTGCGGGCTGCTCGTCTCCGTAGTCTTCCATCTCCAGCTTCCTTTCCCGAGTGAACGCGGCGGCCTCCAGCTGGCCCCTGTCGCCGCCCCGTGCCCATGGCTACCGGCACCAGTCTACGGGCAAGGGGGCCGCGCGGCGCAAGCCCTTTTTGACCGGTCCGGCCCTCAGCGCGGGGCGCCTTCGTCTGGCCGCGTGTCCGAGATCGGCACCTCGGTCAGATCCTGATACTCGAAGATGCCACTCAGGCAGCGCCACATGAGCGCGATGAACACGACCAGCAGCCCCCACCCGATCACTTGCCAGACCAGCCGGACAAGCGCCCGCCGCCGGGCCCGGGCGATCAGATCCGTGCCGTCGATGGCGCGCGTGGCGTCCTTGATCTTCTTCGGCTCGGCCATGGGCGAACTCCCGCCGGGTGAGATGGGTCGCAGTCTGGCACCGGCCCGCCGGGATTCGCCACCACTTTGACAGTCCCGCTCAGTACACGAAAAGCGCCGTCAGGTCCGCCGGAACGGCCGCTCCTCCCAGGACCACGGCATCATCGAAGCAGGTGACATTCCAGACCGGCGCCGCCTGACGGTGCTGGAGGAAGACCGTGAAGCTGCCCCCCGTCGCCGTGCTCGCGACGCACACCGGGCGCCAGAAGTCCGGGCTCTCCGTCCACTCCGACCACACCACGTCCGCCGCCTGCGGATCGGTGCCACCGCTGCGGTCGAGACCCACGCGGCACGCTGTGTCCCCGCCGCTGCCCCCCTCCCGATACGTCCGCACCCAGACCCCCGCCGCGATCGGGCTGCCGGCCGTGGCGGCGAACGTCTGGCG
>JABWBI010000321.1 GCA_013360565.1 Candidatus Sumerlaeia bacterium | reverse complement strand
CTCCGGCTCCGCCAGGCGGCCGACACCGGCTTCCCGGCAGGCGAGATCGCCGGAGCCGGGTTCGATGACCTCGGCCCCGTCGGCCCGCAGCTGCGCAACGGCGCGCTGCGTGGGCGCGGCGAGCCACATCTGGGAATTCATGGCGGGCGCGATGAGGAGCGGGACGCGTGGCTCACGGGCGAGGCACAGGGTGGTCAGCGGGTCATCCGACAGGCCGTGGGCCAGCTTCGCGAGGACATTCGCTGTCGCCGGTGCGACGAGAACAAGTTCGCCCCAGCGGGCCCAGGTGATGTGTTCCATCTCCCACGCGTGGGGCTGGTCGAACATCTGGGTGTAGACCGGCTGGCCGGTGAGCGACTCGAAGGTCAGGGGCGTGATGAATTTGGCCGCGCCCTCGGTGAGGACCGTGCGAACCTCGGCTCCTTCTCTGATGAGGAGGCGGGCGAGCTCGGCGGCCTTGTACGCGGCGATGGAGCCGCAGACACCGAGAACGAGGCGGCGGCCGGGCAGGCGCGGTCCCGACGCGGCGGTCACCGGTGATCGACCCCCGCGGGCACGTCGCCGCCCCAGTGGACCTCCATGCGAGGCGGGCGGTGACGCTCGGCCTCGACGATGCCGCGGACGCGGGCGACGGCGAGGTCGAGGTCGTCGTTCATCACGGCGTAGTCGTACTCGCACCAGTGGCGGATCTCCTGCTCGGCCTTGGCCAATCGGCGGGCGATGACCTCGGGCGTGTCGGTTCCGCGCTTTTCGAGGCGGTGGCGCAGAACATCGAGGGAGGGCGGCAGGAGGAAGATCAGGACGGCGTCGGGTGTCTGGCGCTTGAGGTTGAGGCCGCCCTGGACGTCGAGGTCCATGAGGACGTCGCGCCCGGCCGCGAGCGTCTGCTCGATGGCGTCGCGCCGCGTCCCGTACAGATGGTCGTGGACCTCGGCGAACTCGTAGAACGCGCCCTCGCGGACGAAGTGGTGAAACTCGTCAGGGGTGACGAAGTGGTAGTGGCGGCCGTCGACCTCGTCGGGGCGCTTGGGCCGGGTGGTGACGGAGATCGAGTACTCGAGCTTGGTGTCGGCGCCCAGGAGGGCCTTGGCGACGGAGGACTTCCCTCCGCCCGACGGGGCGCTGAGGACGATGAGGAGTCCCGTGCGGGAAGTCGAGAGCGTCCAGCCAGCCATCGTCCGCCCACCCTGCGGCGCGCACATCCGGAATTCCAGCTCAAACTTTCAGATGACCTCGAGCGCGTCGCGGCCCGGCAGCGGCGGAAACGGGGCGTGGGGCTCGGCCTGATACCAGAGGGCCGTCGAGGCGATGTCGTCCTGCAGCGGCAGATAGCGTCCGCCCGAGCGCCAGCCGAGCGCCTGGATCGTGACTTTCAGGTCTTGCTCGAAGCGCACGGGGTCCATCACGTGCCAGCGGTAGAGGCCAAAGCGCTGCTGGGACCGGTAGGTGCCGTCGGGGCGGATGATCTGGGGCAAGCCGGCGAAGGGCGTCGAGAAGGCGACATACTGCCCGCCGCGGTCGAAGTTGTACGAGCCGCAGAAGTAGTCCTCCGTCCCCGTGCCGCAGATCGTCGGCCACTGGTCGCCGTCGAGGTAGAACTTGATCTCGCCCTCGCCCCACCAGCCGGTGTTGTTGACGCCCCAGGCGAGGTACGTCCCCACGTAGTGCCCGTGCCCCTTCACGCCGTCGATCAGCGTGTGGACCTGCCTGGCCGGCAGCGGATTCGAGCGGCGCCACTGCGCGTGGAGATAGGCGGCATCTTCGGGCACATCGGTCAGCGCGAAGTTGATCTGGTAGTAGATGACTATGTCCTCGCCGGCGAGGTTCTCCAGGGTCATCCGGCAATGCCTGCGGAAGGGCATCTCCCAGTAGCAGTTGAACGCGCTGCCCGGGTTGACGCAGACGGGGAGCGAGTTGACGTGGGCATACTCGCCCCAGCCCATGCAGAAGAAGTCGCCGATGGGGACCTCGATGCTCGGCTCGGGTTCGCCGTCCCACCAGACGCGCAGGATCGAAAAACGCCAGTTGCCGGTGGGGGTCATCCAGATCTGCTGAATCGCGCCGGGGCCCGCGATGTCGGCGAGCGTGAACGTCTCGCCCGGCCCGACGCGCACCGAGGGCGAGACCTTCCAGCCCTGCCCGAGATCGCGCGCGCACTGCGCCCCGGTTCCCTCGGTGGCCATGCCGCCCTTGCCCTTCTCGCCGGTGAAGTTCTCCGGGGAGATCGAGCGCGTCTTGGCGCGCGAGAGCAGCGAGAGATTGCCGAGGTGCAGGCCGAGACCGTTGAACATGGGGGAGCTTCCTCCGGGCGAAATGCGGCGGGAGGCTGGCAGGAACGGCGGGCGTTGTCGAGAGACCCGACGCCAGGGCTCATCGGTCTGCGTCTGACTGCTCGCATCGGACCACGATTCTCTCCCACGCCTCCACTGCATCCTCCATCACCGCATCGACGTGCAGCCCCAGTGCCGCGCCCTCGGCGGCGAGGTCGCGGAAAGGCAAGTTGTCGATGAACCACTGATCGGTCTCGCGCAGGGCGTTGCCGGGGATGAGCACCTGGTCGAAGCGGCCCGCGCAGGCGCGCATCGCGCGCTGGAAGTCGCAGCCGGGCAGCAATCCCGTGACGGTCGTCGCCTTGCCGTAGACCGAGTTCTCCAGCACGATGGGCTCGACGGTCAAATTCGGAATGGCGTTCAGATCTTTCCAGAAATCGGTCAGCCCCCGAGCGGCCAGCGGCCCCGTCAGCGCTGCGACGCGCCACGGGCGCGGCAGAGGCTTGACGAGGCGGCGGCGCCTCCGCCGCCAGCGGCGGAGAAAGAACCAGATCATGCCGACGCCGTTCTCGAGCTGATGAACGAACGGGAGCCGGGCGTAGCTCGGGAGGGGGGTCTCGGCGCGCAGGAACCACTCGTCGCTGAGGAAGAGCACCGGCTCGCCCGCGAGGCGCTCGGCTTCGCGCTGGAGCGGTTTGGCGAAGGCGATGAAGTCGCGCGCGATGTCGCGGTCGACCGGCGTGATCCGGTGGAGACCCTGGCGGTGGTCCGTCAGACCCACGGGGACAAAGGCGATGGAGACAAGTCCGGGCCGCAGAGTCAGAAGGTCGCGGACGCTGCGCTCGGCGGCGGCGCCGTCGTTGAGACCGGGACATACGACGATCTGGGTGTGGAACTGGATGCCGTGTCGCCCGAGGTGCCGGAGGAGGCCCATGATGCCGGGCAGGCCCCGGCGCCCGAGCAGCGTCTCGCGCAGGGCCGGCTCGGTGGCGTGGACGCTGAAGTAGAGCGGCGAGAGACGCATAGCGATGATGCGCCGGATGTCGGCGGGCCGGAGCGACGTGCCGGTGATGTAGTTGCCCTGGATGAACGAGAGGCGGTAGTCCTCGTCCTTGAAGTAGACCTGCCGCCGCATGCCGCGCGGATTCTGGTAGACGAAGCAGAAGACGCAGTCGTTGCCGCACACGTCGGGGCGGAAGGGTTCGAGCGTCATGCGGAGCGGAGCGTCCGTGCGGCCGCGCAGCCGCCGGCGGACGGTGTGTCCCCCGGGCGTGCGCCAGGAGATCGTCTCGATGCCGTCGGCGGCCCAGAACCAGATGTCGATCTCGTCGCGCAGGCGCCGGCGGTTGAGGGCGACGAGCGTGTCGCCCGGACGCAGGCCGAGGTGCTCGGCGAGGCCGCCGGGCTC
>JABWBI010000320.1 GCA_013360565.1 Candidatus Sumerlaeia bacterium | reverse complement strand
CGCGCCCCACGACCTCGCCCTCGCGGACGATCTGGCCGACGCTCACCGCCAGCTCGCACGGCGCCCCGGTGTGCTGCCTGAGCGGAAGGGTGACGCGGGCCGGGATGAGCGGCGAGGACTGCAGCGGGCCCTCGTTCCGGAACTGCCTCAGGCCCAGCTTGGTCATGAGGCGGGCGATCGGCGTGCGGCGGTGAGCGTACATCCCGTGCGGGCGGATGTCATGGCTGCCGTGCAGCGGATGCCGCAGACCGGACTCGCGGACCGGCGTCTTGTCCCGTACGCAGGCTCCCCGGGGATCCAGGTCCTCCGGACACGCGACGAGCGAGCAGAGATTGCACTCGCAGCAGTATGTCGTGCCGATCACCAGCTGGGCACGCTCCTCATGGAATCCGAGCGCTCTCATGGCCCGGTGAGGCTCGATGGGATGACCCAGCAGCCAGCGCGGGCACATGTCCGTGCACATCGAGCACTGATCACACGCCGACCGCCCGATGCGGACCGTGTGGTGCTCTGTCCGGCGGTACTTGTCGATCAGCGGGTGATCTTGAGGGAAGACGAGCACGGCGCCCGTGGTCTTGACGACCGGGGAATCCAGATCGGTCACGAGCTTGCCCATCATCACCCCGCCGGTCAGCACAACGGGCTCCGGCGTCGCTGCGCCGCCGGCTGCCTCGATGCATTCCCGGATGGAGGTGCCGATTGCCACCTCCAGTGTCATCGGCTCGCGCACGGCACCGCCCACGGTGACGTATTTCCGCGTCACGGGCCGTGACCGCGCCAGATTCACAAGGGTCTCGACGTTCTGGGTCAGCACCCCGACGTCCTTCGGCAGCCCACCGGGGGGAATCACGCCTCCGGTGACATCGTGTGTCAGGATGAACTCGTCCCCCGCGGGATACGTGTCGCTCAGCGGCTGGACCCGGATGTCCCCCGAGGCCAAGGCCTCGACGCGCTCGATGACGTCGTGATACTTCTCCTTGATTCCGACGACTCCCCGGGTCGCGCCGGTCAAGCTCATTGCGATCCGGAGCCCCTCGATGACTTCGGGTGCGAAGGCGCGCAGCAGTTCCTTGTCCTTGTGCAGCAAGGGCTCGCACTCGGCGCCGTTGACGATCACCGTCTGAACCGGCACCGCGAGCTTCACATGGGTGGGGAAACCCGCACCGCCGCAACCGACGAGCCCGAGTTCGGGGAGTAGTTCCAGCGTGACTGTGCCGCTCAAAGCAGTCTCTCGGTGAAATCGTGTGCTGGATTGAGCACGGCTCGGGCCCAGGAGTCAACAGAGGCGAGCCACGAGAGCTGTCTCAGGCGAGGGCCAACTTCAGCTGCTTCATATCGAAGGGCTTGGGGAGCACTTGCCACGCCCCCATCTCTCGCAATCTCTCCGGCTCACCGTGGGCCATGTCCCCTCCGCTGACCACCACGATCTTCATCTCCGGCTGAAGCTGGTGGAGCGTCGAGAGCAGATGCTCGCCCTTCACGTCGGGCAGGCCCATGTCCAGGAAGGCCATCTCAAATTTCTCGCGGCGGGCCATGTCCACGGCCGTGCGGCCGCGCTCGGCCCGGGACGTGACGTGTCCCTCACCGTCCAGCATGCGGCTGATCAGCGCCAGCACGACCGGCTCATCGTCGACGACGAGCACCTTCACGGAGAGCCTCCTCCGCGGACAGTGCCGAGGGGCATCTCGACGCTCTCAGTGACCATCGAAGGTCTCCTGCATCGTCAGATTGCCGTACTGGTCGTACCAGAATACTGTGAACGAACCGTCGGGGTGATCGATGCGGCTCACATTCCCATTCGAGCCGTACGTGTAGTGCGTCCATCCCCCCTCGCGATTTCGCCAGGAAGTCAGGTGGTTGAGGATTCCCCCTCCATAGGTGAAGGTCTCATAGTCCCCATCGTCGTAGTCGATCCTCGTCAGGTTCCCCTGCCGAAAGTGGTCCGCAGGAGTCGAGTAGCCGCTGTAGGCCGGAGGCGCGCTGTTGGGGACCAGATCATAGGTGAACTCCCACGTCTCACCGGTCACCCAATTCGTCGACGACGCGAGCAGACGCTGGCTCGACTGATCTCCGGGATTTCCGCCGCACCCGACGTACGCCAGGTCGAGGATCAGCTCCTCGTCCTCGATCAGCTGCAGGAGATCCCGCGCCCACGTCTGAGAGTACTCGCGGCGAACCGTCCCTCCTGACTCCGCCACATCGTAGACCTGGCCGTAGAACCCCGAGACCGAGGAGATGTAGTCGACCAGAACCTGGTTGCCGGTGCCCCGGATCTCCGGGCGCGGGAAGTTCGCATTCTGCGTGTCACTGACGTAGGCGTAGTCGACGATCACCTGATTGGAACCGTCGAGGACGCGGTCGAGCCGGAGCCGCTGGAACACATCGGAAGGTCCTCCGGCGCTGTGGAAGGTCGTGTACTCGTAGTTTGTCACCGCCCCGCCACGGAGAGTGACTCTCGACAGCGCGACGAAGGGACTGCTCGGAGCGAAGGGGTTCGAGACGGTCGTGTACTCGTAGGTCGCGGCCACGCCCTGCGGGTCGGACACACGGTGCAGATGGCCGGCCGCTGCCCCCGAGGAGACGTACTCCAGTGAAATCTGGCGAGAGTCCGCCGAGTTGCCCACCGTCGTCAGACGGCCGTTCCCGTCATAGGAGAAGGTCAAGAAGTTTCCATTCCGGTCGGTGATGCGCTCGAGCCGGCCCGAGCTCTGGGCGAAGCGGTAGACCATCCCTCCGTTGAACGTGACTTCGAAAGTGCTCGTCCCATTCCTGGTCGCGTAGGCATAGAGCCCCTGATCGAGCTGCGAGTAGTACCGGACGTCCCCTGTCTGATAGTCGGTGTCCGGATGGAAGAACCGCAGGCGCCCCCGCTCATCGCGGAGCACCAGATCGTCACCGGCCTGGAAGAGCCGCACGTCCAGAGACAAGCGCCAGTTCGTCCCCACCCGGATATCGGGTCCAGCGCTTGCCCCGGCGTCATCTTCGTCATAGGTGCGGCGGACCCCGAAGAACAGCTGTCCATGGGCCGGTAGTGACAAGTCGACTTCATGCCGGAAGACAGTCGCATGAGAGATGGCGATGGGATCTCCCTCCTGCGGAGCAGACCCCACGAACCGCGGCGCGTGCAGGCCACCCGGATCGCCCGGGAGCGGACCGTTGAGCGAGTTGTACTGGAAAAGGCTCTCGGGCGGGACGTTGTGATTCGGGCAGTCATCCCCTTCGATGCCCGGAAGAAACTCCGGCGGCGAGAACCCCGACACGAGCAGGGCGAGCGGGCAGAGGCACAGAAGCGATTTGATAGACAGTTGCAAGGGAGTGGTCCTCCTCAGCTGAGCTCACCGGAGGCATGGGTCGCAGTCGACGCGACAGTGTCCTCCATCGACCCGACAGGCCCCTGGGGCTGCGGACTCTGCACAGAGGCGGCCAGGTCCTGTCTCAGGCCTTCGAACTCAGAGCGGACTGACCGTGCTGGGGTTGCCATGGCCACCTGCTCAGCGACAATCTCAGGGTGGGTCGCTGCAAGCCGGTCGAGCATCTCCCGAGCCTGCCCCTTGCCCTCAGAGTCGGGATGGCGCGCCAGGAGCTCCGCCAGCGCCGCGGCCTCACCCTCGCGATCGCCCATCGCCGCGCAGGCCGCCGCGAGCTGCAGGTGCACGTAGCCCGCCGCCGGGTCGTCCGTCTC
>JABWBI010000319.1 GCA_013360565.1 Candidatus Sumerlaeia bacterium | reverse complement strand
GAAACGCAATCCGAAGATGCGCGCGTTCGCGGCGTTCACGAGGCGCAGGCGGATGCGCTCGCCGCGCCGCACGGGGAAGTCGGCGCCCGCCTTGCCGTTGACCGTCACCCGGTTGCCGAGGCGGCCGGCGTGGCTCACGTCGAAGAGATTGGCGAAATCGCCGGCGATGCGCGCCTCGGCGGTGAGCCGCCAGTCGTCGAGCATCCACACGACGTCGCGGTCCACTTCCGGCGGCGCGTCTTCCTCGACGATCAGCGCGCCGTAGAGGCCGCGCTCCACCTGCTCGTGGCTCTGCCAATGCGGGTGATACCAGAACGTGCCGGAATCGTTGGCCGCGAACTCGTAGACGAAGCGCTCGCCGCGCCCGACCGGCTTCTGCGTCAAATGCGGCACGCCATCCATCGCGTTCGGCAGGCGGATGCCGTGCCAGTGGATCGACGTGGCGTCGGCCACTTCGTTCGCGAGCGTGACCTTGACCTTCGCGCAGTCGATCGATCCGGCGATTCGGAGCCTCGTTCCGCGCCGGACGGATCTGGCCGCGGCCGCGCAGCCGCTGGCGCTCGGCGCCGCGGTTGAGGCCGAAGTGGCGCGTGACGGGGAGGCGATCTTCTCGTTCACGGCGAGTGGGGCGTCGGCGGAGTACACTGTGACGACCGACGGCGGGGGCTTCGACACCGTGCTGCAGGCCTTCGATGCCGAGGGGAACCTGCTCGCCGAGAACGATGACCTGGGGGACGGTTCGGTCGACTCCCAGCTGACAGTCCCGGTGCCCAGCGAGTCGCCGCGCTTCTTCGTCGTGCATGGATTCAACGGCGCGGCGGGTCGCTTCTCGGTGATCGTCGTGCGCGAGGAGTGAACGCGCTCAGCCGAGTCCGCGGCTGCCGGGTTTGACGGCCACGCTGCCCTCCCGGCAGAGGGGGCACTGATCGGGCGGCCAGGTCTCGATCGCGAGCTGAGCCCAGGAGAAGAAGGGGACTCCGGCGTCAAAGGTGCCGCCGGACCGGTCGAGCACCGCGGCGAGACCGGTCACCTGTGCGCCCGCGGCCTCGGCGAGGCCGCGGAGCTCCATCACGCTGCCGCCGGTGGTGACGACGTCCTCGGCGAGAAGCACCTGCTCGCCGGGCTCGAAGGTGAATCCGCGGCGGAGTGCCATGTGGCCCTCGACGCGCTCGGCAAAGATGGCGCGGGCGCGCGGAAGGTACTGCGCGACGAGGTGGCCCCAGACGATGCCTCCGACGGCGGGGGCGAAGGTGGTGTCGATGCGGACATTCTCGAAGTGGCGCGCGGCGGCGGTGGCGGCCATGGCGCCGAACTCGGGGTGCTGGAGGAGGCTCATGGCCTGAAAGTAGAGGGCGGAGTGGCGTCCGGAGGTGAGCAGAAAGTGCCCCTGCTGAAGGGCACGGGTGCGCTCAAGGACGTCGCGGACAACCGGGTCGAGGGTCAGGAGGACTTCGGCGGGTTGAGGCATGCGCAGATCCTGTCTCGGAGGTGCTGAGCGGCGGCGCGGGCGGCCTCGGCGAAGTCCTTGGCGCCGCTGGCGTGGATGATGGAGCGAGAGGCATTGATGATGAGCTGGGGCCCGGTGTGGGCGATGCCGGCGCGGATCACGGCCTCGAGGTCACCGCCCTGGCGGCCGATGCCGGGGACGAGGAAAACTTGGCTGGGGCAGAGGGCGCGGATCTCCCGGAGCTCGCGGGGGTGCGTTGCGCCGACGACGAGCCCAAGGTGGTGGCTGATGCGCGACCAGCGGCGGCTGGCGCGGGCGATCTGGTGGTGGAGGCGGTTCTTGATCTGAAACTCGCGGGCGCCGTCGTTGCTCGTGAGGCACAGGGCAAAGACACCGCGGCCCTGGTGGCGGAGGAAGGGTTCGACCGAGTCGCCTCCGAGAAAGGGACTGACGGTCACGGCGTCGGCGCCGAGTCCGTCGAAGAGGGCGCGCGCGTACATCTCGGCGCTCGAAGGGATGTCGCCGCGCTTGGCGTCGATGATGACGGGGATGTGAGGAGGGACGGCGGCGATGGTTCGCTCCAGGGCCTTCCATCCCTTGCGGCCGAGGATCTCGTAGAAGGCCATGTTGGCCTTGTAGGCGCAGACGAGGTCACTGGTTGCCTCGATGACCGCGCGGTTGAAGGCGGCGACGTCGCGTCCGCGGTGCTCGAAGCCGCGCGGCATCTGGTCGGGATGGGGATCGAGACCGACGCAGAGGAGGGAACGGCTGCGATCGACCGCGGCGAGCCACTTGTGCGTGAAGTCGGGGCGGGTCATGTGATCTCCAGTGCTCCGGTGAGGTCACGCGCGGCGCGGACGCCGTGGCGGAGGCAATACCGTTCGAGGCCGTCGATCACGCGGCCGGCGGCAGAGGGGTCGACGAGCGAGGCGGTGCCGACCGCGACGGCGGTGGCTCCGGCGAGGAGGTACTCCGCCGCGTCGACACCGCTCATGATGCCGCCGAGGCCGATGATGGGAAGTTCAGGCAGGGCGCGGTGGACCTGCCAGACCATGCGGAGCGCCAGGGGCTTGATGGCCGGACCCGAGAGACCTCCGGTGACGTTGGCGAGCGCGGGGCGCCGGCGCTCGGCGTCGATGGCCATGCCGAGCCAGGTGTTGGCGATGCAGACGGCGTGCGCTCCGCCCTCCTGGGCGGCGGCGGCCATGGCCACGATGTCCGTGACGTTGGGGCTGAGCTTGACGAGCACGGGATGGCGAGGCGCGGCCTGGCGGACGAGGCGGGTGATCTCGGTGATCCGCTCGGCGCTGGCGCCAAAGGCGATGCCACCCTCGCGGATGTTGGGGCAGGAGACGTTCACCTCGATGGCGGCAAGACCCGTCGCGGCGGCGAGGAGGACGGCCATCTCCGCGTACTCGTCGACGGTGTGGCCGGAGATATTGGCGATGATGGCGGTGCCGAAGCGGCGAAGGGCGGGCAGCTTCTCGGCGAGGAAGGCGTCGACGCCGGCATTGTCGAGGCCGACCGCGTTGAGCATGCCCGAGGCGGTCTCGACGAGGCGCGGCGCGGGGTTGCCGCGCTGGGGGTGGCGGGTGAGTCCCTTGGCGACGATGCCGCCGAGGCGGGTGAGGTCGAAGAACTCCGAGAACTCGACGCCGTAGCCGAGCGTGCCCGAGGCGGCGAGGACGGGATTGCGGAGCCGCAGCGGGCCGACATCGACGCTGAGGTCGATGGCGCTGGCGGAGCGGACGGTCACGCGCGGGCCCCCGCCGCGTTGCCGGCAACGATGACCCCGTGGTCGAACACGAGCTTGCCATCGACGATGGTGTGCGTGACGGCGCCGCTGAGCACGCGGCCGAGAAAGGGCGTGTTCTTCGACTTCGAGTGCAAGCGGGCCGGGGTGACCTCGGTGGCCGCGTGGAGATCAAGGACCGCGGCGTCGGCGGCGGAGCCGGGCCGCAGCGTTCCGCGGGGGATGCCGATGATGCGCGCGGGGCCGGCGGTCATGCGCTGGATGAGCGTGGTGAGCGGAAGGTGGCCGGGGGCGACGAGGTCTGTGAAGAGGAGCGCGAAGGCGAACTCGAGCCCAATCATGCCCGGCGGCGCCTGGTCGAAGGGCTGATCCTTCTCGATGTCGGTGTGCGGGGCGTGATCAGTAGCGATGCAGTCGATCACGCCGTCGCGCAGGGCGGCGCGCAGAGCGTCGCGGTCGCGCGCGCTGCGCAGGGGGGGCGCG
>JABWBI010000318.1 GCA_013360565.1 Candidatus Sumerlaeia bacterium | reverse complement strand
GCGCACCCGGCGCGTGCTGGCGATGTCTTCGGTGAGGTTGAGGTAATGCACGCCTTCGCTGACGGCCGCCGACGCGATGCGTGCGCCGATGTCGAAGGGCCCGGCGTCGACCACCGCCCAGCGCCCCTCCAGCATGGCCGCGAGCGCGTCGGGGTCGGCGATGTCGAGCTCCTCCACGAACGCGCGCGTGAAGCGCGAGGGGACGTCGGCGCTCGTCGCGTCGAGGGGGTGCGCCGCCACGAGGAGCTCGATGCCGGTCGTGGCAGGCGAGACGGCCTGCTTGGCGGCGGCCACGACGGAGGCGGATGCGAAGGGGTCGCTCGGATCTGCATGGTGATGGCACTCGATGAAGAAGAGCACCGCGCTCTCGGTGGAGCGGCGGGGCTCCGGGTCGCCCGGCGACGCCCTCCGCCCCGGACCCCCGGCTCGATCGCGGAAGACGTCGGCGATGTCGGCCAGGGCGTCGCCGAGCTCGGGGTGCGTGGGGTCGAGCGTGAGGAAGAGCTCGCCCTCGACCGAGAGGGCGACGGCGGTCGACGCGTAGAAGAGGAACAGCGCGGGTCCGCCCGGCGCCGCGGCGAGGTCGTCGAACAGCGCGTCGAGCTGCTCGGCGAGGTCGCGCGTGGGGTCGAGGTCGACGACCCGGAAGCCGGCGTCGTCCAGCGACAGGCGCGCGCGGATGAGGTCCCCGTCGAGCGCGCCGGGGGCGGGCCGCTGATCCGGCAGGAACGCGGGCGTCGCGATGATCGCGAGCCGCATCAGGGCGCTCCCTCGTCAGTGCGGGTCGTCATGGTCGGCGAGCAATCTACCAGGGGTCAGGAGCGGAGGGCCAAGCAAGGGCCCCGGGGCGCAGGGCGCGGCGGGTGGATTCCTCACCCGGGGCGTTGACGCGCGGCTCCGCGCCGGAGGAGAGTGGGGGCGTGATCAGGCTCAGAGATGCGCTGCTCGCGACCTTGCTGGCGGCCTCCGCGGGGGCGCTCACCGTGGGATGCAGCGACGCGTGCGAGGACGCGCGCGACCACATCGAGGAGTGCGGGAGCCCGGCGAACCCGGGCAACGAGGACGAGGAGTGCTCGGGCGTCGTCGAGTGCGCGGCCGGGTGCATCAACGACGCGAGCTGCGAGGCGATCACCGGCGACGACGCGGACGCGTCGAACGCGCTCGCGGCGTGCCTGACAGGGTGCAAGCCGGAGGGGTGACTCTCTCGGCGGCGCTGGCAAGAGGTCCTGCCGGGGAGATCGGAGAGAGAAATATTCAACGCAAAGACGCAAAGACGCAAAAATACAAAGAATTTTTCTGGTTTGCGTCTCTGCGCCTTTGCGTCTTTGCGTCAAAATTCTCCCTCTGGATCCCCGGCGCGACTTCTGACAGGCGGCACGGGGACTAGGGCAGCGCGCGCAGGAGATCGAAGGCGGCGAAGAGGGCGTCGATGACGGCGGAGGAGACACCGAGATGACCGCGGCGGACGAGGTCGAGCAGCGTCTCCGTCTCGTGCGCCAGGCGCTCGACCTCGTTCAGCCCGAGGAAGGCGGCAGCGCTCTTGATGGAGTGGACGGGGCGAAAGATCTCGTCGACGAGCCCGCGCGCATGGGGCTTGACCTCGAGCTCGAGGAGCGCGGTGTCGACGCGGTCGAGATGCGCCCCGGCCTCGGCCAAGAAGTCACCGAAGAGATCGGGGTCGTCGATCGCGAGGTTCTCGAAGAGGCCGGAGCCGGCATCCGCGGCGGCCATGATGTCTCCTGCTGGTTTGGCGACTTCGCGAGAGACCATCAGCTCGACTCTCCCAGGCATGTCCGGGCGCGGCGGCGCAGCCGCCTGGCCTGCAGGCGAACGCCGGGACGCATCTCGTCCCTTCCTCTATCGGCGTCGACAGCAGCGAAGATGAGCGGCTGCGCGTGTCAGGTCCGCGCCTCGCCGCGGCGGACGCCGGACATGAGCGCGATGGCGATGACGAGGACGGTGGCGCCGTAGTGAAACATGACGCGGTAGTCGTTGCCGCACAGGCCGATGATCCAGCCGGCGAGGATGGGGCCGATGATGGAGGAGGACTGGGTCGAGAGGTAGTAGAGACCGGTGTAGGTGCCCACCCGGCCGGGGGGGGCGCAGTCCATGACCATCGGGAGCGAGTTGACGAGAATGAGCGACCAGCAGACACCCGCGAGGGCGAGGATGACCTTGGCCTCGGCGACGGTGGTGGCGCGGTCGCCCGCGAGCATGACGAGCGTGAAGCCGATCAGGCCGAGGAGCACAATGCGGCGGCGGCCGAAGCGGACGCCGAGCAGCCCGCCGGGGACGGAGCAGAGGAGAATGCTGACGGGGAACCAGCCGAGGAGGGCGGTGGCCTGGCCGCTGTCGACGCCGAGCTCGTTGACGGCGAAGGAGGTGAAGAAGACCTCGATGGCGCTGACACTGAGGTACCAGAAGAGAATCGCGGCGAGGAGGCGCAGTGCGGAGCGGTCTCTGTCGCGGAGGACGTCGCGCAGGCTGGCGATGAGGCGGGGCTCCTCGTCGCCGGGGGCGGCGGCCTCGGGAGCGGGTTCGCGGATCACGGCGAGCACGACGCCGCACCCGAAGAGCATCATCACCGCGCCGAAGAGGAACGGCGCCGCCGCGGAGACGCTGAAGAGCGGGCCGCCGACCATGTACGCCAGGATGAGGCCGACACCGCCCATGAGGTTGATGATGCCGTTGGCCATCGAGCGCTGAGGCGAGGGCGTGATGTCGGCCATGAGGGCGATGGTGGGCGTGCGGAAAAGGTCCATCGCCATGAGGGTGAGGAAGATGGCCCCCATGAAAGCGATGAGCGGCCCGCCGAGCATGAGGGGGACGAGGGCGAAGCCGGCGGCGGCGAGCGGGGCTCCGGCGGCGATGAAGGGCTTGCGGCGGCCCCAGCGGGTGCGGATGCGGTCGCTGAGCGCACCGATCCAGGGGAGGATGAAGAGCGCCGCCACGTTGTCGAGCGTCATGATGGCACTGGCGGTGGCGGTCTCGAAGCCAAAGCCCTGCACGCCCGCGCCCTCGGCGAAGTCCGGTCGCCCGGCCTGGAGGAAGATGGGGATGTAGGCGTTGTAGATGCCCCAGAGCACCATGATGCCCATGAAGCCGAAGCCGAGGATCGCGAGGCGCAGGGGAAGCATGCGGGATTGAGACACTGCGGGCGCGGCTGGGCAATGGCGAAAATCAGCCGCCGGCGGCCTGGGGCATCTCGAGCTCGCCGGCGGCCTCGGCGTCGAGCAGCGCGCGCTCGCGGGCGTGGATCGCGCGCCAGGCGCCGCGGCGGAAGATGACCCAGAGCATGATGGCACGTCCGCCCCAGTCGACGGCCGTGCCGATCCAGATGCCGGGCAGGCCCCAGCCGAGGGTGATAGCGAAGAGATAGACGGCGCCGAAACGGAAGAGGAACGTGGCCCAGACGACGACCCAGAAGGGCGAGCGGGTGTCACCGGCTCCGCGGAGGGCGCCGGAGAGAATCATGGTGGCGCTCATGAGCGGATGCTCCAGAGCGCTGAGTTGAAGCACGACGCCGGCCAGAGCGATCACCTCGGGAGTGGCGCCGAAGATCGTCGCCATCACAGGGCCGAAGGCGACGAAGCTGAGGCCGAGGGCCACCATGAAGGCGGTGCTCCAGCCGAGGGTGCGGCGGACGGCGAGCGCGGCGATGTCCGGTCGGCCGGCGCCGACGGCCTGGCCGACGACGG
>JABWBI010000317.1 GCA_013360565.1 Candidatus Sumerlaeia bacterium | reverse complement strand
GTGGCAGGCACTCGACCGCGCCGCCATCGCCATCCTCCTCAAGGACGCGCCCGGCCTCTTTCCCCCCGAGCCGCAGCCCTTCGACCAAGAGCCCGCCGCCGCCTGGCAGTGGCGCTGGCAAGGTGATCTCTCGCCCGGGCTCCCCATGCCTCTCACCCTCTACATCACCACCGCGAGGAGACCATCCGGTGAGGCCGTGCGCCTGCCCGCCACGCTCTGAGCGACGCCGCGCCGTCACCCTCGTCGAGCTCCTCGTCGGCATGGGGATCGGTGTCGCCGTCCTCGTCATCCTCCTCAACACCTTCGACCAGACCCAGCGCCTCGCCGTCCGCGAGGTTCGACGCAATCTCCTCCGCCAAGAGGCTCTCCTCTCGCTGCACCGCATCTCCTCCGTCATCGGTGCCGCCGTGCCGCTCTCCTCTCTCGACGCCTCGGCCTCCACGCCCGAGATCTTCGAGCCCCGCCTCATCCAGGTCGCGTCCTGGAGCGGAGCCACGCCTCAGGAGGTCCCCATCTGCCGCATCTCCGAGGAGACGTTCTTCGAGATCGAGCCGCCCGCCGAGTCAGATTCTCCGGTTCAGGGACAGGCCGGCACGTCGATCGCCATCTCCCGCTTTCACTTCGACGGCTCGCCGATTCGCCTCGACCGCCCGCATCCCGGCGTCGACGAGACGCTCGAGCTCGAGTACGCCACCGGCCGCGATCCCGCCGGCGCTCTCGCCTGGAGCCGCAGCCTCGGACCCGGCCAGTTCCCCGCCCTCGTCCGCGTGCGAATCACCACGCGGAGCCGCAGCGCCAGCGAAGAGAGTTTCACCGTCTCCTCCGTCATCGCCACCAGCGTGGAGTCGATCCCATGAGACTCCGCCGCCGCGCCTTCGCCCTCATGGCCGCCCTCGGCGTCCTCGCCATTCTCGGCCTCATCGTCACCGCCCTCGGCGACAGCATGCAGACCGCCCGCCAAGTCTCGCGCCGCTGGGACACCAGCGCCGAGCAGCAGCTCGCCATCCGGTGGGCCATCCGCGAGCTCCGCGCCGCCTCGACGGCCAC
Organism: Candidatus Sumerlaeia bacterium; assembly: GCA_013360565.1. Taxonomy (GTDB): domain Bacteria; phylum Sumerlaeota; class Sumerlaeia; order JABWBI01; family JABWBI01; genus JABWBI01. The sequence goes on along the minus strand of JABWBI010000317.1, from coordinate 2,654 downwards.
CAAGGTCTCCGCCGAAGTCACCGGCACCTGGGGCGACACGCCCATCCACGCCATCGCCGCCTCGCTGCCGGTCGACTCACCCATCTACGGCCACGCCATGCTCAATCCCCGGCCCGGCGACACGCTCGCCCGCATCGACATCGCCGGCGAGGTCATCACCCTCCTCGTCCGCGTCGGTCCCCCCGCCTCATGGCATCGTCTCCCGCCCCGCCTCATCCTCGACACCGCCGCACCTCTCCAGGAGCCCGCCCCGTGAAGTCCACCAATCTCCGCATCGCCCAGATCTTCGCCGAGGCCGGATTCCTCGAACCGGCCGGCCTCGAGATTCTCCTCAGCGAATCCGGCAAGTCCTTCCGAGAGGTCCTCTTCTCCGAGTTCGAGGGCGTCAGCTCCCTCCGCGCCCTCATGACCGCCGAGATCTCCCTCCCGTTCGCCAAGACCAAACGCGACCGCATGAAAGCCGAGCTCAGCCGCGACCTCGCCCTCTCCCCCGCCGAGCTCCGCTTGGTCTTTCTCCAGCGCCCCGAACGCGCCGTCGCCGTCGTCCGCGTCCTCGAAGAGGCCGGGCTCGTCTGGCCCGACACCACACGCCAGATGCAGGAGGGCATCGCCCACAGCGGCGAGGCTCACATCGAAGCCATGCTCCGCGACCGCGTCGTCACCGTCGAGACGCTCGCCACCTACCTCTCGCGCGAGAACCCCGTCTCTCAGCGCAGCCGCCGCCGCATCGCGGGCCACCTGCTCATCCACAATCACCTCGTCTCCCCCGACCGTCTCGCGGACATCAGCGCCGAGCTCGGCAAGGGCAAGCGGTCGCCCACGGATGTCCTCGAGCGCGAGGGCGGTGTCTCGCAGTCCCAGCTCCTCAAGGCGCTCCGCGGGGGCCTCTTCCTCCCCAAGGTCAACCTCTCCGCCACCTCCCTCACCCCAGAGCTCCTCGCCGTCCTGCCCGCGCCCGTTCAGCGGCGTCATCTCACGCTCCCCTTTGCCTGGATGGATTCCGAGCTCAACGTCGCCATGAGCGATCCCCTCGACCTGCTGCTTCTCGACGCGCTCGAACTTCTCACCGGCACGCCCTTCAACCCCCACTTCGCCAATCAGCGCGACCTCATCAGCGTTCTCAACGTTCTCCTCCCCGAGACCGACGGCCTCTCCGCCCCCGGTGAAAGCGGCACCTCCAGCGCTGTGGCCGCCGAGATCGGCGACGCCATGGTCAAGGCCGCCGGAGACAACGCCCCCGCCATCTCCGAGGCGGACGTCGACACCCTCATCGACAACATCTCCACCGTCGAGCTCGTCACCACCATCATCGAGAGCGCCTTCGCCACCCGCGCCACCGACATCCACATCGAGCCTCTCTCTCAGAACGTCCGCGTGCGCTACCGCATCGACGGCCGCCTCAAGACGATCATGGAGATCCCCCACCCCATGCTTCTCCCCGTCGTCTCCCGCATCAAAGTCCTCAGCGACCTCAACGTCACCGAGCGCCGCCGGCCGCAGGACGGCCACTTCAACCTCGACCTCGGCGAGGGCTCCGTCGATCTCCGCGTCTCTGTCATCCCCACCCATCTGGGCGAGAAGGTCGTCATCCGCGTCCTCGACGAGGCCACCGTCCTCCACGGGCTCGCCGACCTCGGAATGCCCGCCGACGAGCACGAGCGCCTCCGCCGAATCATCAGCCGGCCGCACGGCCAGATCCTCGTCGCCGGGCCCACCGGCTCCGGCAAGACCACCACTCTCTACGCCTGCCTCAGCACCATGAACGCCGAGGAGACGAACATCGTCACCATCGAAGACCCTGTCGAGTATCGCCTCGACGGCATCAACCAGATTCAGGTGGACCCCAAGATCGAACTCACCTTCGCCGCCGGCCTCCGCGCCACACTCCGCCAGGACCCCGATGTCATCATGGTCGGTGAAATCCGCGATCAGGAGACCGCCAAGATCGCCGTCCGCTCCGCACTCACCGGCCACATGGTCCTCTCGACGCTCCACGCGAACTCGTCCCAGGGCGTCGTCAGCGCCCTGCGCCACATGGGCATCCCCTCCTTCTCCATCGCCAACTCGCTCGCTGGCATCATCAGCCAGCGCCTCGCCCGCAAACTCTGTCCCGCCTGCCGCGAGGCCTTCGAGCCCGAGCCCCCCACGCGCCGCGACCTCGGCCTCGACGACTCGGTCACCTCGCTCTGGCGTGCCAAGGGCTGCGACCGCTGCCTCGACACCGGCTACCTCGGGCGCGTCGGCGTCTTCGAGGTCTGGGAGGTCACCCTCCGCCTCCGCGACGTCATTCTCCGCGAAGGCTCCGAGCGAGACCTGTGGAAAGCCGCCCATGCCGACAAGATGAAGACCCTGCTCGAAAACGCCATCGACCTCATGGTCGCCGGCACCACATCGCCCGACGAGGTGCAGCGGACGGTCGGCCTGGACTGACCCAGGACCCGCCGCCCCCCTGCCAACGGAGGAACGCGCCATGGCCAACGAGGACCAGCCGAACCGGGCCCGCCAGCTCCGCGATGCGATCGCGAGCAAGCTGCGCGAGAAGGCCGACCACGCCCTGCTTGAACCACATCATCACGTAGCCCTGGTGGATCCACCACTGCGGGCCGGCGAAGTCGGTGTGGAAGAACTGCCGGACCACGATGGTCGCGCCTTCC
>JABWBI010000316.1 GCA_013360565.1 Candidatus Sumerlaeia bacterium | reverse complement strand
GCCGCGCCACATTGGCCGAGGCGGGGTTCATGCCTCCGCGGGTCCCGCCGGGGGGGCGTCCCCGGGCGCGGGGGCGCCGCTGCGCAGCGTCTGCACCTCCGCGCTCAGGTGCGCCAACGTCTCCGCCTGGAGCTGATTGAGCCGTCGCATCGCGGCGATCCGCGCCATGAGCACTTCGACGCAGAGCAGACCCGTGACGAGCATCGCCGCGAAGCTCCCGGCGATCATCCAGAACACGATCCGCAGCGTCTCGGGGCTTGGCCCCGGCGCGCTCGACTCGGCCGCCAGCGCTCCGTACAGGTCGACGGCCCGCTGCAGAAAGTGAAGAAAGGTCACGGCGAAGCCGATCCCCGCGACCAGCAGACCGATCTTGAGCAGCGGCTCCCACCACTTGGCCTCGAGTGCCTCCCGCAGGTCATAGTGCGCCTGGATCTCCCGGATGCGGCCGCGCGCGTCGATCTCCTGGATCAGCGCCTCGCGATTTCGCCATTTCCAGCGCGGAATGTCCGTGGCCATGGCCAGGGGGCTCCTCCAGCCCCACTCTGGCGAGGGCGCGGCGCGGTGTCAAAGGGCGTGAGGCGGAGGGCGCCGCGTCCGCGGCCGTCAGGGAGCCGCTGCCCCCTCGGGGGCGAGCTCCGGCAGAGCGCGGAGAATGCCCTCGAACTCGGCCCGGAGGCGGGCCAGCTGTTCGAGTTTGAAGTTCCGGGGCTCGCCCAGGACCTGCCCGGTGTGCAGCGCCGTCCACACCTGCTGCTTGAGCCGCGCGATGTGCTCGCGCTGCCAGTCGATGATGTGGTGCCGCTCCACGTGCGCCGGGTCGGCCGCGAGCTTGCGCGCGAAGTGCTCGATCGTCGGCTCGTCGAACGACTCGGCCCTCTCCAGGCGCTGCAGCGTCTGAATCTCCGTCCCAAGGTCGAGGATCATCTGGTCGACCCCGCCCGCCTCGACGATGTCGCGCTTGAGCACCTGCGTGTGCGCCAGGTCGTCGCGCCGCCGCAGCTCGAACTCCGTCATCAGCCGGTGCAGCCGCCGGACCTCGAAGCGCAGCATCATCTCCCGCGTGACCGGCGTCCCGGGCTCGAGACTGAGCACCTGGCGGTAGTGGTCGGTCACCTGCTCGGTGATCTCCATGTCCGCCAGCCGGTGGATGCGCGTGAGCTGTCCGCTGTGGGCCTGCAGTGTCACGCCGTCGGGCAAGTCCCACCAGATCCATGTCTCGGCCAGCTCGATCAGCGAGGAGATGCTCGGGTCGATTGCCTGGTAGAGGTCTCGCATGTTGCCGATGTGCACGACGTTGTCGGCCTTGTCGCTCTCGGCCAGCGACGTGATGACCTCGTGCATGATCGAGTACTGGCCCGTCGTGTTCAGCAGCGCGTACCGCTTGTCCAGGTCGTCGCCGCAGAGCACGTCGGCGACCATGCGCTTCTCCGCCCCCCACGCCTTGCCCTTCGTGAGCACCGCCCGCAGGTTGACCAGCAGCTGTGCCTTCAGGTCGTCGACGAACTGGCCGATCTTCGGGTTCACCCGCTCGGCGTGGCCAAAACGCAGCGTCAGATACTCATCGATCTCCCGGACGATTCCATCGACGCGGCGCTGCTGGGCAGGCGACAGCTCCATGGCGGGAGTCTGGGGCGCGCCCTCAGAACTGTCAACACAGGCCCGTCACCGGAGCAGCTCCGCCTCGGCCGACACCAGGGCCGGGTCCTCCCGGAGGGCCCGCCGTCCCGCCGCCAGGAGCTCGCGCACGTAGTCCGCCGAGGCCGCCCGCGCAATCACCGCCGCGGTCAGCCAGGCGTCGCGGCTCTGGAGCTCGCCGCTCGCCGGCTCAATCAGCGTCCGCAGCGCGTCCGTCTCGCGGAGATGGATCAGCATCGCCACGCTCACCATCATCTCCTGCGCACTCAGCGGCAGATCGATCTCCCGGAACTGCTGCGCCAGCCGCTCGGCGTTGAGCGCGGCGACCCCCGCGGCGAAGTCGCGTGCCGCCTCGCCGTAGCGGCCCAGCGAGATCTGGATGTTCAGAACGCGTGTCATCACCGGCAGCGGGTCGATCTCCCGCGCCCGGACCAGCGCACGGCGGTAATACCCCAGCGCCTCCTCCGGGCGCCCCGCGTTCTCCAGCAGCGCGCCCAGACGCACCCGGATGGGGTCGGCGAAGGGACGGCCCCGGTCGCCGCCGAAGATGTCGATCCCCCCGAAGCGCGCATTCTCGAAGTTGACATAGCGCTCGTAGTACGGGATCGCGGCCTCGGGGCTTCCGATCTGCTCGAGCGTCTCGGCGGCCGCGATCAGCGTGATCAGCTCCGTGTCGCGCAGGCTCAGCACCTGCTCGAACATCCGGATCGCCAGCTCCACCAGATGGCGGGACTCGGCCTCGTCGGCGGTGTCGGCCGCCCGCGTCAGCAGGGCGTTGCCGAGATTGCGCTGCACGGGGTAGTAGTTCGGTGAGATCAGGATCGAGTTCAGCAGCCAGCTCACCGTCACATGGCCCGCCATGTTGAGGTCGCTCATCCGGGACTGAGGAACCAGGCCCGCGACGATCGCATCCGCCAGCGTGCCCTGCGCGTCGAGCGAGCGGCTCCAGGCGTCGATCTCCCAGGGCATGTGCTCACGCGCCAGATCGAGGAAGTTCTCCGCCAGCGCCAGGCTCTCGCGTGCCTGCTCGCGGAGCGGACGCAGCGCCTGCGGGTTGCTCTCGTAGAGCGCCATCAGCCGCAGCGCCGAGTCGGCCTCGTCGATGTGCATGCGTGACCGCGTCATGTAGTGGGACCCGGCGCCGATGTGAAGCGCGCTCGCCGACGCGATGACCGCGACACCGAGCGCCGCGAGGAGGCGCGGCAGCCCGGGGCGAAGCGGCCGGGGAATGACGCGCGCCGTGGCCGCCGGCGCCAGTGCGACGCACGACCGCGGACGCACCATCGTCCCCAGACTCCACATCAGGGCAGTGAGCGATGCCGGGTAGGCCCAGAACTTGTCGAGCCCCATGTGAATCGCCATCGTCACTCCGAGCGGGAACCACGCCAGCACCGCGCGCGACGCCTCGTCGCCCTCCGACGCCCACCGCATCCGCCGCATCGCGCCCATCCACGCGAAGATGAAGAGCGACGCCCAGGCGAGCGTCCCCGGCACCCCGGTCTCGAGGGCGAGATTGAGGTGACCCGAGTGGGCCTCCTCGGTCGTGATCAGCGCGTTCGGCGACCACAGCTCGTAGTACTCGGGCGTCGTGTAGAGCGGATAGATGAGCGGGAACTGGCCCCAGCCGATGCCCAGCGGGAAGTCCCGGATCATGCGGGCACCGCTCTGCCAGATGTAGAGCCGGTCGAGGAACCGCTTCTGGACGTCCGGCTGGACCCAGCTCTGCCACAGGCCAAAGATCGACTGCTCCTGGTTCTCCAGATCTTGGGTGTCGTTGCGCGTGAGAAGCGCCAGCCACAGCACCCACACGATCAGCGTCAGGGCCGCGACCGACGAGACAATCCAGCGCGCGGGCCGCGCGATGATCCGCTTCACGGCGTTGAGGACCTGCGCCGTCTCGTTCCACACGTCGCGGAGCGTCTCGGCGTAGGCGTTCGACGCTGGCGGCTCCGGCTCGGCCTGTGCGGCGAGGGCGAGGCGGCGCATTTCGTCGCGCGAGGCGACAACAGCTACGGTGGCCGATACGTCATCAACCCGTCGGGTGGCCTGCTCTGCAAGGGGCATCCGCTCGGTGCGACCGGCCTGGC
>JABWBI010000315.1 GCA_013360565.1 Candidatus Sumerlaeia bacterium | reverse complement strand
CTCGCGGCCGCCGCGGGCGAGGACGCCCTCGACCCAGGCCTGGTCGGGGCTGTGAGGCCGCACGCGGACGTTTCGTCCCCGCAGGCCATCGGCGACGAGGCGCCAGCGCCGCGTGATCTCCTCGCGCGGGAGCAACCCCTCCCACTGAAACGGCGTGTGTGCTTTCGCGATGAAGGGCGAGACGGAGACGGCGATCTCGAAGTTGCCGCCCCAGAAGCGGCGGCCGATGGCGACGCTGCGCCCAGTGATGTCGATGATGCCGCGCAGGTCCTCGTCCGTCTCGGTGGGCAGCGAGCACATGAAGTAGAACTTGAGGCGCTGCCAGCCGCGGGCGAAGACGTGGGCCACGACATTGAGGAACCTCTCGTCGCTGAGCTCCTTGTTGATGACCGACCGCAGGCGCTCGGTGCCGGCCTCGGGGGCGAACGTGAAGCCAGTCTTCTTCACGCGCTTGATCTCGTCGGCGAACTGCACGTCGAAGGCGTTGACGCGGATCGACGAGAGCGCGATCGAGACGTGGTCTCTCTCGTGCCTCGCGTTGATCTCGCGCATGAGGGGCGCCAGCGCCGAGTAGTCGGCGCTGGAGAGCGACATGAGCGAGACCTCCTTGTGCCCTGTGTTCGCCAGGCCCTCGCCCGTGAGTTCGATGATCTGCCCGGGCGTGCGCTCGCGCATCGGGCGCGTGATCATGCCGGCCTGGCAGAAACGGCAACCGCGGGTGCAGCCGCGCTTGATCTCGAGCATGAAGCGGTCGTTGACGGTGCGCATGAGCGGCACCACGGGACGGACGGACCACGTCTCCTGCGTGATGTCGAAGATCTGGCGGCGAATCGGGAAGGGGACGTCGCGCCGCAGCGGGATCACGTTCCCCGAGGCATCCGGCGCGTAGAAGCGGGGGACATAGACGCCGGGCACCTGGGCCATCTCGAGCAGGACGGCCTCGCGGTCGCGCGTGCCCGCCTCGCGGTGACGCGCGGCGATGGCGAGCAGGCGCATGAGGACTTCCTCGGCCTCGCCGATGACAAACGCGTCGATGAACGGCGCGAGCGGCTCGGGCTGCAGCGCGCCCGGCCCCCCGGCGAGGACGACGGGGAAGACGTCCCGGCGCTCGGCGGCCAGCAGGGGGATCCGGGCGAGGTCGAGCATCTCGAGGATGTTCGTGTACGAGAGCTCGTACTGGAGCGTGAAGCCCAGCAGTGAGAAGTCGCGCAGGGGCGTGCGCGTCTCGAGGCCGTGGAGAGGGACGCCGCGCCGGCGCAGCTGCGCGGCCATGTCGGGCCACGGGCAGAAGACGCGCTCGGCGGCGAAGCCGGGATGGGCGTTCACCATCGGGTAGAGAATGTGAAAGCCCTGGTAGTCCATGCCGATGTCGTAGACGTCGGGGTACGCCAAGGCGATGGAGGCGCGGACGGCGCGGTGGTCTTTGGGGGTCGTGTTGATCTCGCCGCCGGCGTAGCGGGCCGGGCGCTGGACGGCAAGAAGCAGGTCGTCTGAGAGATCGACGGGCACAGGGCGGTCTCCGCGGGCGATCAATGTCTCTGGGAGGTCACACGCGTCGTCCCAGAGTCTCCGGCGGGTCACTGGAGTGTCAACCAACTCCTGACGGGCTCAGAACGGGATTGCGGGGAAAAGGCGCTTCGCGCACGGTGGCGGGCCGATTCGCCCACCGCCCTCGATGTCCCCGACGCCGCGCCCGCTCTTCCGCCTGGTGTACTTCTGGCGGTTCACCCTCATCGGGTCGACCTATCCGCTGATGGCGCTGTACGTGAAGGAGGTGTTTGGGACGCAGACGGCCGTGGGGTTGATGTACGCCGCGATCTCTCTGATGTCCCTGCTGACGATGCAGATGTGGGGCTATGCGGGCGACATGCTCGTCGCCAAGCGGACCATTCTGCTCGTGAACGTGGCCTGCGCGATCTCGGCGCTGTTTGTCAGCGGATTCGTGGCGTGGTTTCCGCTCTTTCTGATGCTCCAGCTGGTGATGGCGTTCTTCGCCGTGCCCTTTGACCCGATTCTCAACGCGTCGGTGATGAACTCCCGCCACGGGCGGGCGCACTTTTCGGAGATCCGGTCGTGGGGAACACTGGGTTTCCTGCTGGCGCTGGCGGTGGCGTCGACCCTGGCGGACTGGCACGGGACGCCGTGGGTGGCGTTCCCGGTGAACTTCGCGGGGGGCGTGGTCTTCTGGCTGACGCTGTGGCTGATCCGCACACCGCACCGGCCACCGGCCGTGCGGACGCCCTTCCTGCACGTGCAGCGGTTCTTTCTCCTCCAGCCGCACTTCGCGTGGTTCTTCGCGACCGTCCTTCTCAACCGGATGGCGCACGAGCCGGCGGTGATCTACCAGGCGTTCGTGGCGCCAGATCTGGCAACGGAGGGCTGGCACTACCGGGCGGCGGGGAGCCTGTACTTCATCGGGGCGTTTGCCGAGCTGCCGGTGTTCTTCTTCGGCGACCGGATCGTGCGGCGAATCGGAGAGGTGCACTGCCTGATGATCAGTGTGGTGCTCGCGGCGATCCGCTTCGCGCTGATCCCGACGGTGGGTCTGTGGGGCCTGATGGGCCTCCAGACGCTGCACGCGGCGAGCTTCGGCCTCTTCTACATCGCCGGGATCACGTGGGTGAACCGGCGAACGCCCGATTCGCTGCGGGCCTCGGGGCAGACGACGTACATGATGGCCGGGCAGATCGCCGCGCTGTGTGGCCTGCCGCTGGTCGGCTGGATCCACGACGTGGCGGGCCACGAGAACCTGGCCTGGATCTTCTGGGGGCTGGCGGCGCTGATGGCCTCGACGCTCTTTGGCTTCATCCGCGTGGCACGCTTCTCCGAGGCGCCCATCTACCACGTGCCCGAGACGGAGACGGCGAACGCGGCGTTGCCACAGCACATCGCCCCCATCACGCCGGGGTCCGCGCCGCCGCCTGAGCCGCGGGAACCCCACTCGTGAGCAACCTCGGGCCCGCAGCCGTTGTCTGGGGCATTTGAGGTTGACGCTTCGCGCGGGCGGCAGCTACGCTTCCGGCCATCTGCCCCGCGCGCCTCTCTGACGCTGCTGAGGATGCTCTTTCCCACGAGGTCGACTGCCCATGCGCTCCCTGCTCCCCGCTGCTCTTGCTCTGGGCCTCACGCTCACCGCCTGCCGAACGGTCCCGCCCGCGCGGCCGTCGACGGCCCGCGACACCGAACCTGCCGCTCTGGCGGAGCCACCGCGCCCTGACCGCGCGAAGCCGCTGATCTTTGTCCTCGACCTCGAAGGCGAGAACATCAGTGGACTGGATCTCGATGTGATCACCCAGGCACTGTGGTACTCGTTCCGGGACGCGGGCGACTTCCTGATGCTCTTGCGCGAAGACCAGGACCGCGTGCTGGCCGACCGTGGCATTGCGCTCGGCGGCGGCCAGCGCCCCATGGAGGAGATGGCCGCGATCGGTCGCGCTCTGACCGCCGACTACCTCGTGTACGGCTCGGTGACACAGATGGGCGACCGCTACGCCGTGCAGACGCGGCTCTTGGATGTTTACGGGGGTGGCGTGGTGGGCTTGGGAAACATCGAGGCGCAGGGCGAGCTGCGAGACCTCCTTCGCCGCATCCCCAGCGCCCGTGATGCCATGATCGCGGGCGCCGGCGCGACGCCGCCGGAGCAGACCGTCGCCGAGACGAGCGAGACGGTCCCGGAGGTGCGGGACACACCGCCCCCGGCACCGCGCGAAGCAGAGCGCGCCCCCACGGCGACCACAGCA
>JABWBI010000314.1 GCA_013360565.1 Candidatus Sumerlaeia bacterium | reverse complement strand
CCACGCGGAGCACGGCGGCAAGGGTTGGGCCCTGCGGCGGGGTTTCGCCCTCGCCCGCCAACGCGGCTGGCGCTGGGCCATCACGATGGACGCCGATGGCCAGCACGCGCCGGCCGACTTGCCGGGGTTCTTCGACGCCATCGCCGCCGGGCAGGGCGACATCGTCCTGGGCAATCGCATGCAGCACACCGAGACGATGCCCTGGCTCCGGCGCCTGACCAATTTCTCCACCTCGTGGGTGATCTCGCGCCTGGCCGGCCAGCGCCTGCCCGATGTCCAGTCGGGCTACCGCGCCATCCGCCTCGCCATCCTCGACGCCTTCCCCCTCGTCACTGGGAACTTCGACACCGAGAGCGAGATTCTCCTGCGCGCATCGTGGGCCGGCTTCCGCGTCGTCGCCGTCCCCATCCAGACGATCTACCACGGCGAGGAGAGCCACATCAGCAAGCGCCGCGACACCCTGCGTTTCCTCCGCCTCATCCGCGCCGCCCGCCGCTGGAGGCGCGGCTGACGGCGCTTGACACCCTCCGCGCCGCAGTGGCCAACTGTGGCTTCTGGGGACGCGGCACACGAGCGCATGACACCCTCGGATTTTCAGACGCCCTCCTCCGGACGCGGCACCGCGCGTCTTCTCTCCCAGCACCAGCGCGACCTCGTCTGGCTCACCGACGCGAAGGGCCACCTCAGGGCGATCGAGGGTCCCGTCGAAGCGATGCTCGGGGTCACCCCCTCCGCGCTGCGCTCGGCCAAGCACCCTTGGCGGCGCCATCTGCGCGCGGACGACCACGCCGACGCGCTCGATGTCCTGGAGAATCCCATTGCCCACCTCGGCGCGAGCGGCTTGCGCGTCTGCCTCCTCCACACGGACGGCACCGAGCGTGAAGTCGAACTCCACCTGACGCCCCGCCGCGGCGCGCGGGGCAAGATCAGCGGCGTGGTCACGGCCGCCCGCCCCGTCGAGCGCCGTGGCGGCGGCAATGGCGCCGAGCATGACCCGCGCGCGGGCGTGAGCAGCCTGCAGGCGCTCTTTGAGGAGGCGTTCGAGGCGATCTTCGTCCTCGAACCCGGCAGGCTGGCGATCCTCGATCACAACCGCCAGGCCGAGAGGATGATGGCCGCCCCTCCGGCCACGCTGCGCCGGCAGACGTTCGACCAGCTCATCACCCCGGATGACGTCACGGCCCTCCGTGCCCACCTGGCCCAGCACGAGGCGGGTGAGGATCCCGGGCCCTGGCGCGGCCGCGCCGTGGCCCTCGACGGGCGCTCGATCGACATCGAGCTCCGCGCCGCCCATGTCGCCCTGACCTCGCGCAAGGTCATCGCGTGCATCGTCCGCGACCAGAGCCGCCACCTGGGCGCCGAGCGCAAGGTGCTCCACTTCGAGCAGATTCTCCGCAGCATCAGCGACTCGACGGTGATCTTCGACCTGACCGGCGCGGTCGCCTTCGCCAACCTCGCGGCAGACCGCCTCTGGGGCATGGACGGCAGCGAGTGGCCACGCCTGGGCCTGTGGGACCTCTACGCCTCTCGCGTGCCGTTCGAGCGGGAGGATGACCGCCTCGTCCTTGAGGGCGGCGTGGACCACGCCGAGGGCGAGTTCATCATTCGCCGCCTCGACGGCTCGGACCGCGTGTGTTTCACGAGTTTCAGCCTCATCCGGGATCAGGGCGGCGCGCCGGCGGGCGTCGCGGCTGTCTCACGGGACGTGACCGGCGAGCGCGCGATCCAGCAGCAGATCATCCAGTCCCAGAAGATGGACTCCATCGGCACCCTCGCCGGCGGCGTCGCCCACGACTTCAACAACCTCCTCGGCGGCATCCTCGGCTACGCCCAGCTCATCAAGGCCAGCACCGAGCGCGGATCCAAGGTCCACGCCCAGTCCGAGTTCATCGAGCAGTCCGCCATCCGCGCCTCGCAGCTCACCCAGCAGCTCCTCAGCTTCAGCCGCAAGGGCAAGTACAACCTCCGCGTCACGACGCTCAACGACGTCGTCCGCTCCTCGCTCACGCTCCTCGAGGGCTCGCTGCCCAAGAGCATCCTCCTCCACACCGACCTCGAGTCCGAGGGCTGCGCCATCGAGGCCGATCCGACGCAGATCGAGCAGGTCATTCTCAACCTCTGCATCAACGCCCGCGACGCCATGCCCGGCTCGGGCTGGATCACGCTGCGCACCCGAACCCGGGACCTCGACGCCGCCTTCTGCCGGGACCGGCTGGGCCTCGTCGCCGGGCCCCACGCCGAGCTCATGGTGCGCGACACCGGCCACGGCATCGACGCCGAGACTCTCACGCACATCTTCGAACCCTTCTACACCACCAAGGAGCTCGGCAAGGGCACCGGCCTCGGACTCTCCGTCGTCTACGGCATCGTCAAGAACCACGGCGGCCACATCGACGTCCGCTCCACGCCCGGCGTCGGCACCCAGTTCTTCATCTACTTCCCCGCCAGCGCCAAGCCCATCACCCCCCTCGAAGAGACCGCCGCCGCGCCCGCCGACGGCGGCACCGAGCGCATCCTCATCGTCGACGACGAGGCCACCATCCGCGAGCTCGCCACCGACATCCTCGAGACCTATGGCTACCAGGTCCTCCGCGCCGACGACGGGATCGAGGCCATCGAGGTCTTCCGGCGCAACCGCGGCAACATCGGCCTCATCCTCCTCGACATGCAGATGCCCACCATCAATGGCCTCCAGACCTATCGCCGGCTCCGCGAGATCGATCCCCAGGTCCGCGTGATTCTCTCCTCGGGCTACGGCATGGACCGCGACATCCAGGAGGTCCTCAAGGAGGGCGTCCTCGCTTTCATCCAAAAGCCCTACAAGATCCACGAGCTCGCCCGCGCCGTCCGCGAGTGCCTCGATCGCCAACTGGTGCCCTGATGGACGAGGCCGCCGTCCGCGCGACCATTCTCATTCCGAATTGGAACGGCGAGGCGTTCATCGTCCCGTGCGTCTCTTCCGCGCTGCAGGCGGCGCGCGAACATCGCCGCATCACCGGCGAGGAGATCGAAGTCCTCGTCGTCGACGACGCCTCCACCGACCGCTCCGTCGAGCGCCTCCGCCGGGACTGCCCCGCCGCCCGGCTCCTTCAGCGTGAGTGCAACGGCGGCTTCGCCGAGGCCGTCAACGAGGGGGCGCAGGCGGCGCGCGGCGAGCTGCTTGTGCTCCTCAACAGCGACATGGCTGTGCAGCCCGGCTGGCTCGCTCCGCTGCTCGCGCCGCTCACGGAGGCCAACGTCTTCGCCGTCACCGCCAAGACGGTCGACTGGGCGGCCGGCGCGCCCAACCATCTCAACATGACCGCCCGCTTCGAGCGGGGCCAATTCGTCCTCGAGTACTCCAGCCCGCCCCAGGCCTGCCGGACGCTCTTCTTCCAGGGAGGTTGCACGGCGCTCCGCCGCGAGGTGTTCCTCGCCGCCGGCGGCTTCCCGTCCCTGTACCATCCCGGCTACTGGGAGGACTATGACCTCTCGCTCCGTGCCATCAAGGCCGGCTGGCGCATCATCTACGAACCCCGCGCCGTGGCGCATCATCTCGGCAAGGCGTCGCTCAGCGCGCGCTACGGCGATGCCTCCATTCGCCTTCTCTCCGAGCGCAACCGCCTGCTCTTCACCTGGACCAATCTCTCCGGCGCCGGTCCGCGGATGCGTCACTGGCTGGGGCTCCCCGGCGGGATTGCCCGCGACATCGCCCGGGGTGGCGGTGCTGTGCGCCTGCGCGCGTTTCTCGCCGCAGCGCGCCGC
>JABWBI010000313.1 GCA_013360565.1 Candidatus Sumerlaeia bacterium | reverse complement strand
CTCCTCCGCCGCCCGCGTCCGGGCGATGTTTGGCCTGCCGCCAGACGCCGCCTGAACCCCGCCCCTCTTGCGCCACCCGCAGCGGGTGTGGCAGCGTCGGGCGCTCTGCCTGGAGGTTCTCCGTGACTCGCACGCTCGCGCTCTGCGCCCTGCTCGCCCTCGGGGCGCTCCCATCCCCCTCGCCGGCCCAGCCCGATGAGAGCCCCGAGACAGTCGACGATCCCGCCGAGGAGGAGATCAACAGCGCCGCGGAGTCCGACGTCGATCCCGCCGAGCGCGAGCAGCGCGGGGCCGTCCCCAGCGTCGACATGTCGATCCTCACCGCCTCGCCGGCCTCTGCCGCCGCTGCGTGGCCGGGGGTCTGGGGCGAGGGCGGCATGGAGCACCGTGCCGCTCTGGCCTCGCGAGAGAACGAGGCCGTCACCGTCTTCGATCGCGTCGACTGGCTCCGTGGACCCATTCCCGATCTCTCTTCACCCGAAGTGACGGTGCTGCTCGTCCACTTCGGCCACTGGACGCCCCGGATCAACGACGAGCTGAATCGTCTCGCCGGGGAGATCGTTCAGCGGCGAGCCTTTGGGGCGCATCTGGTGGCTCTCCACCCCGAGGTCGCCTCCGAGGAGCTGGCAGCGGCCATTGCCGCGGTGCGCCCTGAGGCCATCATCGGCATCGACCGCGGCAACGCGGCCCGCGAGGCGCTCTTGGTCGACAGCTATCCCGACCACTTCGTCCTCGGCGATGGCGGCCGTCTCCTCTGCGGCGACATCCGCACCAGGCACGCAGTGCATGCCCTCGACGCCGTTCTCGCGGGCTGGCGGCCGTGGCATGCCGCCGCGGGCGCCTCGGCGGAAGCCGAGACCGTCGCCGCCTCGCCGGAGGCGGACTGACGCGGATTGGCGCAAATCAGCTCTTGCAAGCGGGTCAACTTTGGGGCCAGATGGGCCGACACGCATTCTCATGGACGCCAAGCGCACCCCTGCTCTCTTGTCCCGCGACGCGCGCCGACTGCTCGTCGGTGTAGCCCCGGTATCGCCCGTGGCCGCGCCGGCTGCGTCCTGATTCAGCCCCCCCTCCCGTCCCCTCTGAACAGGCCGAATCGCCGGAGAGCCCCCGGGCTCCCCCGCCTGGGAAAACCCTTGCCCCCGTGAAAATGCTTCAGCCATAACCCCCGGGATCAGCCGCCGCCGACAGATGCCGCGGCCCCCTCGAAGGAGCGACCCCCATGGACACCGCCACCGCCGCGGCGGCTCCGGCCAAGCCGCCGAAGACCCGTCCCCCGCAGCCCTCCAAGACGGGCGCCGATGTCATCATCGAAGCCCTGCGGCGAGAGAACGTCGAGATCGTCTTCGGCCTGCCCGGCGGGGCAGTCATGCCGGTCTTCGACTCCATTCTCGACTCCGGCATCAAGCTCGTCCTCGTCCGCCACGAGCAGGGCGGCACCCACATGGCCGACGGCTATGCCCGCGTGACGGGCAAGCCCGGCGTGGTCATGGTCACCAGCGGCCCGGGCGCGACGAACACCGTCACGGGGCTGCTGACCGCGCACATGGACTCGATCCCGCTCGTGGTGATCTGCGGCCAGCAGATTCGCCCGATGCTCGGCAAGGACGCCTTTCAGGAGGCCGACATCTTCGGCATCACGATCCCCGTCGTGAAGCACTCCTACCTCGTCAAGGACCCGAACGACCTTCCCCGCGTGATGAAGGAGGCCTTCCTCATCGCCAACACCGGCCGCCCCGGGCCGGTGCTCATCGACGTGCCCAAGGACGTCGCCGCCGGCCAGTGCACGGTCGACGCCGAGAGCGTCGAGGTCCAGCTGCCGGGCTACTCGGTCCCCTCGATGTGCGACATGGACTCGATCCACGCCGCCGCCAAGCTCCTGCGCGAGAGCCGGCGCCCGCTCCTCTACGTCGGCCACGGCGTGCTCATCTCGCGCGCCCACGAGGCGGTGCGGCAATTCGCCGAGAAGATCCAGGCCCCGGTGGTCAACACCCTGCTCGGCAAGGGCGGGTTCCCCGAGAACCACCCGCTGTCGTGCGGCATGATGGGCATGCACGGCACCGCCTACGCCAACAAGGCCGTGGTCGACTGCGACCTCATCATGTCCATCGGCGGGCGGTGGGACGACCGCATCACGGGCAAGCTCTCGGAGTTCTGCCCCGCCGCCAAGAAGATCCACGTCGACATCGACCCCGCCGAGTTCGGCAAGGTCATCCAGCCCGACGTGATGCTCTACGGCGACGCTCGCCTCATCATCGAGGAGCTCCTCAGGCACGTCGACAGGCTCGACACCGCCGAGTGGCTCGCCCGCATCGACGGCTGGAAGAAGAAGTACCCCCTGCACTACTCCAGGCGTGGCGGCCTCAAAGCCCAGCACGTCCTCGACGAGCTCTACAGGGTGACCCAGGGCGAGGCCATCGTCACCACCGACGTCGGCCAGCACCAGATGTGGTGCGCGCAGTTCTACAGGACGGCCGGCTGGTACAAGTGGCTCTCCTCCGGGGGGGCCGGCACGATGGGCTACGGCTTCCCCGCGGCCATCGGCGCCAAGTTCGGCCGCCCCTCGGACGAGGTCTGGGCCGTCGTCGGCGACGGGGGCTTCCAGATGACACTGGCCGAGCTCGCGACGGCCGTCATCCACCGGCTCGATGTCAAAGTCCTGATCATCAACAACCGCTACCTCGGCATGGTGCGCCAGTGGCAGGAGCTGTTCTTCGACAACCGCTACTCGGGCGTCGACCTCGAAGGCAATCCCGACTTCGTCAAGCTCGCCGAGGCCTACGGTGCGCTCGGCCTGCGCATCCGAAGGGCCGGCGAGGTCACCCGGGTCCTCGAGCGCGCCCGCGCCCACACGGGCGGCCCCGTCGTCATCGACGCGGTGGTCGAGAAGGAGGACAACGTCTTCCCCATGATCCCGGCCGGCGCCGCCGTCCGCGACATGCTGATCGAGCCGCCCAAGCACCGCATGGAGAAGCCTGAAGGGAGCACGTGAGATGAGTGACATCAGCGGCAACGGCATCGCCAAGCACACGGTCAGCCTGCTGGTCCACAACCGGCCCGGCGTCCTCAGCCGCATCGCGCAGGTCTTCGCCCGGCGCGGCTACAACATCGACTCGCTCGTCGTCAGCCCCGCCCACCAGGAGGGCTTCTCGCGCATGACCATCGTCAGCACGGGCGACGCGGCGATCCTCGACCAGATCATCAAGCAGCTCAACAAACTCGTCGACTGCGTCCGCGCCGTCGAGCACGGCGGCCGCGAGTCCGTCGAGCGCGAGCTCGCCCTCTTCAAGGTTCAGTGCGACACCGTCAATCGCACGGAGATCCTCCAGATCAGCGAGGTCTTCCGCGCCAAGACCGTCGACATCTCCGACGAGAGCATCACCGTCGAGGTCACCGGCACCAGCGACAAGCTCGACGCCATCGAGTCGATGCTCAGCCGCTTCGGGATCCTCGAGATGGTCCGCTCGGGCAAGCTGATCATCGCGCGGGGCGCGGAGCTGACCTGACCCGCGTCACACCATCGGCGCCTGGCCCGGATAGCGCCCCCGCGCCTCAAACGGCGCCACCACGAGCGGCTCACCGGCCGCCTTCGCCGCGGCCTCCTCCGCCTGCCGCATCCCCGCGTCGATCGCCCACTGGGTCGGCAAGAAGGGCTCAATGTCCAGCAGCTCGTAGATCCGCTTGACCGCCCGGATCGTCGCTGTCCCCGGGAGGTGGAAGAGGTCGCGCGCGAGCGCCCGCCGCTCGGCCGAGAACTCCTGGGGATGAGCCAG
>JABWBI010000312.1 GCA_013360565.1 Candidatus Sumerlaeia bacterium | reverse complement strand
AGGCCGCTGCGAGGTCGAGCGCCTCGCGGGTGCGTGCGATGTCCCCGGACTCGCGGGCGGCGCGCGAGGCGGCGGTGAATTCGGCGACGTTGCGGACGGCGAAGCGCCGCTCGAGACTCGCGGCGAGATGGAACTTGTCGCCGGCGAGCTCGTGCCACGTCAGGGCGCGGTGGTATGGGATCAGGTGCTGATAGTACTGGACGAGGAAGAGAGCATTCCACACGGCGAAGAGGGAGAGCACGAGCGAGGCGTGGAGGAGCGGACGCCGCCGGCCGCCGGTGAGGGACATCAACAGCGCCGCGAGGCCCCAGGCGACGAGCGGCGCGCAGTGCGCGAGGCGACGGGCGCCGTAGCCCCAGGCACCGTGCCAGTCGGTGACGACGGCGCTGATGTAGAGCTGGCAGACGAGGCCGGCGAGGAAGACCGCGGCGAGCCATCGGTCGCGCCGCCAGCCCCAGGCGATCCCGAGGAGGCCGATCGCCACGAGGGGGGTCCAGGTGATCCAGCCGCGGTTTGTGCTGAAGAGGAGCAGATGGATGAGGGGGCGCGACCAGTGTATGTAGCCGCCGCCCTGCGGAATGGTGAGCCACTCGCCGTAGATCACGCGCCAGGCCGCGAGCTGTGGAAGCGCGAGCACGAGGCCCGGCAGGGGCATGAACCAGAGCGATCTGGGGATGGGCCGCCGGGAACGCCCCCGGAGCACCTCGGCCGTCCAGAGCACGGCGGGCCAGAGAACGAGCTGCCAGCGGATGAGGAAGAGCGCTCCGGAAGCCAGGCCCGCCGTGAGCGCCCGGGACGCAGACCGCCGCTCCTGCCACCGTGCCCAGGCGAGGAGAAAGAGCGGCATCCCGGCGAGCTCGATGGAGTGGTTGTTGAGGACGTGGGGAAACGTGTAGTAGAGCGCGTTCGTCGACAGCCACACGAGGAGAGTGGCGGCGAGCGCGGGACCGCGGGGCCACCAGCGCCGGAGCCAGGCGTGCATGGCGAAGAGCCCGGTGAAGGCCCAGATCGCCTGCGACCAGAAGGCGGCGACGCCGTAGGGCAGGGAGAAGCCGTCAGCGGGGAAGTGGGCGCCGAGAGGCGTCCAGAGCAGCAGCGCATGGGTGAGGAGAAAGAGCGGCGCGAGGGCAATGGCGGTGCCGATGGGAAAGGGGTTGGCGTGGTGGCCCGTCGGCAAGGGCTCGCTGTGCGCGGGCCACAGGTGCGGCTCCATGATGCCCTGATAATCATTGCCGAATCGCAGATCCCCGTCGATGACGGTCGAGCGCAGCCAGGCCCAGTGGCCCGCGGCGTCGACACCCATCAGCTCCATGAGAGCGGGGCGCCACCGCCCGCTGACAATCATCACGAGCGTCGTGAGCACGAGCATCAGCGCGAGCGCGAGCCGGTCGCGGTGATCACCGCGGGGAGATGGCGAGGCGTCCGCTGCGAGCGCCACGGATCCGCGCGCCGCCGGCCGTCAGCGGGGATCCGGGTAAAGAGCGTGGTAGCGCTCGACGTCGCGGAGGAGCGACCGGAGGTCGTCCTGCGCTGCGTTCCAGGCGGGGTCGGTCTGATCGGTCCCCGTGGCCAGACGCCAGTGCTCGATGGCCGTCGCGAAGTCGCCGGCGGCGTAGGCCATCTCGCCGAGCTTGGCGCGGGGCAGAAACGCGGCCGGATCGGCCGCGAGTGCGCGCTCGAAGCTCTGGCGTGCCTCATTCAGCCGCCCGAGCTCCATGAGCGCCTGGCCGTGGAGTTCGAGCGCGCGGGCCGACCCCGGCGACAGCGTCAGCGCCGCCTCCAGAGGCCCCAGCGCACGGTCCGGCTTGCCCAGGTTGAGCCAGCACCGGCCCAGGGCGACGTGGGCCTCGCGGAAGTCCGGCTGCGCCGCCACCGCGCGGCGAAAATGGCCGATGGCCTCGCGGTACTCGCCGTCGAGCATGGCCCGGCGCCCGAGCATCCAGTGGGCGTGGGCGAGATCGGGATCGGCTCGCAGCGCGTTGACGAAGACCCGGCGCTGGTAGTGCGTCTCGGGGACGCTCAGGCGGAAGCAGCCGGCGAGCGAGACCGCGAGGAGGAGAACGGCGGCGAGGCGCATGGGAGAGCGAGCGTGGCCGGGCCGGGGCCGAATGTCAACGAGCGCCGTCGCGCCTTGACGGTGGGCACGGGCGTTGACACGGTGCGGCGCAGGGAAGGGACTCGCCGTGGCCGAACCACTCATCGAGCGCCGCTCCGCCGCGGCCCGCATCGGCCTGTGGCTCGGGCCCCTGGCCGCCGCGGCGCTGCTGGCGATGCCGTTCGGGGCACAGCCTGAGACGCACCGGTTCGCGGCTGTCGCAGTGCTGATGGCGGTGTGGTGGATGACGGAGGCGATCCCGATCGCGGCGACGGCCCTCATTCCCCTGGTGGCGCTTCCGTTTCTCGGGATTCTCCCGTCGGAAGACGTGGCGCGGGAGTACGCAAACGACTCGATCTTCCTCTTCCTGGGCGGCTTCATCGTTGCGCTGGCGGTCGAGCGGTGGGGGCTTCACCGGCGGATGGCCCTCGGCATCGTCGCGGCAATCGGCGCCTCGCCGCGGCGTCTGGTGCTCGGCTTCATGGCGGCGACGGGCTTCCTGTCGATGGGGATGTCGAACACCGCGACGGCGATGCTGATGTTTCCCATCGGCATGAGCATCATCGCGCTGGCCCGTCAGCGCGTGGCGCCGGGGGAAGAGCCAGCCGCGCACACCCTGGGGGCGTCGCTGATGCTGGGGATCGCCTACGGCGCGAGCATCGGAGGCGTCGCGACGCTGATCGGGACGCCGCCGAACATCGTCTTCCAGCGCATCTTCGCGCAGGAGTTCCCGGGCGGACCTGACATCACCTTCTTCAATTGGCTCCAGCTGGGGCTCCCGGTGGCGGTGGTGTTTCTGCTGATCGGGTGGGTCGTTCTCACGCGCGTGGCGTTCCGCGTGGGGGGCGTGAGCACGCTGGGGGGCGCGGAGGTGCTCCGGCAGGAGCGGGCCTCTCTCGGGCCGATGAGCCGCGCGGAGAGGCGTGTGGCGGCTGTGATGGCGGCGACGGCCCTGCTGTGGATGACGCGGAGCGACATGGACCTGGGCTTCGTGAAGATCCTCGGCTGGGGCACGCTCCTGGCCAGAGTTCCGTTCATGCACGTCGCGGCCCCCGAGACGGGCAAGTCGCTTTTGCACGATGCGACGGTCGCCATGCTCGCGGCGGTCTCGCTCTTTCTCATTCCCGCTGGCGACGGCAGCCGGCGGCGGCTGATGGACTGGCCGGCGGCCGAGCGGATGCCCTACGGCGTGCTGCTGCTGTTCGGAGGCGGGTTCGCCCTGGCCAGAGGATTCGATGTCTCGGGCCTCAGCGCCTGGCTGGGGCGGATGTTCGCGGAGTCGCCGATCGCCTCGAGCTCGCCTCTCGTGATCGTGGCGGGCGTCGCGGGTGGAATGACGTTCCTGACGGAGCTGACGTCGAACACGGCGACGACGCAGGTGGCGCTTCCGATTCTGGGTTCGCTAAGCCGGGCGGTGGATCTCAACCCGCTGGTGGTGATGATCCCGGCGACACTGTCGGCCTCGTTCGCCTTCATGCTGCCGGTGGCGACGCCGCCGAACGCGATCGTCTTCGGCTCGGGAGAAGTGCGGATGGCCGACATGATCCGGGCGGGGCTGATTCTGAATCTCATCGGGGTCGCGCTCGTGATCTCGATCGTCTATCCGCTGACAATGGTCCTGTTCGACGTCACCCCGCAGCCATGCCCCGCGGCGTGGCTCGCGCCCTGACTCACCCCTCGCCGGGGACAGTGGTCACCGGAACGCCCTCGGGCGGAC
>JABWBI010000311.1 GCA_013360565.1 Candidatus Sumerlaeia bacterium | reverse complement strand
AGCATCGGCATGAACAGCGCCGAGCTGGCGAGCTTCATGATCACCCAGCTCGGCGCGGCGGCCGGCGCGACGCTCGACGGCGGCGGCTCGTCGGCGATGTGGATCCAGGGCCGGGGCATCGTCAATGTGCCCAGCGACGGCAGCGAGCGCGCCACGACGAACGGCCTCATGATGTTCGCCGCCGAGCCGCGCGAGCAGTCGACCCTCTTCCAGACGAGCGACCCCGTCGTCACCAGCGCCGCGACAGTGATGCGGCTGGGGCCGGGGACGAACTTCGACGTCCTGGCGAACGTCCCCGCCGGGGCCCCGGGAGCCATCACTGCGCACGGTCTGAACGGCGTCCAGGCGACGGGCACCCACTGGTGGCGGTGGGCGTGGAATGGCGTCGAGGGCTGGACGCCCGAGGGCGCGCTGCTCGAGCCGCTGGCGGCCCAGGGCTGGGTTTACCGCTGACCCGCACCACACTGGACGTGCCCGCGCGGACGCGGCAACCTGTCCGCGCTCTCTCATCTCCGACCGTGAGGACCCCATGATCCGGCCGCTGACCGAGTCCGACCTGCCCGCGATGACGAATCTCTGCGCGAAGGCGCTGCCTCTGGAGCCGCTGACCTGGACGCCGGCGCTGGTGCGCGAGAAGAGCTTCGGCGACCGGGACTTCGACCCCGAGCTGATGCTGGGCTTCGAGACGGGCGGGGCGCTGCGCGGCTTCGCGGTGGGCGTGGCGAAGGACCACCTCGGCGAGAGACGCGCCTGGACGCGCCTCTTCGCTGTCAACCCCGCGTGGATGGGCCAGGGCATCGGCACGGCGCTGATCGACGAGGTTGAGAGGCGCTGCGCCGCGCGCGGGGCGACGCGCATCGGCGTGATGGACGCGATCCCGAACTATCTGACGCCGGGCGTCGACTTCCGCTACACGCCGGCGATCTGCTTTTTCACGAAGCGCAAGTACGAGAAGCGGGGCGTGAACACGAACCTGATGTGCGACCTGCTGGCGGACCCCTACGGCGACTGCGACGCGGCGATTGTCAATCTGGGGAAGAAGGGCTTCGAGGTGCGGCGCGCCGAGGCCACCGACCGGGCGATGTGCGCGGCCTGGGCGGAGAAGGAGTTCAAGGGCTGGATGGAGGAGATCGACGCGTGCTTCAAGAACGACCCGATCAGCCTGTGGATCTGCGTCGACCGGCGCGAGGGGCGGCGGGAGATGATCGGCTTCAGCGCCTATGACTCGAACAATCTCGACACCGGCTTTTACGGTCCGCTCGGCGTCGGCCCGGCGACGCGCGGCCACGGTGCCGGGGCGCTGCTCACGCGCCTGTGTCTGCGGGACCAGAAGCGCCAGGGTCATCGCCAGGCCGTCATCCCCTGGGTCGGACCGGTGCGGTTCTACCAGAAGACGTGCGGGGCCTGGATGGACCGGCAGTTCTGGGCGTTCGAGAAGAAGCTCGCCTGACAAAGAAAACGGGGGCCCGCTGGACGGGCCCCCGAATCATGTGGCGGGACGCCGGACTTCAGCGCACCGAACGCTGAATGCCGGTGCCGAAGCCGCCGCCGTAGGGCTGGCTGGGCGCCGTGAGGTCGCCGCCCGGCTGGCCGCCGACGCGGTAGATGTCGCCGAAGCTGATCGTGCCGTTGGTGGCGTCGTAGATGATCAGCTGCGTCTGATCCGCCGTGAAGTTGGCGAGGACGCCGCCGAGGGCGATCTTGGCGCGGTCCGGGCCGCCGGAGAAGGTGACCCACGTGCGGGCCGCGCGGTAGCCGTCCGTGAAGGCGGCCGAATCCGTCGGGACGATGGTCCGCCCGATGTTGTCCCACGAGGTGTAGAGAAGGGCCATGGCCTGGGGACCCGGATCGGTCTCGATGAACGGCATGGCACCGGGGATGGCGGCGGGCGTGGAGAAGGAGATCACCTTGTCGGTGGTGAACGGGTCGTTCAGGAACGCACTGGTGATGTAGGCGATGGGCGTCGAGAGCCTCTCGAGCGTGGCGCCCTGCGGGACGGTCGCCGTGCTCTTGGCGCCGGCGAGACTGAAGGTGTTGCAGGGCGGATAGGCATTCCAGTCGACGATGTACGCCTCGAGGGCGGTGGCCAGCGACCGGAGGTCCGCGCGCACGCGGCTGACCTTGGCGCGGGTCTGCGCCTCGAGGAAGTTGGGCACCGCGATCGCCGCCAGGATGGCGATGATGGCCACCACGATCAGAAGCTCGATCAGGGTGAACCCTGAAGTGGAACGTCGCATGATACTCTCACCCCTCACTCTGAGGATGTTTGTTTTTGCTTTCGCAACTCGGTGCTGTGAGGGCCCTGCCCCGCGCCCAGGATTGGCCCGAACCGAGACCAACCCCTCTCACGGGGACCGGGACCGCGTCAACAGATCATTGCACTGCCGGCGGAGCCAGCCGGCGATTCACTGCTGGGCCGACTGCTCCTCCGGTGTCGTGTAGCCGGAGGTGCCGGCTTCGGGGTTCTGCACCCCCTCGCCGGGGCCGCCGCCACAGGCGGTCAAGCCGAGAGCCAGGATCACGAGAACAAGACAAGCCTTCATGTCGTCAACACCTCTGCGGGAAACTGTGCTCAGGAACCCCCGAGGCGGGGCGACCGGGGCCCCTCGCCGGAGCCCCCGTCACCCGCCTTGGGGCAGGCCGTCAGCGCTGGGCGCGCTGGACGCCGGCGTAGACGCCGCCGCCGTAGCCGATGTCGGACGGATCGTCGTTGGGGAGGTCACCGCCCGACTGGCCGCCGACGCGGAAGATCTCGCCGAAGCTGACCGTCCCGTTGGTGGCATCGTAGATGATCAGCTGGGTCTGATCGCCCGAGAAATTGTCGAGGATGCCGCCCAGGTTGGCGTAGGCGCGGTCCGGACCGCCGGACTGGAGAATCCAGGCGCGGGCGGGCCGGGGGCCATCGCCGAAAGTGCCCGGCTGCAGCGTCGTGCGGGCCGTGTTGTCCCAGCTCTGATACGTGAACGTGCGCCACTGCGGGCCGTCGAACACCGTGACCGTCAGATAGCCAGACGGCGGGACGGGCAGGGCGCTGGCCGAGGAGATCGAGTAGCGCATGTCCGTCGCGAACGGGTCGGCGGGAAAGGCGCTGGTGATGTAGGCGATGGGCGTCGACAGGCGCTCGAGGACATTGTCCCGCGGCGACTGGTCCGCGGCGGGCGAGCCCTGCGGCGCGCGATTTCCCGCGATGGCGAAGTTGTTGCAGAGCGGGAACGAGTTGTAGTCGATGACATAGGACTCGAGCGCGGTCGCCATGCTGCGCATGTCGGCCTTGGCCCGGCTCACCTTCGCGCGGGTCTGCGCCTCGAGGAAGTTGGGCACCGCGATCGCCGCCAGGATGGCGATGATCGCGACGACGATCAGGAGCTCGATCAGGGTGAACCCTGACGGTGCACGTCTCATGGTCCTCTCACCCCTCACACTGAGAATGGTTGCTCGCGCAACCTCGGCTGGGATGCTCGGGCCTCTCACCGCGCCCAGGGAAAGGCCCGAACCGAGGTCGACTCTTTGGCACGGTCCGGTCAGGGCGTCAACGGGTCTTTGGACCGCTTTTCACATTGGGAATCGACGGCATGATCACATGGCCATCTGTTCCCTTCCGGTGCGCATCGGGATTGACCCGCCACCGGCCCGTGAGTCACGCTGGGACATGATTTGCCGGGCGTTCCTTTCGATTCTGACCGCGGTTCTCGGCGGCTCCGTGTCCTCGGGCCAGCCAGTCACCCTCGATGTTGCCGAGGGCACGGCGCTGCTCCCCGCCGACGTGCGCGCCCACGTCGAGACGGCGCGCGAGGCGTTCGACCGGGTCGACATCCCGGCGGGGCTGGCGTCGCTGCGTGAGG
>JABWBI010000310.1 GCA_013360565.1 Candidatus Sumerlaeia bacterium | reverse complement strand
GGTGATCTCGACGCGGCCGAGCGCGAGGAGCGAGACGCCGGGGTCGAAGGCGATCACGTCGCCGGGCCCGAGCCGCAGCGTGCTCGAGGCCGGGAGCGTGGCATCCGCGGTGACGCGGAGCGGGACGCCCGGGGACGGTGCGATCACGGTGTCTTCTTCAAGTGAGCCCGACAGCGCCTGGACACTCGGCGCATCGACCCAGCGGACAGTGAGACGCTCGATCGGCTCGCCGCTGCGTCCTCGCGCCACGAGCTCGATCTCGTTGAGCCCGGTCTCCGAGCTGACCTGTGCAGACCAGGCTCCGGTGACACCGCTGACGGCGGTCGTGCCCGCATCGCCAATGCTCACCGTCCAGCTCGCCGGCAGAGGCGCGGACCCGCTGAGCGTCATCACGCCGGGGCCGCCCGCGAGGAGACCGAGCGGCGGACGGCGCACGGCGACGAGGTGAGCGCCGAGGGTCGCGTCGTCGTCGGTGAGCGACCGGTTGAAGAGCTGCAGAGCGAGTACGTTGGTCCCGTCGGAGAGGAGGCCGGTGTGGCCGGAGACGTCGAAAGTCTCGGGGACGCCGGCCTCGTGCTCGGCGTCGGCGACGCCGCCGGGGCCGGGGTTGCCGGTCACATTGGCGCGGGCGATCTCGACGCCGTTGAGCCACGCGATGAAGCCATCGTCGTAGTCGACGACGAGGCGCATCTGCTCGATGCGCGCGCGCTCGGCGACGAGGAAGGGCCGGCGGAGGGCGGCGGTGGTGTAGTTGTTTCTCATGTTCGCCAGGTGGACACCGTCGTCACTGTCGCCGAAGCCGACGGGGAGCTGGCCGGCTTCCCAGTGCTCGTCGACGAATGAGACCTCGCGCCAGTCCGCCGGAAGCGAGAGGTTCCCCCGCCGGAAGCGCCAGGGGATCGAGCGGGGAACGATGTCGGAGACCTCGGCACTGGGCTCAAGGGCCCAGACGGGCCCGAGCGCGGTGGCGTCGCTCAGGCGCAGGCGCGGGGGGAGCTGGTCGCGGATGGAGCGCTCGCGCGCCACGTGGTAGGCGGTGAGATTGGTGCGCGTGCCCGCGTTGATCTCGGGGGGCACTTCGGCCTCCATGAGCGCGGCGACGGCGCGGGAGTCGGCCACACCGTCGAGGAGGGCAAAGAGGATCTCTTCGTAGCGGCGGGCCCACTGCGGCTGGCGAATGAAGCGGGAGATGGCCGGGACGTTCTGGCGGAAGATGGGCTCGGGGGCGTTGATGTGCGTGCTGTCCAGGTCCCAGGGGAGGATGCGCCAGCGGCCGGTGGAGGGGACGCGCAGGAGGAAGTAGTCGTCCCCCGTGTCGCGGTAGATGCCGCCCTCCTGGTTGCCGAGGACGGTGTGGAGCGCAAAGAAGGTCAGCCACTCGTCGACCTCGAGCCGTGCCTCGAGCTCGGCGGTGAACTGCGCGTCCGTGGGCAGGTTGAACGCCTGGATGAGCGGGACGAGGAGCGAGTGGAGCGAACCGTCGGTCTGCGGGACGTAGTCGGACTGGTAGGCCAGCGGGCTCGAGCCGCGCCAGTCGAGCGCGGCCGTCTTCTCGCCGCGGAAGATGGCGGCGTCGTCATCGCCCACCGTGCGCTCGGCATAGTCGGTGTCGACGTCCTCGACTTGCACGTGGAGACCGAGATGCTCGTTGTCCGCCACGACAGAGGCGAACTGGACGAGGGGGGCGTCGATGCCCGCCTCGGCGAACAGGCGGAGCGACAAGTACTGCCGCAGGACCTCGCGGCCGTTCAGATTGAGATGGCGGATTGAGCCGTCGAGCATCTGCGCGTCGGGGAAGTTGACGCGGAAGCTCTCCGGTGAGACGGCCCGCGAGCTGCTGCCCCGGTAGCGCAGCCCCACCCCGTGGTGGATGTCGTCACCGGCGATGAGCGTGGCGGGGAGGAGGACGTCGCTGTAGTTGTCGCGCGTGCGCAGCTCGTGCCAGCGCTCCTGGGTCATCACAAGACGGTAGAGGCGCACGCTCGCCGAGGGGACCACGTCGTCATACTCCACGTGGAAGTTGACGCTCGGCGCCGTCGCCGGCTGGAGGCGCGACCCCGCGCCGGAGGCGACCTCCAGATGGAACTCGACGACCGTGCCGTCGGGCTGCGGCGGAAGGCATCCGGTCACGTCCTCGCCGCTCGCGGCCATTGGGATGCTCTCGAAGACGGGCGCGCCCTCGACGCGCCAGTGCAGGGTGACCTGCGGCGTGCCCTGGAGGCAGACCGGCCGGGCCGTGATCTCGGCGGAGGTGGTGGCGTTGGGAACCGTGGGGCTCTGGCGGAGGTGCGCGACGAAGGGGATCGGATCGGCCAGGTGGCGGACGTTGACCGCTCCGGGCGTGCCGCCGTTCACGGAGGGCTCCCAGGCCTCGGGGTGTTCGTTGGGCAACCGCGGATTCACCAGCTCGAGTGAGGGGCCACCGCCGTCGGCGATCGACGGCCAGGGCCCGTCGTCGGCGTAGTGCACCTCATCGATGATCTCCCCCGAGGCGTCGAGGAGCTGGAGGAGTTCGCCCCGGTCGGAGAGTCGGCCCGAGAAGGGCCCGATCGAGCCGGGGATCTGGCCCGGTGAGCGGGCGATGACGAGACGCCCGCCAGGGCCCAGCGAATGGCCAGGCGGGATCGTGAATGAGACGCCCCCCGCCAAGCGCCAGCCGGCGAGGTCTGTGGTCTCGGGGCTGGCGATGGACTGGAGTTCGATGAACTCCGAGCCCGTGGGCGGGTTGTACATGATCTCGCTGAGGACGACCTGGGCCGGAGCCGGGGCGGCAGCGAGCGCGAGTGCGGCGGCGACGCGTGCCCTCACGGCAACTCGACTCCCGCGAGGAGATCCGCGAGAAGATCACGGTCGGTGACCGTGACCGCGCCGTCCTCGTTGAGGTCGGCGTTCAGCGTCTGGAGTGCCGTGAGCGAGGGCCCGCCGTTGAGCGAGTTGATGAGCGTGACGAGGTCCGTCACGTCGATCACGCCGTCGATGCGCACGTCCCCGCGGCGATAGACGATGCCCGGCGGGGGAGTCGCACTGAACGAGACGTGACCCACCGTGGCGGGTGAGTCGCGGGCCCCGAGGCCGATGCCCTCCGGGGCGGAGATGGGATCCCGGAATCCCAGGTGCGCCCCGCGCAGCGTGCCGTCGATGTACACGTCGTAGATCTGACTGCGATAGCTGTGGCGAATGGCGATCTCATGCCAGCTCTCGCCGTCAAGCGTCACCCCGAGCAGGTGTGGCACACCGCCGCCTTCGCCGTCGCCGTCGAGTGCGACCAGGCCCTGATTGGTGTCCAGCCCAATGGCCGCGGCGATGGGGCGCGGAGGCAACTGGGAGAGCGACATGAGGCCTCCCGCCGAGCGCACGCGTGTCACCATCCACAGAGTCGAGTGCCCAGGATCCGGAAACTGCCACCGGGCCTCCGAGCTGGCTGGGAGAAAAAGCGCGGGCCCGCCGTCCGCGTCGGAGAAGGGGGCCACGGTCGCCGAGCCCAACGGGACTCGCCATCCGGCCAGCCCATTGGCCGACAGGGCCGACTCGAATGGCGGCACATCGGCGATGCCGAACTCGGTGCTCAGGGCCGGCTGGCCCCATCCCTCCGAGGCGAGCGTGAAGGCCAGGGCAGCGATGGCGTGAGAACGCCATGTCATGAGTCAACTCCGCTCAATGGCCCCATCGGCACAGTTTCTCACAGGAGGGCGCTCTCCACCAAGAGAAAGTTGGGCGAAACCGTCAGTCGGCCGGAGGCGCAGGGGACCTCCGCCGGTCGGGAATGCGCCGACGGTCACCCCCGTAGCGCTTGTTCTTGTAAACGGTGTCGAGAGCACTGCGCCGATCCCGGCCTCGGCGGCGC
>JABWBI010000309.1 GCA_013360565.1 Candidatus Sumerlaeia bacterium | reverse complement strand
GGCCACCCCGGGGCTGCACACCTTCACCGACGAGACCGGCGCGGTGCGACTTGCCGCCCCGGGCGAGAGCGCCCCCAAGGACCTCAAGCTCATCATCCGTGCGGATGTGCAGGGCTCCGTCGAGGCTGTCAGCCAGAGCCTCCTGCGCCTCGCCACGCCCGAGGTCAAGGTCGAGGTCCTCCACTCCGGCGTCGGGGCGATCACCACCTCTGACGTGAATCTCGCCGCCACCACCGGCGCCCACATCATCGGCTTCGGCGTCCGCCCCGAGGCCCAGGCCGCCGCGCTCGCCGAGCAGGAGCACGTCCGCATCCACCTCCACAGCGTCATCTACGAGCTCATCGACGACGTGAAGGCCGCCATGACCGGCATGCTCGACCCGTCGTTCCAGGAGAAGTCCCACGGCCGCGCCGAGATCCGGCAGGTGTTCAAGATCTCTCGCCTGGGCAACATCGCCGGCTGCTACGTGCTCGACGGAGAGATTGCCCGGTCCCACCACATCCGCCTTCTCCGCGATGGCGCCGTCGTCACCGAGAAGCGCCGTCTGGCCAGTCTCAAGCGCGTCAAGGACGACGTCTCGAAGGTCGCCGCCGGGGTCGAGTGCGGCATGGTGATCGACGGCTTCAATGACATCCGGGAGGGCGACGTGATCGAGGCCTACTCCATCGAGCAGGTCGCCTCCGCGCTCAGCAGCTGAGCGGCCGATGGTCATCGGGCTTCTTCAGATCGAGCTGCACCTGCCCGTCTGCAACTCGCTCAAGGACAAGCGCTCCATCCTCAAGCGCCTCTTCGCCCGCCTGCGCCAGACGTACAATGTCGGCGTCGCCGAGACCGGCCATCAGGACGTCTGGCGCTCCGCCCAGATGGCCGTCGTCACCGTGTTCAATGAGCGCACCCCCGTCGAGCAGACGCTGAGCAAGGTCGCCGCCGAGGTCGTCGGCACCGCCGGCGTCGAGGTCATCGGCCAGCAGGTCGAGCTGCTCTGAGGACCGCCCATTCTCCATTGCGACCTGCCGCCGGTTGTGAGAGGCCCTCTGTTTCCATCTCCGGCAGAGGCTCCGCCCATGGCCCTTCACTCTCGCCTGCTCCGCGTCGAGGAGCTCGTCGCTCACACCCTGGCCGAACTGCTTCTCAAGGAGGTCAAGGACGAGCGCCTGCGCATGGCCAATGTCACGCACGTCAAGATCTCCAAGGATCTCCGCCACGCCCTCGTCGCCGTCTCTTGCCTCAGCGATGACGCGGCCGACCGCCGCGAGCTCCTCGCCGGCCTCGAACGCGCCAAGGGCTGGCTCCGTCACGAGCTCGGCCAGCGCGTCCGCATGAAGTATCTCCCCGATCTGCGCTTCGTCCTCGACACGTCCGCCGCCTACGCCGCCCACATCGAGGAACTCCTCCACGAGGCCCTGCCGGAGGAGACTTCCCGGGCTGACGCCGAACCGAAAGACTGACAGAGAGCCGGCGCGTCCCTCGGGGTCCATTCCTCTTGCGGACTCTCCCGGGGTCCAGGCAGACTTTCCCCCATCGACACGTCTTGGCACCCTCCTCCCGGGCCAAGCGGGGAATGATTCGGACACAGGCGATGACGTCAGACCCCGGGAGAGACACGCCCGCGCGGTGACTCCAGAATTGGGGGGAGCGCCGCCCGGCCGGGCTCTGAGGCCTCACCGCCGCAGACAGCCTGATCAGGGGGATTTCTCATCATGAACCGTCAGCCACCGCGCCGCTTCCATGTGGCGCGCGCAGGCGCATGCGCGCTTGCGCTCATCCTCGCCCTCGCCGCCCGCGTGGGGGCGCATCCGTCCGAGGTTCGCTCCATCACCACGAGCCTCGAGTTCTCCGTCGGCGTCGCCGGCAGCGTCGGCCTGCCCGGCTCGGCCGTTGCCGCCGAGAACGCCGTCGAGCCCTCTGCGGGTCCGCCCGGAGACGCCGAGGCGGATATCTACTTCACGGCCTTCCCGCCGTATCCACCCGCCTCTACCAACGGCAAGCTCTACGACGACGGCGGACCCGTGCTCGGCGCACCGCCGCTGCCGCCCGCCGATCTCACACTCCGCACCGACGGCGTCGCGCCGCCCGACACGCTCGATGTCGACGCCGCCGCGATCATCAGCACGATCGGGCCGGTGCTCGGTCCCGCGCCCAGCATCTTCCCGGCGGGGACCTTCCTCCAGTTCTCCATCGACGGCCTCGCCGGAGGCGGTTTCCCGGGGCCAGGCCCTCCCGACGTGGCCACCGAGGTGGGCATCGGGTTCCCCGAGGCCACCGGCGAT
The DNA here is from genome assembly GCA_013360565.1 of Candidatus Sumerlaeia bacterium. Classification (GTDB taxonomy): domain Bacteria; phylum Sumerlaeota; class Sumerlaeia; order JABWBI01; family JABWBI01; genus JABWBI01. Next base: position 1,599 of record JABWBI010000309.1, on the reverse strand, counting down.
GTCTTCGAAGCCGTCGGCCCCGGCGGGGTGGGTGTGGCCAATGCGCCGCTGCCTGGACCGCCCGCCATGGGGTTCAATTCCCTCCTCAGCGATGAGGGCGCCCACGGCCTTGCGGTGGGCGATGACCTCGACGCGCTCCTCGTCGACGACGTCAGTGTCCCACTCCCGGCGGTGATCGACACCGATGGCGCCGGCCCTCCCGACATGCCTCTCTACTTCTTCAGCCTCGACGCGGCCTCTGGGCTCCCCGCGACGGTTGCCTCCGGGGCCGACATCTGCATCCCAGCCACCGGCGGCGCCGCTCTCGGGCCGGCGGTCGTCATTCCGGCGGCCTCGCTCGGCCTCGTTGCGGGGGACGATGTCGACGCCCTCTGGATCGACCCCTCCGCGCTCCAGGTGCTCTTCTCCCTCGACCGGGGCTCGCCCTCCCTGGGGGCGATCGTCAATCCCTTCGTCGCACCCTTCCCCGGCGTCGGATGCGACCCCTGTGATGTCATCCAAGTCACCCTCGGCGGACCCGCCGGCGGACCGCCGCTGCCGCCTGCCGGACCGCCGGCCGTCGTGGCCGTGGGCTTCCAGCTGGGCCTCTTCGGCGACGGCGTTCCCGGCGCTCCCGACTTCGCCTCCACCAATCTCGACGCACTCTCGGTCACGCCCTTCTCGCACGTGGTGGGTCCCCCACTCGTGCCAGCGGAGCTCTCCGTCTTCCGGGCCGACTGATCCGATTCAGCCACGGTCACCCAGGGCCGCGACGTCTCCAGCGCCGCGGCCCGCTCTCATCTCATTTCCTCGGAGGCGGCCGTTTGCCCGGGGGGTACAGATCACGCCGCGGCAGAAACCACTGCCGGAACCCATGGACCATCCAGCGGACGAGAGCGGCGAGCGTGCGCATGGGAACGATTCCGAGGCATCATCGTACGCGCAGGGACGCTCCTGTCGAGCTTCGACCGAGACGCCCAGCGCACGTCCAGCGAGTCGCTCACCTCTCCGGCCTTGATTCTGCTGCGATTGCGCCCCCTCCGGCCGGTTTTCGCGGGCGTGGCACCGCGGTTGCGCCAGGGCTCCGCGCATCCACGGACTCCCATCCCATCTCCCACGGAGACCCCCATGAGACTCCATCCCCTCATCCTCACCCTGGGTGCCGGTGCACTGGTCGCCGCCTTTCCCGCCACCGCGGCCGCCGCGCCCATGATCCCCGGCGAAGGCCGCATGGTTCAGGGCCTCATCGAGCACTTCCTCAACGACCCCGAAGTCCGTGAGCAGGCGCAGATCACCGACGAGCAAGTTGACCAGATCGAGCAGATCACCCGCCAGACGCGCCGCGCTGTCCTCGAGCGGCAGGGCGAAGCGGCCTTGGCTCGCCTCGATCTCGAGGAGCTCTGGCGCGCCGACGAACCTGACGCGCAGGCCATTCACTCGGCGATCGACCGGCTCGCCCAGATCCAGACCCAGACGCGTCACGCCCTCGCCGATGCCCGCCTCCAGGCTGCGGCCGTTCTCACGCCCGACCAGCGCGAGACGCTGCGCACCCTCGGTCGCGAGCGCGTGCGTGAGCACATCAGCGAGCGCCGTGGGGACCGCGGCCCAGGCCGCGGGTTC
>JABWBI010000308.1 GCA_013360565.1 Candidatus Sumerlaeia bacterium | reverse complement strand
GCCGCCGCACGGACCCCCGGGCACGCGCGGAGGAGCGGCGCTGGCAGCGCGAAGTCAACCACGTCCTGCGGCAGCACGCCAAGAGACGGTGACTTGGGGAGCGGCGGGTGGCCGCCGCTCCTCCTCTTTTCCCGGGCGTGTGAGGCACCTCACAGCGGCGGCGGCCCGCGCCGCGCACTGTCGCCGCATCAAGAGCGCAGCAACGGACTGTGGCGCCGCGCGAGGCGGCGAGAGAGACTCACCCACCATGTTCAACCCGATCCGGACCTACACGCACTGGCTCCACACCCGCTGGCCCGCCGGGCGCGTCGAGAAGCTGCCCGTGGTCAATGAGGACGGGTCCACGGACGTGCCCGGCCTCTACATCATCGGCGACCTGACCGGCGTCCCTCTGCTCAAATTTGCCGCCGACACCGGCGCGCGTGCCGTCCAGCGCATCGCACAGGATCCGGCCTTTCAGCGCCTGCGTCAGGAGAAGCCGGGCGATGCCGAGGCCGTCGACGTCGCGATCATCGGCGGCGGCGTCTCGGGCATGGCCGCCGCGCTCGAGGCGAAGAAGCAGGGGCTGACGTACAGGCTCCTCGAGGCGTCGCAGGCCTTCTCCACCATCGTCAACTTCCCCAAGGGCAAGCCCATCTTCACCTACCCGACGGAGATGACGCCCGCGGGCGACTTGCAGTTCACAGCCAGCGTCAAGGAGCCGCTCGTGGCGGAGCTCGAGGCCCAGACCAAGGGTGTCGAGGTCACGCACGCCCGCGCCGAGCGCGTCGCGCGGCAGGGCAAGTTCCTCGAGGTCGCCGTCGCCAAGGCCGAGAGCATCCTGGCCCGCCGCGTGATCGTCGGCATCGGGCGCTCGGGCAACTTCCGCAAACTCGGCGTCCCCGGCGAGAATCTCGGCAAGGTCTTCAACCGCCTCCACGACCCCAAGGAGTTCGCGGGCAAGCACGCGCTCGTGGTCGGCGGCGGCGACAGCGCACTCGAGACGGCCATCGCCCTCGCGCAGTTCGGCGCGCAGGTGACGCTCTCCTACCGGAACAGGGAGTTCTCGCGCCCCAAGCCGGAGAACATCGAGCGCATCCAGGCGCTCCAGCGCGACCCGATGGCCGACGTGCAGGTGGAGATGCCCGTCTCCGAGCGCGTCACCACCGCCACCGGGGGCTTCATGCAGCCATTCCGGCGGCCCGGCCGCATCACGCTCCTGCTCGGCAGCAGGGTCAAGGCGATCACTGACGGGGACGTGACGCTCATCGGCGCCGATGGCAAGGAGACAACCCAGCCCAACGACGTCGTCTTCGCCATGATCGGCCGCGAGCCGCCGCTCGACTTCTTCCGCCGCTCGGGCGTGCGCATCAGCGGCGAGGGCACGCCGAGGGGCTGGGCCCTGTTCGCTCTCTTCATGCTCTTCATCGTCGCGCTCTACGACTGGAAGGCCGACGGCTTCCTCGTCCACGCCAGCGACGAGGTTCACATGACGCTGACCGGGCCCGGCGCCTTCCCCAACAGCGCGCCCGCGCTCGTCTCGTCGCTCGGCGCGTGGTGGGCCGCGCAGGTGCAGGACCGCTCGACGCTCATCGGCACGCTCGCCGTCTCGATGAAATCGCGTTCGTTCTACTACACGCTGCTCTACACGATCTGCATCGGCGCCTTCGGTCTGGCGCGCATCCGCCGCCGGCGGACACCGTACGTCAGGTGGCAGACGATCACGCTCTTCCTCGTCCAGGCGCTTCCGCTTTTCCTCCTCCCCGAGCTGCTCCTCCCCTGGATGGGCTACCGCGGCTGGTTCAACGACGGGACGACGGGTGGATGGCTCGCCGATCACCTCTTCGAGAAGTACATCTCCGCCACCGACTACGCCGCCGCGCACTGGCCCAGCTGGGGCCACCCCCGGGCCTACTGGCGCGCCTACGGCTTCATCCTCTTCTTCCCGCTCAACGTCTACAACGTGCTCACGCCGGACGTGCACGCCGCGTGGCTCATCATCAGCGCCGTGCAGACGCTCGTGATTCTCCCGGCCGCGATCTATCTCTTCGGCAAGGGCGTCTACTGCGGCTGGATCTGCTCGTGCGGCGCACTGGCCGAGACGATGGGAGACGCCCACCGCACCAAAATGCCGCACGGGCCGCTCTGGAACCGCCTCAACATGCTCGGCCAGGCGATCCTCGGGATCTCCGCCGTGCTGCTCGGGCTGCGGATCTACGGCTGGGTGCGTCCCGAGTCCTGGGTCGCGCTCAACTTCGACCTGCTGCTCGAGGGCAAGAACCGCGAGCACCAGCTCGTCAATCCGGTCTCGTACAAGTGGGTCGTCGACATCTTCCTCGGCGGCATCATCGGCGTCGGCCTCTACTTCAAGTACTCTGGCCGCGTCTGGTGCCGCTTCGCGTGCCCGCTGGCCGCGCTGATGCATGTCTACGCGCGCTTCAGCCGCTTCGCCATCGTGCCCGAGAAGAAGAAGTGCATCTCGTGCAACGTCTGCACCTCGATGTGCCACATGGGCATCGACATCATGAACTTCGCCAACAAGGGCCTGCCCATGAAGGACCCAGAGTGCGTCCGCTGCTCGGCCTGCGTCCAGTCCTGCCCCACGGGCGTCCTCCAGTTCGGCCAGGTCGGCCGCACGGGCGAGACGCTGCGGCTCGACCGGCTCGCCGCCTCGCCCGTCCTCATGCGCGAGAGCGCGGCCAAGCACTGACCGCCGCCGCTTGTCATGCGCCGGGGCGTGTGATAGAGCTCTGGCCGGGGTGGTGGTCTTGACCGAAGCACGCCGCCGCCTCGCACATGTCTCGAGGTGCCCCATGAGCCCTGCCAACACCCGCCTCTCCGCGAACGACGCCGCTCTCCTCCTCGTCGATCACCAGTCCGGCCTGATGTCGCTGGTCCAGGACTACGGCCCCGACGAGTTCAAGAACAGCGTCCTCGCCCTGGCCGACACGGCCAAGCTCTTCAAGCTGCCCACGGTCCTGACGACCAGCTTCGAGAACGGCCCCAATGGTCCGCTCTGGCCCGAGCTCCGCGCGATGTTCCCCGACGCCCCCTTCATTCCCCGCCCGGGTCAGATCAACGCCTGGGACAACGAGGACTTCGTGAAGGCCGTCAAGGCCACGGGCCGCCGTCAGCTGCTGATCGCCGGCATCGTGACCGATGTCTGCGTCGCCTTCCCCGCCCTCTCGGCCATCGACGAGGGCTTCGAGGTCTTCGTCGTCACCGATGCCTCGGGCACCTTCAACCGCTCCGTCCGCGACGCCGCCCTCATGCGCATGGCCCAGGCCGGCGCGATCATGACCAGCTGGTTCGCCGTCGCCTGTGAGCTCCAGCGCGACTGGCGCACCGACGCCGAGGGCCTCGCCAGCCTCCTCGCCAACCACCTCCCCGCCTACAGGAACCTCATCACCAGCCACACCGCCGCCGCCAAGGGCTGACGCCGCGCGCAGATCGCGCTGGTCAAGGCCTCGCCGGGCTGCTATTTCCCCGGGGCATGGCCCGGTCTCGGATCCTCCCGCTCGCTCTCCTCGTGTTAGAGGCGCCGTTCGCCGCCGCGCACGGCGAGGTCTACACCTACGGGCAGATTCCCCCCGCCATCCGCGCCCAGTTCGAGGCCCTGGCCGGGCCCTTCGACACCGTCGACGCTGTCCACGACACCGAGATGGGCCACGACACCTTTCAGCTCACCGCACGCAGCGGCGAGCGGATGCACAGCGCGATTTTCGCCTTCGACGGCTCGCTCCTCGTCGAGCAGGTCGACGTGGAGGCCGCCACGCTGCCCGCGGCGGTGTTCGACGCCCTCGAGCGCGGGCACCTCGGCGCCCGCGTTCTCGCCGCCCAGCGCGTGACGAACTTCGTCACCGAGCCCGACCACGTCGCCTACCGCCTGACCA
>JABWBI010000307.1 GCA_013360565.1 Candidatus Sumerlaeia bacterium | reverse complement strand
GCTCCGGCCTCGCCGGAGCCGGCGGCCCCAGTTTCGCCTGAGGCCGCCGCCGTGCCCGCCGGCTGACGCCGGACGGCCCGGGCTCCGCCCAGCGACATCAGTCCACGACCAGGGGTGCCCTTTCCGTGAGAGCCTTCTCCACTCTTCTCGTCCTTGCGAGCACCGCGAGCTCACCGGCCGCGCCGCTCTTCACCGATCAGGCCGCGACGGCCTTCGGCGGGCTGGCGCTTCACTCGCGGAGCGTGTCGCTGGCGGATGTCGACACCGACGGCGATCTCGATGTCCTGTTCCAGGGCACCTCGTCGGTCTCGAACAACTTCAACCGCCAACTCCTGCGCAACGACACGCCGCCCGGCGGGCCCCTGGCCTTCACGAACATCACGGGGACCAGCGGGCCCGTGGCCTCGGACACATCGGGCTGGAGCGCGTGCTGGGGCGACTACGATGGCGACGGAGATGTCGACGTCTTCCTGGGGCAGCAGAACCCGGGGAGTGCTGTGGGAGACCTGTTCCGCAACAACTTCATCCCCTCGGGCACGATCAGCTTCACCGACGTGACAGCGACGACGATCGCCGATCCGGGTTTTCACCAGTGCGTGGGCTGGGGCGACATCGACGGCGACCTCGACCTGGACCTGATGATCGCGCAGGAGGGGCCCGAGCCGCATGAGATCTACCGGCAGAACGCCAACGGCACGTTCACGGCCATCGGGGCGGCGGCAGGCTTTCACGTGCCCTACGCGACGGGGCTCTACGGCAAGGCCTACGGGATGGCCATGGGCGACCCGGACGGCGATGGCGACCTGGACATCTACATCTCGACCTGCCGCCCTGGGGGAAACATCCGCAACAACTTCTTCCGCAACGATCTGACGGGAAACACGGTCACCCTCGTCGACGTGGCCGACACGAACGGGACGCAGGACTTCGAGAACACCTACCACGCCGAATTCGCCGACTTCGACGACGACGGCGACCTGGACCTCTTCATGGTCGGCGCGGACGGTGAGGACTCGAAGATCTGGCGCAACGACGGGGGCGGGAGCTTCACCGACACCGACACACTGCGCGGCGGGCCCCTCCTCACCTACAACGGCGGCGACTTCAACGGCGGACGGGCGATCGACTACGACAACGACGGCGACCTCGACCTCTACTTCCATGACCGCATGGCCGCCAATGGCCGCGACAACGCCCGGCGCCTCTTCCGCAACGACGGCGGGTGGAACTTCACCGACGTGACGCACACGGTGGGATTGGCCTCGAGCAACGAGGCGGCCTACGACAGCGCTTGGGGAGACATCGACCGTGACGGGGACATGGACCTCGTCTTCCCCAATGACACCTCGGGCACAGAGGCCCCCGAGCGGCTCTACATCAGCAGCGCCTCGGAGAACGGCAACCACTGGCTGCACGTGCGCCTGAGAGGCCTGCCGAGCAACACGACGGCAATTGGGGCGCAGCTCTACGTCACGCTCGCCGAGGGGACGAGCGAAGAACGCACGCTGCGGCGCGACGCGAACTCGAACGCAGGGACGTTCAACCAGAGCGATCTGCCCGTGCACTTCGGCCTGGGCACCGCGACGGTCATCGACCGGCTGCGCATCGTCTGGCCCAACGGAGCGGAGCACCAGCTGACCGGTGTCAGCGTGGATCAGTATCTGACGCTCGACATCAACACGGTGCCGGTCGGCCTGTCACTGCTCGGCGACGAGCCCTGAGCGCGTCCGCCCTCACGCCGCAGGGAAGCGCGCGGGGTCGAAGGGCGCGAGATCGGCGCCGGGGTCTTCGCCGTGAATCAGGCGGGCGACGATCTCTCCGGTGATGGGCGTGAGCAGAATCCCGTTGCGGTAGTGGCCCGTCGCGAGGGTCAAGTTGGCGAGACCCGGGACGCGGCCGAGCGCGGGGAGGCCATCGGCGAGCCGGGGCCGCAGCCCGGCCCACCGTTCCATCACGGGCCTCTTGGCGAGGGCGGGGACCAGCGCCGCCGCACTCCGGTGCAGGTGGCACATCGCCTCCTCGGTGACCGCCTTCTCGAAGCCTGCCTCCTCGCTCGTCGCGCCGACGACCAGCTCGGTGCCCGTGCGTGGGACCAGATACGTGTGGCCGTGGCGTATCACGCGGCGGACAAGGTCCGGCGGCACGTCGAGCTTGAGGAGCTGGCCCTTGATCGGTTCGGCGGGGAGATCGAATCCGAACAGCGAGGCGAGCCCGCCGGACCACGCCCCTGCCGCCAGGACGAACTCATCGGCCGCGATCATCCGCGCGGCGGTGTGCAGACCGGTGACGCGGCCCGCGTGCGTCTCGACGCGTTCAATCCGCTCGCCCATGGCCATCACCACGCCGCGCCGGGCACAGTCCTCGAAGAGGGCGCTCCAGAGCCGGCGGTTGTCGACCGCGTGATCGGGCGTCTCCAGAGCGCCGCGGGCGGCGGTCGTCAGCGCGGGCTCCTCGCGGGCAAGCTGCGCGGGCGAGAGGAGTTGATGCGCAATCCCCTGCGAGGCGAGAAAGGCGCGCTTGGCCTCGATCTCCCTCTCGTCGGCGGCGGTGAGAGCGGGCAGGAGCGTGCCCGACAGTCGAAGATCGATGTCCTGCCCCGTGGCGTCGAGCAGCTCGTCGCGCAGCGCCGGATACAGAGCCAGACTGGCGCGGCCGAGGTCGAAGAGGGGCGAGGGGGCGTCGAACTCGCTGTGCGGGGCCAGCATCCCCCCAGCGGCCCAGGACGCCTCGCGCGAGCGATCCTGCGCATCGATGAGCGTGACCAGCGCTCCTCGGCCCGCGAGCGCACGGGCGATGGCGGCACCGATGACGCCCGCGCCCAGGACCCCGGCCGTGACACCCGTCCGCACCGGCGTCATGGGGAAACCGGCGCGGCCGTCAGCGGAAGGCCGGCATGGCGCACGCGGAAGACCGTGAAGCCATTGTCGGCAAACACTTCATCGAGGTGAGGCCCGAGGGCATCCCACACGCGCCGGAACGAGGGCTCGGCGAGGGGCCCCGGCGCTCTCGTGTTGAGGACGACGTGGGAGACCGGCGTCTCGAACCCATGGCGGAGATCACGGACGATCGCCTCCCCGAGGCGCTCGGAGGGATTCGCAGCCCAGCGGCGCAGCGTGGCGGAGTCGGCGGGGTCATCGTCCGCCACCCAGGGCATCTCGAGGTGGTGGCCGCGGTTGTCGAGAAGCAGCAGCGCGCCCGCGGCGTCGGGAGACTGATTGTTGAGCCACGCCAGCGCCGGGTAGATGTCGAGGTTGCGGCGCAGATGCTCATCGCGCGTCTCGTCGGGCGTCACCACGGTCAGCACGTTCTCGCTGAAGCGCAGCAGATCGCCCGGGCGCTGGAGAAAGAGGCCTGTGCCGACCAGCAGCACCGCGAGGGCGCCCGACGCGAAAGGCCGCGCGCCGCGCCCGAACCCGCGGATGAGGGCGTCGAAGCCCATCCCGCCGATCAGAGCCGCCCACGGGACCATGGGGATGAGAAAGCGTGCCTGCTGACCAGTGGCGAACCAGACCGCACCGCCCGCGGCGAGCAGCAGCGACGCGGCGACGGCAGCCGCCAGGGTCTTCTTGCTTGTCTTGTGCATCACGCTTTCTCCGCCCGAGGGGTTGGTGCTTCTTCTAGTAGACCGGCATCGCCGGATCGACCTGGCGCGCCCACGCGTCGACGCCGCCGGTCAGGTTGTACACGTCCGCAAAACCCTGGTGCATCAGGAACATCGTCACGTGCGCGCTGCGCCCGCCGTGATGGCAGATGCAGACGATCGGACGCTCGCGGTCCAGTTCCTCGAAACGCACGGCGAGCGCGCGGATCGGGATCAGCTCGGAGCCCTCGATCCGGCAGATCTGGAATTCCCACGGTTCGCGCACGTCGAGCAGCA
>JABWBI010000306.1 GCA_013360565.1 Candidatus Sumerlaeia bacterium | reverse complement strand
CCGTCGGCCGCGTCGCCGATGATCGCACTCGTCCCCGCAGGCGCCGCTCCCAGCGAGATGCTCGCCGGCAGCGCCGGACCGCCGGGGATCACCACGACCAGGCCCCGGAACTCGCCCGCCACCTGGAAGTTCGGCGCACCGCTCACGAGGTCCACCTGCCCGTCGCCGTTGAAGTCCGCCGCCGCACCGTTCCACCCCAGCGCCATCAGCCCGGCACCGCTGATCACCGACCGCGGCGGCGTCACCTCCAGGTCGATCACCTCCGCAAAGCCCCCGCCCGCCACGAGGAACGCCTGACCGGGCCCCGCGCCCTGCGTCCCCGGGGCCCCGATCAGCAGGTCGTCCACTCCGTCGCCCGTGAAGTCGCCCGCCGCCAGCGAGAAGCCGAACCACGTCGTGCCCTGCGGCGGGCGGATCTGCGTCGTCGCCGCACCGCCGCTGGGCAGCGTGACTTGGCCGGAGAGGCCGAACCCTCCGTACACGATGTGCACCACGCCGCTGCGCGTCCCCTCGTCGTTGCCCAGGTGGTCGCCGATGACGAGATCCCCCTTGCCGTCGTTGTCAAAATCGCACCCCGCCAGCGCGAAGCCGGTCAGGTCGAAGGGACTCGGGTCCGTCACCACCACGTTCCCCGGCACGTCCGTCAGGTCCACGTAGTCCGAGAGGGTCGCCGTGAAGTTCGTCACCGTGTTCGTCGGGATGCCGTCGACCTGTGCCGTGTGATCGATCTGCACGTCGTCGGGCAGCGAGCCGTCCACGCGCACCGCGTACTGGAGCGTCGCCACGCGCCGCGCCGCGATCGCGAGCCCGGCCGCATCCGTGCGCACCGAGTCGCTCGGCGCGTGATGGCCGAAGATGCCCGTCGCCCCCGTGACCTGCACCGACCCCGGCTCGAAGTCCGCCAGCGATGGCACCGGCGCGAGCACCTGCGTTCCCGCCGCGGCGCCGAAGCCGTAGTTGATGATCGTCAGCGTGTAAGTCAGCAGCTCCCCCGGTGTCACCACCCCCGGCGGGTCCACATCGAGCTGGGCATAGAGCAGCGGACCCGCGGCGAGGCCGTTCGAGGCCGTGTTCGACGCGCCGAAGTTCGTCAGCGCCGTGTTCTCGATCACGCCCCCCGGCGGAGCGAGGCCCACCTGGACGCGGAAGCGGATCGTCGTCGAGCCGTTGGCGGGGAGATGGAGGTCGCCCGTGTTGAAGATCTGACCCTGGTGGTACCACAGTGAGTCCGGCGTGAAAGGCGAGAGCGTCAGCGAGCCGCTCAGGTACGACGTGTTCTCGGGGACGAGATCGTAGAAGGAAGTGATCGCCCGGTCGAAGTTCGACGGGTTGCTGATCGTCACGGTGTACTGAATCGTCTCCCCCGGGGCCACCGGCCCCGCCGGGTTCGCCGTCTTCACCACCGTCACACCGGCGGCCGCCAGGGGAGCCAGCACCGTCAGGGTGAGCACAGACCAGAGTCTCGTCACGCGCACCATCGCAGCTGTCTTCTCGGTCAAAGGTGAACTCTCTGGCCCCGGAACGCCGCCATTGAAGGGGATTCCCGGCCCCCGCGCCAGTGAAAACCCGCCCAGGCGCGCCCTTGACGGTCGGCGGCCAGTGCGCCAGGGTCTCGCCTCCACGCCGCCGGGCGTGGCGGCGGCACAGCACGGCAGGAGGACCCCATGAGCGAAGGCGCGGCACTGGCGATCGACGGGTTCATCATCATCTTCTACTTCGTCGGCATTCTCCTGATCGGCGTCTACGTCGGGCGCCGCGAGGACAGCCTCGAGGACTACGCCCTCGGCGGGCGCAAGATCCCCTGGTGGGCCGTCATGGCCTCGATCATCGCCGCCGAGACGAGCGCCGCGACCTTCCTGGGGGCCCCTGCCGAGGGGTTCAAGGTCCGCGGCCTCATGTACGTTCAGCTCGTCATGGGCCTCATCATCGGGCGCGTCCTCGTCGGGTACATCTTCCTCAAGCCCTATTATCTGTACCGCGTCTACACGGTGTACGACTTCCTGCTCGTCCGCTTCGGCGCCACCTCCAAGTACACCGTCTCGGGCATGTTCCTCTTCATGCGGGCCGTCGCCATGGGCGTCCGGCTCTTCGTCCCCTCCCTCGTGATGGTCCTGGCATGGCGCCTCTTCGTGCAGCGCGAAGACGTCACCTTCGAGCAGGTGGAGCACCTCGCCCCCTACGCCTGGGCCATCATCATCCTCACCGTCCTCACCTGCATCTACACCGCCCTGGGAGGTATCAAGGCCGTCATCTGGACCGACCTCATCCAGGCCACCCTCATGTTCACCAGCGCCCTCGTCGCCATCGTCACCCTGCTCTATCACATCGGCGGCGACAGCTGGAACCTGCTCAACGGCTTCCGCGCCCTCGCGCAGTCCGTGCCCGAGATGACACAGTTCCTCCCCGCCGCACCCGGCGCGGAAATTCAATCGGGCTACCTGCGCACAGGCCTCGAGAGTGCGGCGCCCGGCATGACGCTGTGGGAGATCGTCCGCGTCCTCCTCGCCAATCCCTACACCCTCCCGGCGGCCCTGATCGGCGCCACCGTGGGGAACATGGCCGCCTTCGGCACCGACCAGGACATGGTCCAGCGCATGCTCACCGCCGAGACGTACCGCAAGGCCCGCCGCTCTCTCATCTCCGCGGCTCTCATGGATGTCCCCATCGCCAGCGCCTTCACCTTCATCGGCGTCCTCCTGATCGTCTTCTACGAGCAGCGCCCCGAGCTCATGCCGCCCAAGACCAACGACGTCTTCGGCCAGTACATTCTCAGCGTCATGCCCGTCGTCGTCCGGGGCTTCGTCCTCGCCGGGGTCTTTGCGACGGCCATGGGATCTCTCAGCGCCGCCCTCAACGCGCTCGCGACGGCGGCCACAAACGACTGGTTCATCCCGCTCTTCGCGCCCAACGCCAAGGGCCACACCCAGGTCGCCATCGCCCGGTTCTTCACCGCGTTCTTCGCGGGACTCATGATCGCCATCGCCATCGGCATCGCCTACATCAACATCTCCGAGACCGAGATCACCATCCTCCCCATCGCCCTCGGAGCCGCGGGCATCTTCCTCGGGCCCATGCTCGGCGTCTTCCTCCTCGGCATGCTCACCAAGAGGCGCGGCAATGACCTCGGCAATGTCCTCGCCATCATCGCCGGGATGGCCGGCGTCCTCGTTCTCAGCGGCCAGCACCTCCTGCTCGCCGACGTGTTCGTCACCCCCGATGAGGGCATGCGATGGGTCCTCCCCGAGTGGCTGCGAAATCCCGCCAGCGATGACCCCCGCACCCCCTGGCTCTCATTCACCTGGTACCAGCTTGTCGGCGGCTCGATCACGCTCTTCACCGGCGCCCTCTTCCCCACGCCCCACCACGTCGTCGAAGACGCCGCCCGCCGCCGCGCCGAGGGGGTCCTCCACGAGACGCAGCGCACCGGTCTGCAGCACTGAGCCGGCTCGAAACTGTGATTTCCCGCCAGCGAATGAGGTGGACGCCGGTGTCCCCTCTGGCATGATGACGCGCGCGCCATGGCAGACTTCCGGGCAATCCTCGAGCATCACCCGCCGCTCCTCCTCTTTCTCGTCATCGGCCTGGGCTACCTGTTCGGTCAGATCAGGGTCCGGGGCTTCGGCTTCGGCGTCGCCGGCGTCCTCTTCGCCGGACTCGCCTTCGGGGCCTGGCAGCCGGCCGGCGCGGCTCCGCTCACCCTGCCCCGCGAGGTGCAGGAGGTTGGCCTCATTCTCTTCGTCTACGCCGTCGGCCTCTCCAGCGGCCCGGGCTTCTTCTCCGCACTGCGCCAGCGCGGCCTGCGATGCAACGCCGCCGTTGTCATCGCGCTTCTTCTCGGCGCGGCCGCGGCTCTCGCCGGGGGGCTCCTGCTCGGGCTCTCGCCGGGCCTCATCGGGGGGGTCTTCTGC
>JABWBI010000305.1 GCA_013360565.1 Candidatus Sumerlaeia bacterium | reverse complement strand
CGCTGACGTCAGCGCCCCGGCGCTGGACGAGCCTGCGCTGGCAGGGGAGGCGGGCCGTGGGGGCCTTCGAAGGGCTGGAGACGCGGGAGGCGATCGCCGCGCGGACGCACTGGGAGATCTGGGTCGACCCCGGGGAGATGCCCGAGGCCGGGGACGGCGCGTGGTGGTCGGGCGATCTGATCGGGTGCGCGCTGATCGATGGCAGCGGCGGCGTGGTGGGCGAGGTGACGGCGTTTCTCGAAGGCGCTGCGCACGACTACCTGGAGGTGAGGAGCGCGGCGGGGCGCGTCCACGAGATTCCCTTTGTGAAGGCGTATCTGAGAGAGGTGGACGTGGCGGGGCGGGTGATTCGCATGGAGCTGCCCGGGGGCCTGGTGGAGTAGGGGCGTTTCCGATTGATCTCTCACGGGGGCTGCCGGACCATCGGCCATGCTCCCGGTGCCCCTCCAGTTCCTGCTCTTCTGGCACATCGCCGTCTTTCTGGTGCTCGGCGCCGTGTCTTGGATCGTGATCTCGATCCTGCGCGCGCGGATCCGGGCGCTCCAGGTCCAGGTGATCACGCACGAGAAAGAGCGCGAGTCGGTGCTGCTGTTTCTGCACCGGATGGGTGAGATGGTGACGCGCGAGGCGGACCTGGAGACAACGCTGGAGATCATCACCGAGTTCATCATCGAGGAGACGAAGGCGTCGGCGGGGGCGATCTATCTGATGGAGGAGGACAAGGGCGACAGACACCTGCGCGCGCGGGTGGTGCGTGGTCTCTTCCCGCCGCTGCAGCCGGTGGGGTCGGGTTACGTGCTGACAAAGCGCAGGTACCTGCACGACAAGGTGCGGGCCGAGCGCATCGCGCTGGGGGAGGGAGTGGTGGGCACCGTCGCGCAGACGGGCGAGGGGCTGCTGATCGCCGACGCCAAGCAGGAGCCGCGCATCCCGAAGGAGGCCCACGAGCTGGTGCCGCTGGAGACGATGATGCTCATGCCGCTGAAGATCCGTGACCGGCTCGTGGGTGTCTCCGCGGTGGTGAACAAGCGGGCGCAGGGCCAAGCTTTCACTGAGCAGGACATGGGGCTGCTCGCGGCGCTCGCGGACCAGGCGGCGGTGACGGTGAACATCGTCCAGCTCTACGATGAGCTGTCGGAGAAGCAGCGGATCGAGAGCGAGCTGAAGATCGCGATGGACTTCCAGCGGCTGCTCCTGCCGGCGGAGATGCCGGAGGCCGAGGGGTTCGAGATCGCCGCGTACTGCACGCCGGCGCTGGAGATGGGGGGCGACTACTACGACTTCATCCGCGTGGATGACCGGCACCTGGGCATCGTCATCGCCGACGTGTCGGGCAAGGGCATCCCCGGGGCGCTGATCATGGCGATGGTGCGCAGCGCTCTGCGCGCGGAGGCGCCGGGCCGTCTGCAGCCCGCGGAGGTGCTGCGGATCATCAATCAGCGGGTGTACGAGGACACGCGCGAGAACGTGTTCATCACGATGACCTACGCCATCCTCGATCTGGCGGCGAACACGCTGCGCTTCGCGCGGGCGGGCCACGAGCCGCTGATCACCTGCCCGCGGGAGAACGCACGGCCGGTGCTGTACACGCCCGAGGGGATCGCCCTGGGGCTGGTCGAGGGCGAGGTGTTCGACGTGATCGAGGACCTGACGGTGGACCTGAGTGATGTCGACCTGGCGGTGCTGTACACCGACGGTGTGATCGAGGCGATGAACGAGCGGGGCGAGGAGTACGGGCAGGAGCGGTTCTTCGGCGTGCTGCAGACGGCCGCGGCGGAGGGCGCCTCGGCGCTGATCCAGACGCTGCTGGCGGACATCACGGACTTCACGCGGGGTATCCCGCAGCACGACGACATCACGCTGGTGACGCTGCGGCGCCGGCGGAGCGCCCGGGTGCTGGAGGCCCCGGTGCTGGAGAGACAAACCGGTTGACGCTCGCGGCCCCGGGGCCGTAGCGTTTTCCCGGACACTGCGAGGACTGGGGTGCGCGCATGAAAACTTTCGAGGTGGAGAACCGGGCACTCGACTCGGCCGCGGGCGTTGTGGTCGTGGGCCTCAGCGGCTACCTCGACGCGCACACCGTGGCCGACTTCGACAAGCACACCGACGACCTCCTGGGCGCGGGGACGAACAAGATCGTGCTTGATCTCCAGGGGCTGAGCTACATCTCGAGCGCGGGGATCGGGGCGCTGATGGGGCTCTCGCAGCGGCTCAAGAAGCACGGGGGGGACCTGGTGCTGCTGCAGCCGACGGCGAAGGTGTACAAGATCCTCGACCTCCTGGGGTTCACGCGCATCTTTCACCTCTGCACGAGCGAGGATGAGGCCCGTGCTGTGTTTCAGAGCTGACCGCCCGCCAGAGGCGGGGCCGAGGCGGCCATGACCGAGAGGCGGCCCCTCGCGTTCGAGCTCAGCTGCCCGGCGGACAAGTCGGTGCTGTGCTGGGTGCGGGGCGTCGTCGTGCAGAGTGCGTCGGAGCTGGGTTTCTCCGAGGAGGATCTCCACAAGATCGAGCTGAGCGTGGACGAGGCGTGCGCGAACGTGATCGAGCACGCCTATCCGAAGGACCAGGACGCCCGGCCGCTGATCATCCGATTCGAGGCGGAGCCGGGGGTCATGCGCATCACTGTGATCGACCGGGGCGTCGGCGACCACGGCCGGCCGGGGGCGGTCAAGAGCGTCGAGGAGTATGTCAACGTTCAGCGCCACCGCGGCCTCGGCACGTTCATCATGCAGCGCTTCATGGACGAGGTGGAGTTCAGCCAGGAGCCCGGCGAGGGGACGCGCGTGCGGATGACGAAGTTCCTCGCCACGCCCAGCGCGCAGCTCGAGGGCGCGCCGTGACGCCGGTGGCGCCCGAGCGCACGCCCTCCCTCTCGCCCAGACCCTCGCTGACCATCTCCCACCTGGGCGGGGTGATGGGACAGATGCGTCTGATCAACGGCATCTTCGCGGCGCTGAGCTCGTCGATCGCCATCGCCGACCTTCACCTGATGATCCTCACGATCCTGACGACACCCCGCGGGCTGGGCTTCACACGCGCGCGCCTGTTCACCGCGGGCGACCGCCCCGCCCTCTTCACCGGCGCGCTCGCGCTCGGCTGCGAGAGCGCGCACGGGCTGCAGGACCTCGAGCTCGAGATCCGCAACGTCTCGATCGGCGAGGGCTTCTTCGTCGCCGAATGGCAGGCGACGGGGACGAATGCGGGAGACTTCCCCGGCATCCCGGCGAGCGGCGCTCGCTTCCGCATGCGGGGCGCATCCGTGATCGAGCTGCGCGACGGCAGGATCCATCGCTACGCCTCGTACTGGGACACGAACAGCATGAAGAAGCTCTTCTCCGGGTAGCGGCCTGCCCTCAGCCTGGATTTCGCATCACCCGGACGGGCTCAATGCAGCGCGGACCACGTGGGGCCCCCTCCCCCTCGGTGCCTCCGCAATGACCCGGCCGCCTGCGTCGAGCACGCGTGAGCCGCCCTGGCCGGGGAGCGCGGGGCGGGACACCGCCCAGTTGGCATTGACGATCCCGACGCGGTGCCGCCGCGCGAGCGGCGGGAGCAGGTCTGCGCGCAGATCGCTGCGGGCCGGGCCGTCGACCCACGCCGTCGGGAACAGAAGGACATCGACCTCGTCGAGCGCGCGGCCGGCGTCCTCCGTGAGGAAATGGATGTCGAAGCAGATCGCGGCGGTGATGCGGAGGCCGGTCAGATCGACGACGGGGGTGCCCAGGTCGCCGGGGGTGGCCCAGCGCTCGGGGAACCAGGGGTGGCGCTTGCGCCAGTGACCGGCGAGGGTGCCCTCGCGACAGCACACACCTCGGGAGTCACTCGTCATGTCACTCGTCACCAAGGCGCCGCTCGTGGCGCTGGCTGCCCTGCTTTCCTTCACCCCCACCGCGGCCCACGCCCGCTG
>JABWBI010000304.1 GCA_013360565.1 Candidatus Sumerlaeia bacterium | reverse complement strand
CGCCGTCCAGCGGGCGATCGACTCCTCACGCGGCGACGCCGGGGCGCGGAGTGCGCGGCGAAGGCCGGCCAGGGCGAAGAGCGAGACAGGCCACAGCAGCACGAACCCCTGAGAGCCCACCGTCATCCCGATCAACCGCTCGAAGACGCGCACCGGATACGGCGGCAGTCCGCTCGGCAGCGTCCTCCACACCGAGCCCTCGTACTCGTACATCTCGCCGTGGAAATACACCGGCAGCCACGTGTGTGTCAGCACCCGGTTCAGCCCGAGGCCCACCACCGCCGGGATCGCCGCTCCGGCGAGAAAGCCCCACGGCACGCGCCGCAGCGTCAGCGCGACGTGCCCAAGCGTCACCAGACCGATCACCGATCCTGCCGGCACATCGATCAGAGGGAGCGTGCCCGCGACGAGGCCCAGCAGCCACGGTCTTCCGGCGCAGTCGCGGGCGGGGAGGAGAATCACGGTCCCCATCACCAGCAACGCGGCGAGGGCGTGATTGGCGAAGGTGATCGCATACACCGTGAGGCTGGTCGTCAGCCCGAGGAGGAGCGCGGCGAGCGCGGCTTCGATGGGACTCCGGCCCAGGCGGAGCAAGAGGGCGCCCAGCGCCCCGAGCGTCAGTGTCGCCGGCACCAGCGACAGCAGGATAGTGACCAGGCGGTACGTTCCGCTCAGGCTCGCCTCCCCGCCTCCCGCTCGCAGTCTCATCCACGCCACGCTCCCCGCCAGCACATTGAGCAGGGGCGGCTTGTCGGAGATGAAGACGCCGTCGTCGCGCAGTGCCCGGTCCAGTGTCCCCGCATAGGGCGCCGCCAAGCCGTAGCCTCCCCCGGCCGCAAGGCTCACGGCGGCTCCGAAGCGCGAGGCGTCGTTGGGAGATTCCGCCGCCTCGCGCACCAGCGGCAGCAGCGCGGCGAAGTGAACCAGGCAGACGAGCGTGAGGAGTGTCCCCCGGGGCATGGGCCTGATCCGTCTCACGCCGCCGCGGTGCGGTCAAGGCTCGCCGCGGGGCCGGTCGAAGGTGAGCACGGTCATCTCTGGATTCGTGAGTTCCCACTCGCCGCTGAGCATCCGGCAGTGGGTCAGGACGACGCGCCGGCCGTCGAGTTCGAAGAGCTCGGGGTGCAGGTACGTGCAGTAGACCAGCGTCGTCGTCTGGCCTTCGCGCTCGGGCACCTCGATCTCCAGCACGGGCTCGCTCCATGGTCCCCACGGCTCGCGCGCCGCGCGCAGGCGGATGGTCCGCGGCGCGGTGAAGTCGCTCGAGGTCGCCATCAGGTACCGCTGCGCGAAGGGGTTCCACGCGACCGAGACTTGCCCGTGGATGTTCTCGGCGATCAGCCGGGCCTCGTCGCGATGGGGGCTGAATGTCTCGCCCGGTCCCGTCCAGAACTCGTACGCGCCCGGGTCCTCGATGTCGCGCGGCCGCACCCGCGCGAGGACGGCCCCCGGCACCGAGCCGGCCGCGCGTGCCTCATAGAGCCACAGCCATTCGCCGCTCTCGACGATCTGGCTCGGGGCGACGGGAAAGCGCCACTCCTCGCTCGCCCCGTGGCGCACTCGCTCGTACATCCCCAGCGGCCCGCGTGACCACGCCAGGCCATCGCCGAGGCCCCGGAAGTTCCACGGCCCTTCGCCCGCGGTCCGCTCGATGAGCGAGTAGAAGAGGTAGCACTTGCCGTTCGCCGCGACGCCGGCGAGAGGCCAGAAGCGGTGCTCCGGCGACGACTCCCCCGGCCCGAGCGGGATCGGCATGGCTGCCCGCCCGCTGGAGTCCGTCCAGTACCGGAGCGCAGGCGGAAAACGCCGCGCGCCGCTCTCGTGAAGTGCGATCGTGGTCCCCGCCATCCCGCGGATGATCCGGTCTCCGTCGGAGTCCACGGTGCCGAGGAACGTGTCTCCGAAGGCCCACAGCGCGCCGCCCGGCACGGGCCAAGCCAGCCCGCCGTCCTGGGCCACGACGCCGCCGGCCGCCGACGTCTCGTTCCAGATCTCGCCCAGGAACTCCGTCCGCGTCAGCCGCACACCGCCCAGCGGATGGCGGGCGTGGCCGCATCCGGTGCTGAGCAGTGCCGCGGTGAAGATCAGCGTGAGGACCATCCCCGGGTGCATGCGTCGAGTCATGGGCCGGAGCCTATCCGGCCCGGTCCCCGTTCTCCACCATCATCTCCGGTGCTCCCGGTCCGCATTTCTCATTTTACATTTGGCCCGGCGTCACGCGATGCTCATGCCTTCATCGCGAGCACGCCCGATGTCCAGCGAGAAACCCACCGTGCCCGGCACCCCCTGCGCCAGCGCTCCCGCGCCTGGCCCCCTCGGGTGGCTGTGGGACCGCTTCCATCTCTGGCACGACGCGGCGGCCGTCATGCGCAACGATCCGGCGGCCCGCGGTTTCTGGGGACTCCTGGAGGTGGTCTTCTCCTACGCCGGCTACCACGCGATCACCATTCACCGGTTCACGCATCTCCTCTGGCTCCTCCGCATCCCGCTGATCCCCGGCCTTCTCGGCAAGCTCAACCGGTTCCTGACCGGCATCGAGATCCACCCCGGCGCCCAGATCGGCAAGGCCTTCTTCATCGACCACGGCATGGGCGTCGTCATCGGCGAGACGACGATCATCGGCGACCACGTCAACCTCTTCCACCAGGTGACGCTCGGCGGCACCGGCAAGGAGAAGGGCAAGCGCCACCCCACGCTCGGCAGCCACATCACCGTCGGCGGCGGCGCGAAGATCCTCGGCAACATCACCGTCGGCGACCACGTCCTCGTGGGCGCCAACGCCGTCGTCCTCAAGAACGTCCCCGCCCACTCGACGGTCGTCGGGATCCCCGGCCGGGTCGTCCGCCGCCGCGACGAGAACGTCGCGCCCGAGGACGACATGCGCCACGACCTGATTCCCGACCCGGTCATGCGCCGCATCCACGAGCAGGATGCCCGGCTCAAGGCCCTCGAGACGCAGCTGGGCATGCTCATCGAGACCGCGCAGGACGACGACGAGGACGAGACGGCCGAGGCCAAAGACATGTACGTCATCTGAGAGAGCCCCATGCCCATCCGCATCCACAGCACGCTCACGCGCCAGCGCGAGGAGTTCCGGCCCCTCCATCCGCCGGACGTGCTGTTCTACAACTGCGGCCCGACGGTCTACGACCACTTCCACATCGGCAACGCGCGCAACTTCGTCGTCTTCGACGTGATCCGGCGTCACCTGGCGCACCGCGGCTTCCGTGTGAAGTTCGTCCAGAACCTGACGGACATCGACGACAAGATCATCAGCCGCGCGGCGCGGGAGGGGACGACCTGGGAGGCCGTCGCGGCGAAGTACGCTGACTACTACTTCAAGACCGCGGCGCTCCTGGGCGTCCAGCCGGCCGACGTCCACCCGCGCGCCACCGGGCACGTCCCGCAGATGCTCGCGCTCATCGCCACGCTGATCGACCGCGGCCTGGCCTACGCCACGCCCTCGGGCGACGTGTACTACCGCGTCCGGGCGTTCGACCACTACGGCGAGCTCTCCGGACGCAACATCGACGACCTGCGCGAGGGCGCGCGCGTCGAGCCCGGCGAGGAGAAGGAGGACCCGCTCGACTTCGCCCTGTGGAAGGCCTCGAAGCCCGGCGAGCCGTCGTGGCCCTCGCCCTGGGGAGCCGGGCGGCCCGGCTGGCACATCGAGTGCACCGCCATGATCCACACGCACCTCGGCGAGACGATCGACATCCACTCCGGAGGCACCGACCTCGTCTTCCCCCACCACGAGAACGAGCGCGCCCAGAGCATGGGCGCGACCGGCCGCGAGTACGTGCGCTTCTGGATGCACAACGGCTTCCTCAACATCGACGGCGAGAAGATGTCGAAGTCCCTGGGCAACTTCCGCACGATCGAGGAGGTCCTCCGCGAGTACTCCCCCCTCGTCGTC
>JABWBI010000303.1 GCA_013360565.1 Candidatus Sumerlaeia bacterium | reverse complement strand
GCGCCCTGGCCGTCGCGCAGGGCCAGCGCGGGCGGGGTCAGGCCCGCGGCCCGCGCCTGCGCTCCGTCGAGACGGTGACAGTCAAAGGGTTCGAGGAACACCTGCACGTTCGCGTCCCCCAGCACGTCTCGCTCAAAGGCCGCGGCACCGGCGGAGCCATCCGCCGCGTAGAGGAACTGGTGTCGCCCGTTGGGGGCCGGATCGCCCTCTTGCCAGGCGATTCCTGCCGGCCCGGGCCGTCCGAGGCTGACCAGGAGCGCCGCAGCGCCGAGAAGTCCCGTCACGTTTCGCATGACTTCACTCCCTCGTGTGATCTGGGATCAGCGATACGCCGCCCACGTGGCGCGGCCAACGCCAGTGGTGACGAGCACCGCCCGCAGGTTGTCATAGCCCAGCGTCGCCGTCGAGCCGCTGCCCGCAGCGGACTCCTCGATGGCAATCCACCATCCGGCGACCCGGCTCGCGTCGAAGGAATCGTCGCCCGTTCCGGGGTTCTGGTCAAACCACGTCGACGTCGGGCCGAAGTGGACCGTGTTCCACTCGGCCGAGACGGGGGTGCCCGTGCCCACCGCGAACGAGTCACCGTCCACGTCGCGCAGGCCCAGGACGAGGTTCTGGCCGGTGAGCGCGGCCGAGCCGAAGACGTCGAGCGTGATGTCATCGTGCGGCAGAATGTTGACCGGCGTCGCGATCCGGTGCTCGAGGATCGAGCGGATGAACGGCGCGCCCGCCGGGTTGGTGTGCGTCACCTGGAGCGCTGTGTCCGCGCCGCCGCCCGGTCCTCCCGCCGCGCGGTTGGCCGCCGTCGCCTCCGAGCTCGCCGCGCTGATGTCCTGCGTGCGCAGCACGGCATTCGCGTCGCTGTCGTAGAGGTCCATCCCGTCGATCAGGCCGGTGCGCGCCGTCGAGACAGGCGCCGTCGCGAGGAGGTAGGAGCCTGGCCCCCCGGTGTCGCTCGCACCCGGGTTGGAGTCGAGTGTGACCACGCGGATGAGCGAACCGGGCCCCCCGGGGAAGGACTGCGGAATGTCCGTCCCGGCGGGCAGTGTCGTGGCGAGATCCACGGCATATTCGATGTTCCGCGTGGCAGTGAAGGGCCCCCAGTCGACGCCACTCGGCGTGGCCGGGCCGGTGTTGAAGCTCGACGTCGACTGCCCGGCCACCGACGCGCCGAAGATGAGCGTGTCGGTGCCCAGGCCGAGCCCCAGGAAGTTGAAGCCCGTGGCGGCATTCGCATCGCCGTCGATGGCCATGAACTCGTTGCCGTCGAAGGCGTCGGCGTTCGCCGACTCCAGCCGGACGTACAGATTCGCGGCGTCGTTGGCGAGGTAGACGGCCACGAGGTCACGCCCGGTGCCGCCGTCGCCAGAGGCGTCGACGATGGCCGCGGGCACCTGACCATCCCAGTCGTCGAACGAGCCGTCGATCACGACCCCAGGGCCCCACACCGATGCGATCTCGCTGACCTGGAGGTCATCGAAGAAGAGCGTCCCGGTGATCGGTGTAGAGGCGTTGGGATTCTGAATGAACAGCTCGACCGCGGCGATCTGGTCGAGGGTCCCTGGACCCGTGCTCCCTGCATCGCGGTCAACCAGCCCGAGACCCAGCGGGCGGTTGTCGGTGTAGGTCGCACTGCTCAGCACCGGGTCGGTGAAGTTGATGTAGCGGAACCGGTCGCCCTGCCCATTGAGAACGAAGAGCCACAGATTGGCCCCCGCGCCCGCCGCAAAGGCCGGGTCGCCCTTGATGTCGAGCGTGAAGCGGAGATCGGTGAGCGCGTGCCCGGGGACGCCCGCCTCGGTGTAGCCGCGCGCCAGGGCGATGGGGGGGGAGAACGTGCGGAGGATCCTCACGCCCTCGAAGCCGGCCGGCGATCCCGGATCGACATAGTTGACGCCCAGCGCAAACGACCCTTCGCTCGCGTTCGCCCCGGCACCGGAGACAACGGTGGCCGAGGCGACACCCTCCGGAGAGACCGTGACACCGGCGGCGGCGCTTGCGTTGCTCGAGGCAAACTCGAAGTCCTCGAGCGAGCGGATCTGGGCCGCGGCGAGGGGCCCGAGCGCCCAGAGTGCGGCCGTGAGAGCGAGGGTGCGGGTCATCGTCGACGCCTCCGGGGGACGAGGAGAGATCTTCGCAGAGCGCGAGCAGTCTGGAGCGGCGGGCGGTGAATGTCAACTATTTTTCAGAGAGCTGAAAATATGGCGGGAATCGGATCACTCCCGCAGTGCTGGGTGAAAAAGGACACACACCCTGGGGTGACGACTTCAATGAAGATTTCTGAATAATCTGTTGACAGACTCGCTGCATCCCGCCATATCAGACCCCTGGGCGCCGAAGCCGCGCCCGCTCGCTCACCACGGAGGGACTCCCATGCGTGACAGACTCATCTTCTCGACCGCCCTCGCCGCCGGCCTCGGCACCAGCGCCATGGCCGCGTCGGTCTGGGCTCCGGGGATTCAAATCGACGGCAGCTTCGACGAGTGGGATGGCTAAGTCCCTGTCCTCGTCGCCGATGGGACGGGCGACGGCGGAACGGGGCGGGACATCACGGCCCTCTATCTCGCCAATGACCAGAACAACCTCTACGTGCGCATCCAGAGCGCCAACGCCGACGGCTACGACGGGAACGAGTTCAGCGGAATCGACGGCGACAGCAGTGCTCTGACGGGTTTCAATCTCTTCGGGCCCATTCCCCCCATCGGGTCGGACACGCTCGTGGCGGGGGCGTCGGTCTTCGGCCAGACGACGGGCAACTTCAACAGCGGCGGCGCGACGCCCGGCGCGGTCCCCTTCGGCCCCTTCGTCGCCACCACCGATGTCGAGTACGCCATCGCCCTGAGCACGACGATTCCCGGGGACATTCCGGTCTCGTTTCCCGGGGGCCTGGGATCGACGATCGACTTCATCTTCGGCGATGGCAACGGCGGCGCCGGCGACACGGCCCGGGGCTCCTACACGCTGGCGGTCGACCCCCTGCTGACCCCTGCGCCGATCATCGACGAGATGGTCCTCTACAGCACCACTCCAAGTGCCACCGCCCGCACGCGTGACATCAGCACCGCGGGCGGGTTCTCGGTCACCCGCGCCACCGCCACGGGGCCCGGCGGCGGCGGCGACGTCGCTCTCGCCATCACCCACACCAACCCCGCCGCGTCGGCGTTCAACATCTCCTTGGCCGCCCACCGGTTTGCGACTCCACGCAACATCACAGGCCACACGGCAATCAGGCTCGACGTGTTCGGCGACCCCGCGCTCAGTCCGGCCAACCAGAACCTCTTCGTCGGTCTCGTCGACTCCGGCGCCACCCACTTCGCCGTGGGCGTCGGCGCCCCGAACGTCGCCTCGTGGTCGACCGTCGACCTCGGGCCGACGAGCGGCTGGTTTCTCCAGGCGGCGGGTGACGACAGCGCCCTCGATCTCGCGAACATCGTCGAGTGGCGCATCGGCATTCAGGAGAATGGCAATGCGGCCGGATCGGTCTCGACCGTGCTCTACGACAACCTGACGGCGGTGAACGCCGCCCCCGCCGAGATGTCCGTCTTCATGGCGGACTGACCTCCCCGTCCCACGGAATCGCGCGCCCGCGTCTCCCCGGAGGCGCGGGCGCCGCCGCTCTGGCCGGTTGACGTCCGCCGCCGTGGCCTCAATGATCCCGCCCCGAGCGACCTGATCCGATGCCCCCGCGCTCCGCCCCGCTTCTCGCCTCGACGAACGGTGACCGCGTCGACACCAAGCGCCAGGTGCGCCGCAACCGGGTCCTCCAGGCCGTCATCCACCAGGGACCGATCTCGAAGTTCGACCTCGCCAAGAGGCTCAACTACACGGCGCCCAGCGCCGGCGAGACGGTCGACGAGCTCGAGCGCCTCGGCCTCATTCGCCGGTCGGGCGTCGTGCGCACCGCCGTCGGGCGCCGTCCAGTGCTCTTCGAGGTGCGCGCGGA
>JABWBI010000302.1 GCA_013360565.1 Candidatus Sumerlaeia bacterium | reverse complement strand
GGCCCCGCCGCCGCCCGCGCCGCCGCGGCCGTCCCGTCCGTCGAACCGTTGTCGACGACCACCACCTCCGACACCGGGGGCCGGGGCAGAGAGGCGAGCACAGCCGGGAGGGCCTCCTCTTCGTCCAGGGCGGGGATGACGACAGAGATTCGCATCCCCTTCTATTGAGAATCCGACCCGCTGGATCGCAAGAGGCGATTGCAACTCTCCTCCGGATTGCCGAAAAGGAGAAGAGGGAGGGGGACCGGACCAGACCAGATCGATGCAGGAGACGCGCCGATGGGGACTGGCGCGAGTCAGCCACAGCAACCCGCCCCCGAGGATTCGACGATCTTCGAGGCGGCTTTCCGTGCCAGCCCCGTCGCGATGGCGCTGCTGGCCGAGGGCGACCAGCTCCTGCTCGACGTCAACCGTGCCTTTGCGGATCTGGCCGGGTGCCGAGCAGCCGACCTCGCCGGGCGCCCGCTCCGCGATGTCCCCACCGCCGCGGCGCTGCTGCGACACGCGGTGACGATGCCCGTCGAGCACCGGGCCCGTCCGGTCACACTCGCCACCGTTCCCTTCGACGCCCCGCCCCGGTTGCACTCACGGGCTGCCGAGGCCGTGAGTCACCTCATCCTCGAGGCCATGCCCGGGGGGCTGCTTCACCTCTCGTCCGGCGCTGAGGTCTTGGCCGCCAACTCCGAGGCGCAGCGTCTTCTGCGCTTGACGCCCGGCGAGATGAGCGGGTGTCGCCTCGCGGACTGCATCCCCGGCGCGCTGCGCGAGGATGGCCAACCCTGGCGCCTCGACGACCTGCCTCCGCTGCGTTGCCTCGCCACCGGCCTCGCCCAGTCCGCCAACATGATCGGGCTGCCGCGCGCCGACGGCCAGATCCTCTGGTGCCTGTGCTCCGCCGTGCCGCTGCGCATTCCCGGGACCGCCGAGACCACGGGAGCGCTCGCCGTTTTCCTCGACATCACGCAGCGTCACCACCTCGAGGAGGAGCGGCGCCTCGCCGAGTCGCGTCACTCGGACGCGCAGCGCTTGGAGAGCCTGTGTCTTCTGGCCGGCGGCATCGCGCACGACTTCAACAACCTGCTCGTGGGCATCCTCGGCAACGCCGGTCTCGCGCAGCTCGACCTCGAAGCGGGTCACCCCGCGCTCGAGGCCGTCCGGGACATCGAGGCCGCTGCGCGCCGGGCCGCGGATCTCACGCGCCAGCTTCTCGCCTTCTCCGGCGGCGCCGTGATGGCCACGACTCCTCTGTCCATCAATCCCCTGATCGAGGAGGCCGTTCATCTCCTCGCCGACTCCACGGGCGCGCCGGTGAAGTTCCTCTGTGACTTGGCACCGGACCTGCCCCCCGTCGATCTCGACGCCGCCCAGATGCGTCAGGCCCTCATCGGCCTCCTCGCGAACGCCGGTGAGGCCATCGGCGACTCTCCAGGCACCGTCGTTCTGCGCACCGCTCTCGTCGAGCCGGGTACCGAGATGATGGGTCGCCTGCGCCTGGGCGAGACGCTGTCCCCGGGGCCGCACATCCTCATCACCGTCACTGACGACGGCTGCGGCATGGACGCCGAGGGCCTGCGCCACGCGTTCGATCCCTTCTACACCACCAAGTTCACCGGGCGCGGCCTGGGCCTCGCCGCCGTACTCGGGATTATCCGTGCCCACCGTGGCGCCATCGGTGCGACGAGCGAGCCGGACCGTGGCACGACCATCGAGATTCTCCTGCCTCCCAGCAGCCGGGCCGCCGCCCCAGCCTCGCCTCCCCTGCTTGGCCTTTCTCCGGCCTTCAATCACGTTCCCCGGCGCGGCGTGATTCTCGTCATCGATGACGAGGAAGCGGTCCGTCAATTCACCGCTCGCCTCCTCGAACGCCACGGCATCGAGGTCCTTCTGGCGCGCGACGGTGCCGAGGGTGTCGCACTCTTCGAGGCCCGTCAGGCCGACATCGATGCCGTTCTGCTCGACGTGACAATGCCCGTGCTCGAGGGACCGGAAGCCCTCGCCGCCATGCGGCGGCTTCAGCCCCACGTCCGGGTTGTCATGATGAGCGGCTATGAGGCTGAGGAGGCAATGGCGAATCTCGAGGGACCGCCCCCCGCGGCGTTTCTCCCCAAGCCCTTCAACGCGGAGCGGCTGCTCGGGTGCCTTCGTTCTGTCTTGCAAATAATCCCCCGCTGACCTCTCATCGTCCGCTCTGGCACTTGACCCCATCGCGAGGTGCTCCCATGCGCTGGCTCGCTCTTGCCGCTCTTGCCATTCCACTTCTCCTGACGGGCTGCGAGACCGTGGGCGCGTCCCGCGACGCCCTCGCCGCCGAGGCCACTGCGGCCGCCGCGCTGGATCTCCAGACGCGCTTCGAGCGGATCCGCGACCACATCGGCACCGCCATGTACGGCCCCGGCGGCCCCGAGGTCCTGGCCGTCGCCCACGAGGCGCTCCGCGCCAAGCACGCCTCGGGCGAGGCGCTCGCCGTCGGAATCGAGGATCTGTGGACCCATGCCCTGCAGGAGGGCTCCGTCCTCTTCAATCAGCCCGACCGGCGCTGGGGCCGCACCACTGCGGAGGAGACGGGCGACATGATCGGTCAGACGACCATCGGCCCTTGGCAGATGACCGTCACCAACATCCAGAACATCTACGGACCGCGCTACGGTGTGCAGCCGGGCTGGACTCCAGCCGAGGTGAACGACTTCTGCCGCGAGCACCCCGAGGTCCAGGCCATGATGATCGCCGACTACATCGACCTCTCCTACGCGCTCTTCGGGCGCCGCACGCCCTATGCGATTCAGCGCTACTTCTGGCTGGAGCCCTACGTCCGCGGCGAGATCGGCCAGGCCGCCGACTGGACTCGCAGTCCCGTCGCCCGCCCGCCCGAGGGCGGCACGTGGCAGGACCTCACCGGCGACATGCGACGCGACACTGGATTCTACGCGAAGCAGGTCCTCCTCGGTCACCCTCACCAGCAGCGCGGCCTGATCCACTGGCTCCTCGTCACCGGCGACGAAGAGGGTGCGCGCGATGCGCTCCGCGCTTGGCGCGATCAGCCCCGCCTCGTCGCCCGGGATACCATCGACTCCGGTCAGCCCGGCGTTGTCCTCGAGGATGTCCAGTACGTCGAGACGTCCGAGAGTGGCGGTTTCGTCATCACACCGGACGATGTCCGGTTCCCCGAGGACGACGAGGCCATGCGCGCGCGTATCCGCGCCCTCGTGGAGGAAGTGGCCGCCGAAGTGGCGCCCTGAAGCGCGCCTCAGTCTGCGCGGGCCCGCCGCCCGAGCGCCATCGTCCCCGCCCACCCGATCGCCTCGATGAGGCTCGACGGGTTGGCCACGCCCTGGCCCGCGATGTCGAAAGCCGTCCCGTGATCGACCGACGTCCGGATGATCGGCAGGCCGAGGCTGATATTCACCGTCCGCTCGAAGTCCAGCGTCTTGATCGGCCCGAGGCCCTGATCGTGATAGAGCGCGACGACGGCGTCGAAGGCACCGGACGCGGCCCGTGCAAACACCGTGTCCGCCGGGAAGGGGCCCTGCGCGTCGATCCCTGAGGCGCGCGCGCCGGCAATTGCCGGCGCGATTGTCGTGATCTCCTCGTCGCCGAACAGCCCCTCGTCTCCCGCGTGAGGATTGAGCCCCGCCACCGCGACGCGGGGGCGGCTGATGCCGAACAGCGGCAGCGACTCCGCCGTCACCTCGATCACCATGCGGAGCCGGTCGCGCGTGATCGCCTCCGGCACGCGGCGCAGGGGCAGATGGATTGTCGCGAGTGTGACCTTGAGCCGTGGTCCCGCCAGCATCATCACCACGCGGTTCGTCCCCGTGCGCTCGGCCAGCACCTCCGTGTGGCCCGGATGCCCGGTGCCAGCGGCGGCCCACGCCGCCTTGTGAATCGGTGCCGTCACCATTGCCTCGACTTGGCCGGCCAGGCACGCGTCGGCCGCGGCCAGCACCGCGGCGTGGCTCGCCCG
>JABWBI010000301.1 GCA_013360565.1 Candidatus Sumerlaeia bacterium | reverse complement strand
ACGCGGTTGCCTCTCGACGTGACCGCGACGCGCGCGCCGCGGACGGCGGTCGGCCTGACGGCCCGCGGCGAAGTCGTCATGGTCACCGTCGACGGCCGGGCGGACATGCGCCACTCGATCGGCGCGACGCTTCACGAGCTGGCGCTGCTCATGAAGGACCTCGGGTGCCGCGAGGCCCTCAACTTCGACGGCGGGGGTTCGACATCGCTCTTCCTCGATCATCGCGAGGCGAGGAGCCAGCCCCTGCTGCCGGGGCTCGCGCCGGGCCTGACGAACCGCCCGAGCGACCGGGGCGGTGTCGAGCGGGTTCTTCCGTTGCCGCTCCTCCTCTGGAGCAAGTGACCGCGCGGCGGAGGTTGCCAAGGGCCTCCGGCGGCCCTAAGACGGTGCGACTCCCGTGCCGGCTTGGCGGCGGGTGACAAGGCGAGAGTCCGGCATGGTCTTCAACAGCCTCGAGTTCGCAGTCTTCCTGGCGATCGTCTTTCCGCTGTACCTCGTGCTGCCGCGGCGGGGGCAGAACCTGATGCTGCTGGCGGCGAGCTACGTCTTCTATGGCATGTGGGACTGGCGATTCCTCGGGCTGCTGATCGCATCGACGGCCATTGACTTCCTCTGCGGCCTGGCAATCGACCGCGAGCAGCGTGAGGCGCATCGCAGGCGGTGGCTGTGGCTCTCGGTGGCGGTGAACCTGAGTTTCCTGGGCTTCTTCAAGTACTTCGACTTCTTCGCCGAGAGCCTTCAGCGTCTGCTCGCGGCGCTCGGGATCGACGCCGGCCTCTCGACGCTCGGCATCTACCTGCCGGTCGGCATTTCCTTCTACACCTTCCAGTCGATGAGCTACACGATCGACGTCTACCGGCGTCAGCTGCCGGCGACGCGCCACCCCCTCGACTTCGCGCTCTACGTCGCCTTCTTCCCGCAGCTGGTGGCGGGGCCGATCCTGCGCGCGAGCTACTTCATGGCCCAGATCCTCTCGCCGAGGAGGGTGACGATGGAGGGGGTGAGCGAGGGCGCGTGGCTCATCTTCTTCGGCCTCTTCAAGAAGGTCTTCATCGCCGACAACCTGGCCCCGATCGTCGAGCGCATCTACGCGGCGCCCGGGGAGTTCAGCGGGCCGCACGTGATCATCGGCATCTACGCCTTCGCCTGGCAGATCTACTGCGACTTCTCGGGCTACTCGGACATCGCCCGCGGTCTCGGCAAGATCATGGGCTTCGACATCCGCCTCAACTTCAACCTGCCCTACTTCGCCCGCGACCCGACCGACTTCTGGAACCGCTGGCACATCTCGCTCTCGCTCTGGCTGCGCGACTATCTCTTCAATCCCCTCGGGGGCAACCGGCGCCGGACGCTGCGCAACCTTGTCATCACGATGGGTCTCGGCGGCCTGTGGCACGGCGCGGCGTGGCACTTCGTCGCCTGGGGGCTCTTCTGCGGCTCCGTGCTGGTCGTCTACCGCCTCGTCCAGGGCGAGCGGCGCGTGAAGGACCCCTCACGGCGGCGGCTCGTGACGGAGATGATCATCAACTTCAACTGGTTCTGCCTCAGCCTCATCCTCTTCCGCGTCGCGAGCCTGGGCGACTTCGGGCTGGCGATGCGGCAGATCGCCACCGACTGGGCGTTCACCTGGCCGGTGGTCCGGGATGGGCTGCTCGTCTTCGCCTACGCGCTGCCGCTCTTCGTGATGGAGCTGTTCATGTTCCGCACCGGCGACCACATGGCCGTCTGGCGGCTGCCCGGCTGGGCGCGCGTCCTCCTCTACACGGCGATGTACTTCGCCATCACGCTGGGAGGGGCTCTGTATGGCCCGCAGTTCTACTACTTCCAGTTCTGAGGCCCGCCCGCGGGCGGGCCTCGCGGCGGTCGCGCTGTGCGCGCTGCTGGAGATGGTCATCGGGTCGACGCAGCTCTTCCTCAACGGCGTCGAGACGGTGGTGGACATCAAGCGCGGCCACCTCGACGCCGGGGAGCCGGACGACGTCGTCATCTTCGGCGACAGCCGCTTCTTCTCGATCCCGGCCGAGGCGGTCAACGAGGCGCTGGGGGGCGGCCTGCGCGTGTGCAACTTCTCGTGGCCCTACATGGGCGTCGAGGCCGACCCGCTGATGCTCGAGGGCTACCTCGACCACCGCCCCGCGCCGAAGCTCCTCATTGTCGGTTTCGGGCCAGAGTTCATCGGGCTGGAGGAGGCCCGCATCCGCATCGACACCTGGCAGGTCAACCGCGAGCGCGCGTTCACGGTGATCCCGACGCGGACGCTGGTCCGCTTCCTCGTCGAGCAGCGCCAGTGGCACATGCTCTACATGCTCCTCGAGCACCGGCTGATGCCTCCCTCGGTGCACCACCGCAAGGTGATCCTCAGCCGCCTGCGCACCTGGCTCTGGGACTGGGGCCGCGATCCGCTCGATCCCGCCGACCGGCGTTACATCGAGGGAATGCGCACACAGGGCTGGTTCCTGATGGCGACGGACGAGGAGGCGAGCGAGGAGGTCGCCGTTCACCTGGAGACCTACCTGGGCCGCGTGGACGTTCACCCCAATGCCCATGCCCGGGCCATGGCCGAGCGCTTCGCGCAGATCGCCGGTGAGCGCGGCATCCCCGTGCTGGTGATCGAGCCGCCGACGCCAGAGGCGATTCACCGGCTCTACGAGGAGCGCGGGGTCCTCGCCGAGCGCGAGAGGCTGCTGCGCTCGTGGGAGGATCGCTGGCCGACCTTCCGCGTCGCCCCGCCCTACGCCCGGCACCTGCCCAACGAGCAGTTCGGCGAGATGGCCCACACCAACGCCGCGGGCAACGAGGTCTGGATCGACATGGTCCGCGAGGCCTGCGCGTGGTACGTGCGCGAGGTGGGGCCCGTCGGGGCACGCTGACAGCCCACTGGCCTGTTGCACACCGGCCACCCCGCAGCGCATGATCCCGGCCCTCGGGAGACCACGGCGATGGCTCACCTCTGCCACCACTGCGGCGCGCCCTGGGACGGCGATCCCAAGGCCGGCCGCGCGTCTGTCTGCCGCCGGTGCGCAGCCCCGCTGCACTGCTGCCTGAACTGCCGCTTCTACGACCGGACGCGGAACAACCAGTGCGCGGAGCCGGCGGCCGAGTGGGTGGGCGACAAGGCCAAGGGCAACTTCTGCGAATACTTCGAGTGGCGGCACGGCGCGGGCGACGGCGGCGCCGAGGCCGAGCGCCGGCGCAAGGTCGAGGATCAGATCAAGAACCTGTTCAGGGACTGACGCGCCACCTCACGGGCATCGCCTGGCTCGTCTCGACCATGTCCTCGGCCACGAACCGGACCGATCGCTCCGTGCCCCGCCACAGGGTCTCTGCGCGGCCGGTGATCTGCAGCGTGTTCCCCTCTGCGAAGTCGACGAGGAGAAGGCCGGCCCGCGGTTCGACGGCGATGTTGCCGAGCGTCTGGAAGAGCGCATTCCCGGCGAAGTCGTCCCACTCGAGAGTTCGGTCGCCGGTCACGCGCACGAAACCTGGCGGCCCGCCACGGTGCGAGACGTCGACACCTGCGACCGGGTGCGCACTGGCAATGAAAAGAGTGTCAGCGCGCGCGATCCATGCTCGCTGATCCGGCGAGAGGGCCTGGCCCCGGCGGACGGCGCGGAGGACGGGGGCATTGAGCGCCGTCACGGTGCGAGGGCGGATGTGCTTGGGGCAGTTCGAGTAGACCTGCTCCGGGACCACCCGGATGGACGCGCCGATGTCCGCCACGCGGCCGTTGAGACGCATCCGCCTGCGCGTGGCGAAGTCGATGACGAGAAGGCCGAGGGCACTGCCGGAGGTCAGTGCTCCGGCGAGCGGATCGCCAGCCGGAATCGATGCGTGGATGGCCAGCAGATCCTCGCGCTCGGGAGCGAGGAACCCGGGCTCTCCCGTCAGGGCTGAAGCCCAGACGCGACCCCCGGCGCCCATGGCACCGAGGATCGCGAGGGGCTGTTGCCGGGCGAACGCCCGCGCCGGCGGGGGCATCCG
>JABWBI010000300.1 GCA_013360565.1 Candidatus Sumerlaeia bacterium | reverse complement strand
GATCGGGCAGCGGGCCCGCGGCGGTGTGGAAGATCGACTCGAAGCCGCCGCGCAGCGTGGCGCCCGCCAGATCGGCCGCGCTCGCGGCGATGAGGACACGCACCGTCGAGTTGCCCGTCCACGGCGCGGCCGGGACGTAGGTGAGAACGGTGCCGCCGCTGCTCCACCCGAAGGAACCCGTTGAGGCCGGGACGGTGGCGAAGCCGGCCTCGACGGTGGCCTGGTTCATCGGCTCGCTGAAGGTGAGGACGACGCCGCTGCTCACGTCGACAAGGCTCTGATCGTGGACGGGCAGGACGGCGGTGACCTCGGGCTCGAGGTTCGTCACGGCGCTCAGGGGCACAAGCAGGCGATAGGCCGACGGCCCGAGAGTGACGGGCGAGACGGTGCTCGCGCCGCTGACGGTGGTGGTGAAGGCCGGGTCGAGGAGATCGGTCAGGACGGTGCCGGGGCCGAAGGTGGTCGTCAGCGTGTTCGAGACCTCGGTGTTGCTGGGGTCGGTGTTGACGAGCACGAGTGCCTCGCTGGCGCCGGAGACGCGGGAGTAGGCGTAGATGTCCGGGTTGCTGTGGACCTCGCGGGTGATCTGCGTGCCGCGGCGCAGCGCCTCGTGGTCCCGGCGGAACTGGTTGAGGCGGCGCACGAGGCGGTAGAGGGGAACGGTCTGGTCGAAGTTGTCGCCGAGCGACGGCCCCTGCTCGAACTGGCCATCGAACATGTTCTCCCGGTCGTTGGGGTCGTTGCCGCCATTGAAACCCTGCTCGGTGCCGTAGTACAGGCACGGCACGCCGCGCGAGGTGAACTGGAAGACGAGGGCGGCCCGGAGGCGGGCGACGGCACCGTTGGCCACGCCGCTGGAGAGGAAGCGCGGCTGGTCGTGGTTGTCGAGGAAGGTGACGAGCCGGTCGTGGGCCGCGGGGTCGTAGTTGCCGGGGATCGCGCTGTAGTGATTCTCGATGGCCTGCGCGCCGGTGCTCGCGTGGGCGAAGACGCTGTTGGTCTGGAAGAAGAGGGGGTAGTCGAGGCACGAGTCGAGGGCGAAGGCGCCGCCGGCCTGGGTGCCGGTGTAGGAGCCGACCTTCGCGTCGCTCCCGTCGAGGACCTCGCCGAACATGAAGAAATTGGTCTTGCCCGCCGCGGCGAGGTTGGCGCGCACGGCCGGGGTCCACACCTGCCAGAACTCCATCTCGCAGTGCTTGACGGTGTCGATGCGGAAGCCGTCGGCATCGAGCGCGGTCACCCAGTTGGTCCAGATGTCGATCATGTGCGTGCGGACATAGGCGTCTTCGGTGCGCAGGTCGTCGAGGTCGGAGAGCTCGCCGAGGATCTGCTCGGGGTCGGTGAAGGAGCCGATGTTGCCCTGAGCGTGGAAATGGGTGAGGCTGTTGAAGGGGAAAGCGTGCTGCGTCGGGCCGCGCCAGCTGAGCGTGCGCGTGCCGGGCGGGGCAATGTAGCTCGAGGGCGAGGCCTGGATGAGATTGCCGCCGTGGTTGCACACGACATCGAGGACGGTGTGGATGCCGCGCGTGTGGCCCTCCGCGATGAAGTCGACGAGCTCCTGCTGCGTCCCCCAGTGGGGGTCGATCTGCGTGAAGTCGCGCGCGGCGTAGCCGTGGTAGGCGCCGTTGACGTTGAGCGGGATGGGGCTGATCCACACGGCTTCAAAGCCCATGCCCTCGACATAGCCGAGGCGCCGGGTGAGGCCGGCGAAGTCGCCCCCGTTGATCGATGTCCCGCTGCTCGGGTTGTAGGTCCCCTGGGGGTTGGCCGTGTTGTTGGCCGGGTCGCCGTCGTCCCAGCGATCGGTGAAGATCTGGTAAATCGGCACGTCGCGCCAGTCGGCAGGCGACGGGGTGAGCGAAGGCGCGGCGGCGGCGGCAGGGGTCAGTGCCGCGGCCAGGAGGCAGACGAGAGAGCGCATCAGGGAGGGTCGATCCCGTGGTCGGTTGGCGCGCCGGGGCCGGGAGGGCCACGGCCGGCGTCCCTGAAGACGCCCGGAACGGGCCTCTTGTAAACCGATTCACATGGGGAGAAAAGCGAAAAAGGGGTCGGGGGGACGGGTCGCTCACACCACCACCCGCTGCGCCTCGACGAGGTGTTCGATCTCCGCCCGCATGGCCCGGCGGAAGCGCTCCGGACCGAACTGCTCGGCGCGGGCCCGGCAGGCAGCGGGGTCCCACGCGCGGCGCTCAAAGCGGGCGACGGCGCCGGCGAGCGCCTCGGGCGTCTGCTGATCGAAGAAGAGACCGGTGATGCCGTCGACGACCGACTCGGTGACGCCTCCGCGCCGCAGTGCGATCACCGGCCGGCCGCAGGCGTGGGCCTCGAGCGGGACGAGGCCGAAGTCCTCCTCACCTGTGAACAGGAGCGCCCGGCACGCCCGATACTCTTCGCGCAGCCGCTCGTCGGTGACCCAGCCGGTCATCTCCACGGTGGGGCCCGCCAAGCGCGCGAGCGCGGCGAACTCCGGTCCCTCGCCGACGACGCGCAGCCGAAACCCCGCCAGATTGGCCGCGCGGATGGCGAGATCCACGCGCTTGTAGGGGACGAGGGCCGATGCGACGAGGTAGTGGTCCTGCGCGGCCGAGGGCTCCCCCGGCGTGAAGTGCTCCGTGTTCACCGGCGGATGGATCACCTTGGCCTCGCGCCCGTAGAAGAGGGCGATCTTGCGGGCGATGTGCTCGCTGATGGCGATGAACTGGGTAACCTGGCGGGCCGACTCGACGTCCCACCGCTGGAGCCGCGGACGCCAGAGGCTCAGGGCCGGGCGGAGCCAGCGGCCGCCGGTGTGGCCGCCGATGTACTGGTCGAACTGATCCCACACGTAGCGCATCGGCGTGAAGCAGTAGCACAGGTGGGGCACGCCGCGAGGAATGGAGGCCCCCTTGGCGACGCAGTGGCTGAGGCTCACGACCGCATCGACGCCCTCGGGCCGCAGTCCCGCGGCGGCCCGGGGCATCAGCGGCAACAGCCAGCGGTAACGCCGGCGGGCGAAGCGCCAGCGCTGGAACCAGCTGGTGTGAATCTCGTGCGCATTGATCGCCGGGCTGACCCGGGCGGCCTCGTGGATGAGCGTGTGAATCGGCGCGCCGGGGAACTCCTCGCACAGCACCTCGAGGACGCGCTCGCCGCCCCGCATGCCATTGAGCCAGTCGTGGATGAACGCCACACGCATGGGAGCGCGAACGTGCCGGAAACGGGCGGGCGGCACCACCCTTTTTCCCGCTTGCACCGGTCAGAAGGTGTACAGCCCGTCGAAGGACGACATGGCGGGCTCAAGGGCACCGGCAGTGGCGCCGCCGAGGCCCGCGCCGATGAGGGGCGACCCGGGCCCGGGGTGGTAGTTGTGGCGCGCGGGGTCGATGAAGAGCGGGTCGAGATCGAAGTTGCCGGTGCCGTGAATGGGCGAGCCGCCCTCGATGTCGCTGCGGTTGACCAGGGCCGTGGCCGAGGGCTTGACCTGGAGCGCGATCTCGCGCCAGTCCCAGATGACGGTGCTGTCGAGCGACAGGGTGGCGTCCTCGATCGCGCTGACGCCGATGCGGGCGCCGGCGATCGTGTTGAACGACGCGTGAATGGAGGCGAAGTCGCGGGCCTGGATGCCGATGTCGGAGCCGATGATGACATTGCGGGCGACGCCGCCGACACCGCTGAGCTGAAGCACCGCGGCGCCGGCCACGCCGCTGACCGTGTTGCCCGTGATCTCCACCGCGCCGGGTCCGGAGGCTTGGATGCCGTCGCCCCGGCCGCCGGACAGTGTGCTCCGGCGGACGGCCACCGCGCGCTGAGGCGACGCCTGGAGCGCGAGGACAGGACCCGGGCCCAGGATCTGCGCGAAGGTGCAACTGTCCACCAGCAGACCGCTCTCCTCGCTCCGCACGCCGCCCGGATGGGCGCGGACGTGGCTGAACATCAGGCGTCCCGCCGCCGCGTCCTCGAGGACGAGCGCGGGCGCGAACCCGTGCCGGAAGGCCGTGTTCGC
>JABWBI010000299.1 GCA_013360565.1 Candidatus Sumerlaeia bacterium | reverse complement strand
GCCGGAGGACCTCGTCGCGAGCGTGGCCTTCCGCGGCGTGGACCTCGCTCCCGCGGCGTCGAACGGCCCGGCCTTCGCGCCGTACTTCATGGCGCTGTCGATGTGGCTGGGCAGCGTCGTGTCGGCGTTCATGTTCCACTTCAACGTCTTCCCGCGCAGCGTCGAGCGGAAGATGCGCATCGCCAAGATCATCGGCAAGGGGCTCATCCCCGGGGCGATCACGCTGGCGGCGGCCATGTTTCTCGGCATCACGATCCATGTCTTTCTCGGCGTGCCGCTCGTCCATGCGCGCGGCTTCTTCACCGTGTTGCTCGTGACGGCGATCACCTTCGACACGATTGTTTACGCCCTCATGCGCCTGCTCGGCGACGCGGGCAAGATGGTCTCGGTCATCTTCCTCGTGCTCCAGCTCTCGGCCGCGGGCGGGCCGTATCCCATCGAGCTCTCCGGCCCCTTCTACCAGACCATCCACGGCTGGCTGCCGTTCACCTACGCCGTGCGGGGCCTGCGGGCGTCGATGTTCGGCAGTTACGGGGGAGACTGGGCGCTTCAGATCTATCACATGGTGCCGTGGATCGCGGTCGGCATCCTCATCAGCCACTGGACCGCCGACCGCTTCCACTACGTCGACGACGACGATTACCGGGCGGCGATCAAGGTGGGGGGATGACACCCGTGGCGCATGTCAGAACGGCCCCGCCATGGGCCGGTCGACGGCGTGGCGGATCAGGTCCTCGAGCCGGACGAACTCGAGCGCGCGCTGGTTCGTCGCGGCCAGATAGACGAGCGGGGCCACACCGGCCTCGAGGGCCTCGACCCAGCGCAGCGCGCAGAGGCACCAGCGATCTCCGGGGACAAGGCCGGGAAAGCCGAAGTCGGGCATGGGCGTCGTCAGATCATTACCCTGCGCGGCGCTGAACTGGAGGAACTCGTGCGTCAGCTGGGCGCACACGACGTGCGCCCCGGCGTCCTCCTCCGACGTCTCGCAGCAGCCGGTGCGAAAGAAGCCGGTGCGGGGCGACGTGCTGCACGGGGCGAGCGGTCCGCCGAGGACGTTCTTCTGAGGACTTTCCATGGTGGGCGGCAGGTTCCCCGTTCCCGCGCCCCGGTGTCAATGGCGAGACGAAGGTGTGAGAACCCCTCCCCCCCCGTGCGCCGGTGAGACCGGCACCGCGCGGATGCGCGTGTGGCCCGCTCAGTCCTGGAGCTGCCGGAGGAAGTGCGCGAATTCGGGCGTCGTCTCCCACCGGAACCCCGTCTTGGCGAGCGCCCCGCCGTGGACCATGCGGTCGAGGGCTCGCATGACACGCGGCTCATCGTAGGCCGCGCCGTCGATGTACTTCTTGATCTCGTTGAGGTCGACCGACCTCTTGCCGCCGCCCTCGGGGGCGCCGAGCGTCTCGCAGGTCTTGGTCGAGACGAGCCGGCCGATCTCCTGCATGTAGCGCTTCTCTTTCGCATCGATGAGCATCATGGGCGAACTCTCCCGCGATGAGATGCCAGAATGAGGCCAGCATGACGGGGAATCGGAGAGATCGGACTCGGCGATGCGAGGAGGGAGGACACCTCCTTTCTCAGACGCCCTCATTGGAGAGCTGAGCGTCCCCGGCTGTCAAGCGAACCCGGTCAGCGACTGAGAAGGCCCGCCGGTCCGGGGACGAAGAGCGGGTAGGCCGAAAAGTCGCTCTCGGCGAAACCCGGGGGCAGACCCGTTCCGCGCGAGAGCCCCACGAGGCCATCGGTGGCGCCCAGGCTCAGATAGGTGATCGTGAGGCGCCCGTCGAAGAGGAGCTCGATCTGAAACGTGTTGCTGTCGCTTGCGCCGTACTGGCGAACGCTGTCGTAGGTCACGGCGACGCGGTCCCCCAGTTGCCGCCAGCTGATCGAGCCGCCCAGTAGGGGGTTGAGGTCGTCGAACAGCGCCGAGATGCGGGGGCGGGCGAAGTGACTCGCCAGCGATTCGAGGCGCGCCGTGTCGACGCTCCCGAAGCACAGGTGGCCGTTGCTGACGATGTGAAACGAGGCGTAGGGGACGCCGAAGAGCGAGACCATCTGGCCCTCGCCGAGGTTGACGACCGCGCTGGCGTCGTCGCCGAGCGAGACCGGCGTGCCCCCCGCGGGATCGGTGGGGAAGGCGGCGGTGAGCGTCCGCGTGACCGCGTAGTGGCTGCTCGACCCGTCCGGCGTGAACGTGAAGGTGACGCCACCGGCGCCCATCAGGTCGTTGTCGCTGTCACTGAAGAGCTCCGTCAGGAAGTCGACCGTGTCCCCGGTGATGAAGGTGTGGCAGACGCCGCCGTTGTCGTCGACGGCGACGTTCCCCGCGTCGTCGGTCGCCTCCAGGCGGAAGTGATAGAGCGTGTTGGGCGTGAGGTCTGTCAGCGTCACCGCGTGACCTGTGGTGCGCGGTCCGCTGGCCGTCAGCCCGGTCGCCTCGCAGACGGCGCCGTGGCGGACGACGGACGTGGCGGGGGAGTCGGTCGTGAAGCGCACGCTGGCGGAGACGCCGAAGTTGTTGGCGATGTGGATGTCCGAGATCGCCGGCGGCGTGCAGTCGACCGCGGCATCGTCGGTGTCGACACCCGGCACGCCGCCTGTGCCGCTCGCGTCGTTGTAGGCGACGGTGACGGTCTGGCCCTCGAGGACCTCGACGGCTCCGCTCGATGGCACCGCGCCGCCGGCGGCGAGGCCGATGGTGCCCTGGAACGTGCCGGGCTGCGTCTCGGTGACCACGACGATCTCCGAGTCGCCGCCGGAGGTCGTCACGAGGACGGCGTTCGCGCCAGTCCCGATGAGGTCGGCGTCGCCGAGGTTGATCCCAATCGTCCCCGAGCAACTGTAGGCGTCCCGGTCGAAGAGCACGTCGCCGGGCGTCTGCGCGCGCTCCTGGCGCCAGTTGGCGACCGTGTTGCGCGCGTTGTTGATCGAGAGCGCGTTGCTCGCCTGGCCGCTGGTGCCGACGGTGACGCCCGTCGGCGTCCCCTGATACGAGACGTTGGGATTGGAGAAGCGCTGAATCCGCAGGCCAGGGGCGTACGCCATGACGGTGCGGTACTGCGTCCCGTTCGTGCCGTTGAAGCGGTGGCCGTAGGAGTACGGATAGAGCGCGACGGTCGCGTTGTCGCGGTCGTGCGCGCAGCCCATGTTGTGCCCCATCTCGTGGGCGAAGGTGTAGTTGCCTGTCGCGCAGACGCGGCTCGTGACGGAGAAGGCGCTCGAGGCGAAGCCCCCCGAGAGCGCCGTCATCAGCCAGGCCAGACCACAGTACTGCGTGCTGTTGACGAGCAGCACGCACAGGTCGGCGCCGACGCTGTTGCGCGTCGCGTGGACGCTGTCCATGTGACCGTCGGCCGTGTTGGTGAAGCGCACGAGGTCGGTGTCGAAATCGCCCGACTCGCTGTAACCCGCGGGGCCCTGGTGGACGAGCCGGACGCGCGGGGTGATGAGGCTCTGCTGGTAGGCGACGTTGGTCTCGTCGATGGCGAGATTGATCAGCGCCGACATGGCCGCGGGACCGCCCTCGCCATTGACGGCCTGCTCGGAGTAGACCACGAGCACGTCGAAGCGAGTTCCGTCATCGTGCTCCGGCGGGGGCACCCCGGCGAGCTCCGCGTCGATGGCGGAGCGAATCACGTGGCTCTCGTCCAGGCCACACCCGGGAAGGGCCTCCTCGTCGATCTGCTGGAGCTCGTGGAGGCCGCGGCCCAGCCACCGCACACGGTAGCTCTCACCGCCCTCCAGGCGGATGTTGGCGTGGAGCACCTCGCCCTCAGCCGCCAGACTCACCGTGCCCTCGCGGCCGCCGGCGGGATGCCCAAACCAGCTGAAGCTCGCTTCGGACCGGATCACGGTCTGATCCAGGACCGCGTCGAGGTGGCGGCCGTCGAAGAGGTCGAAGCGGATCTCCGCCTCTCCGGAGGCCCCCCGCGACCGAAGCGCCGCCATGTTCACGTTCACTGCCCGGCGCCGGACGACCCAGTCACCATCGGCCTCGCGGATGGCCG
The DNA here is from genome assembly GCA_013360565.1 of Candidatus Sumerlaeia bacterium. Lineage (GTDB taxonomy): Bacteria > Sumerlaeota > Sumerlaeia > JABWBI01 > JABWBI01 > JABWBI01. The sequence continues at coordinate 22 of JABWBI010000299.1, read as the reverse complement.
ACGTGCCGCGGGCCGGCTCGAG
>JABWBI010000298.1 GCA_013360565.1 Candidatus Sumerlaeia bacterium | reverse complement strand
CAAGCGCGCCGGGGCAAAGCTGCTCTGCGGCGGCACGCGGCGCGGCCAGGTCATCGCCCCCACGCTGCTCGCCGGAGTGCCGCCGAGCCTGCCGGTCTCGTGCCAGGAGGTGTTCGGACCGGTCGCGGTCGTCGAGACGTGGGACGACTTCGACGACGTCCTGCGGCGCGTCAACGACTCCGCCTACGGCCTCCAGGCGGGTGTCTTCACCCGCGACCTGCACCGCGCGGCGCAGGCCTTCCGTGACCTTGAGGTCGGTGGGGTCGTCGTCAACAACACGCCCACCTTCCGCATCGATCATCAGCCCTACGGCGGCGAGAAGGACTCCGGGCTCGGCCGCGAAGGCATCCGATGGGCCATCGAGGAGATGACCACTGTCCGCATCCTCAGCCTCAACACGGGACCTTGATGGCTGGCTGCGGCATCCGCGCTTGACAACGGAGGGGCGCACGGCGAGTCAGGATGCGGAGGGGTGCGCATCCGAGCCATGTCTGCCGCCACATTGCACACCCGCGCCGCCGGTCCCGCCACCGTTCTCACGCTCGATGGCAAGGTCCGAGCGCAGGATCTGCCCGGCCTCAAGAGCACGGTCGAGCGGGCCGCCGCCATGCCCGGAGGTTGCCTGATCGTGCTCGACTGCTCCGCGCTCCGCTCCATCGACTCCACGGCCATCGGTTTCCTGATCTCCTCCTTCAAGGCGGTCTGCGCGGGCGGCCGTGATTTCGCGATCGCCAATCTCGGGCCGGAGGCGCTCGAGGCTCTGCGCGTGACTGGCCTCTCGGCCATCTTGCCGATCCATGACACCCTTGACGCGGCCCTCGGTGCCGGGAGAAGCTGACCAATGTCTCTCACCGTCAACGTTGTTCCCCAGCCCGATGTCACGGTCGTCAGTCTCTCAGGCGAGGTGACCGTCAAGACCTACCGGCAGCTCACCGAGGTCGCCGACGCACTCGCTCAGCAGTCGCCTCCTCCGCCGAAGGTGAGGCTCGACCTCGCGCAGCTGAATTATATCGACTCGGTGGGGCTCGGGTCTCTCATCAAGGTCTTCACCACTCTCAAACGCGCCGGCACCGAGCTCGTCCTCGCCAGCGTCGCACCCGCCATCCGGGACAGCCTCGCGCTGACCAAGCTCGACAAGCTGCTCGCCATCGAGTGACCTGGGACGCTGGTGCCGGAAGAGGGACTTGAACCCTCACGGTCCGCGAGGACCGACGGATTTTGAGTCCGTTGCGTCTGCCAGTTCCGCCATTCCGGCCCGTGGATGATCTCACGCCGATCCGCCGCCGCTGTCAAGCGGCCCTCCCGCCGCTGTCTCGGGTTGCCTCGCTTCGGGTCGCCCGGCACTGTCGCGGCCATGCCGGTGATTTCGATCTCCCGCTCGCTCGAGCGCTGGTTCGCCGCCGGGACGGCGCTGCTCGCGCTGCTGGTCTTCGCCCCCGCGCTCGGGGCGGGCTTCCTGTACGACGACCAGTACTTCATCCTCATCGAGCCGCGCGTGCACTTCCTGCATCTGTGGCCCAGGTGGTTCACGGAGCCCTTCTGGCCGATGGTTGTCAATCAGGGGCTCTGGCGCCCGCTGGTGCTCGCGAGCTGCGCGTTCACCTGGCAGCTCTTCGGCCCCTCGGAGATCGCGTTTCACCTGACGAACCTCCTCCTGCACAGCCTGGCCACGTGGCTCGTGTGGCTCACGGCGCGCCGGATGGGGCTCTCCGCGGCGGCCGCCCTCGTCTCTGCGCTCGTCTTTGCGGTTCACCCGATCCACAGCGAAGTCGCCTGCGGCGTGATCTATCGAACGGACTCGATGGCCGCGGCCGCGATCTTGGCCGCGCTCGCCCTCTTCCTCGGAGCGCTGGAGAGGCCCCGGGCGTGGTGGCTGGCCACGCCGCTCATCGCCCTTCTTCACCTCGCCGCGCTCATGTCGAAAGAGAACACCGTCCTGTTCCCCCTCTTCCTGCTCGCCGCGCTGTTGACGCTCCGTCCGGCGGCGGCCGGCCGGCACCTGACACCGCTCGCCGTGTCCGCGCTCCTGGTCACGGCCACCTACATCTGGGTGAAGATCCACGTCACCGGTGCGTTCGGCATCCCCGCCGGCACACGCACCTACGCGGGCAGCACCCTGTCCGAGCGGCTGCCCGCCGTGCCCCTCTTCATCGTCGAATACGCGCGGCTGCTGGTGTTTCCGGTCACCCTGGCGCTCGACTATCAGATGCCTCTGCCCAGCGGGTCCGCCGTGATCCCGCTGCTGGCGCTGCTCACCGCCATGGCGGTCGCCTGGCTCGTCGCCGTCACGCGTCTGCTCCGCGCTGGCCACCGCGTCCTCGCCTTCGCCCTGGTCTGGACCACCCTCGCGCTCGGGCCGTATCTGCACATTCTCCCCATCGGCGCGGCCTACGCCGAGCGCTTCGCGTATCTCGCGTCGGTGGGCGTCTGCTGGTTTGCCGGCGGTCTGATCGACGCGCTCCCCCGCCACCGCTCCCGTCTCGTCGCCGGTCTGCTGGCCGTGTCGGTCTTCTTCGCCGCGCGCTCGCTCCGTCAGGCCGTTCTCTGGACTGAGCCGCGCCGTCTCTGGGAGGCCACCGTCGCAGTCTCGCCCGGCAGTGAGCGCGCGTGGGTCAATCTCGGCAACGTCTACCGGGGCGAAAACGAAATCCTGCGCGCCCGGGAGGCGTATCGCCGCGGCTTTGAGGCCAATCCCGGCAACCGCTTCGCCCGCGCGGGCCTTGCCCGTACCATGGCCGCTCTCGGCGACGCCGCGGGGGGAGAGCAGATTTTGCGCGAAGGCCTGTGGGAAAACCCCGACGAACCCCACATGGCGTGCGAGTTGGCGGAGCTGCTCGTCCTGCAGGACCGCGCCTCTGACGCCGTCGAGGTGGTCGAGAGCGCCGTCCTCGCCCAGCCGGACTTTCCGCGCCTCTGGTACAACCTCGCCGTGGCCCGCGCAGCGGCGGGCAATGTCTCAGGCGCGCGCGGGGCCCTGCGCGAAGCCCGGAACCGGGGTTACCACGACGAGGAGCGCATGGCCGAGCTCGAGGCCCGTCTCGGCCGCTGAGGCCGAAGGCCTCACTTCGGCCCGGAACCGTCGCCCGGGGGGCCGCTCAGCCGGTCGAAGAGATAGTCGTACACCGAGACGCCGATGAACCCGAAGATGATCACGGCGAAGAAGAACGTCAGGCCCCCCGTGTCCGGAAAGAGGGACAGCATCGCCACATAGAGCACCAGCACGAAGCCGATGAAAAGGGCGTTGACCACCAGATAGTCCGCCACGGAGAACGGCTGATCGTCCTCGAGGGGCGGCGCCGGGAGGGCGTCGGGGGGTGGGGAAGTCTCGGGGGGCTGCTCGGCCATTCGGGGTGCTCCTGGTCGCCTCATCCAACCATGTGATGACAGTGAGGGCAAACCCGTTTTCCCTCTGTCGGTGACCCGCACACCTGGCAGGTCTCGGAGGCGGTCTTCCGCTCGGCCGGCAGGAGACGGCCGACCGTCTGTCGCCTCCGCAGCTTATCCTCCGGCGGTTCGTCCTCAGCGGAATTCACTTCGAGCAGGTAGAGCGCCAGTTTGACAATGTAATCGGCGAAGTCCGGGTCCTCGCGGAAGAGCGGTACGTGGCGCCGGATGGTGGAGATGAGCGACTCCACCGACATCGGCGTCCGCACACCGGCCGTTGTGGTGATGCGAGCATCAGGACTCATCGCTGGCGATCCCTCTTCCTCCCCTTTTCGGCAGCCCGCCCCCGGATGTCAACTGGTCCGGCGAAGAAGTCGCCGCGCCGCCGCCAAATGATAGAAGGACCCGGTCACCAGCAGCGTCCCCGCGGGCAGGCGTGATCCCAGCCACGCGAGTGCGGGAAGCAGGCGGTCGAACGCCTGGACCTCCGCCCCGCAGGCGCGGCGCGCCGCCTCCGCCAGACTCCCGGAGCTCGCGGCCCGGGGGGTTTCCAGCGGAACGGTCGCCACATGGTCCTCCGGCCCCAGGCCAAGGGCACGGATGAAACCCTCGTGATCTTTGTCCGCCATCATCGCCAAGCAGACCCGCAGAGGGCCCCGGCCAAGCCCCC
>JABWBI010000297.1 GCA_013360565.1 Candidatus Sumerlaeia bacterium | reverse complement strand
ATGAGCCGGGGGGGCCACTCGCCGCCCTCGCGCTTCTGCGCTGGCTCGCCGCGCCCGAGGGCCAGCGCCTCTTGCCCTGGACCACGTGGCGCGTCTGTCCTCAGATCAACCCCGACGGGGCGATCCTCAACGCCGCTTGGTTTGCCGATCCGCCGGACCTGCTCGCCTACGCGCGCAACACGTTCCGCGAGCTGCCCGGCGACGATGTCGAGTTCAACTACCCGAGCGACGAGCCGGGCGCGAAGGCGCCGCGGCCCGAGAACGTGGCCGTCGCCGGCTTTCTGCGCGGGCGCGGGCCATATCATCTCCACCTCTCGCTGCATGGAATGGCTTTCGCCAGCGGGGTCTGGTGGCTCATCGGCCGCGAGTGGATCGAGCGGACGGCCCCGCTTCGCCCGCAGCTCGCCGGTGTCTTCGAACACGCCGGCCTCGGCCGGCACGACTGGGACCGGCGCGGCGAGAAGGGCTTCACGCGCATCGAGCCGGGCTTCGCCACGACGCCCACCTCCACGGCCATGCGGGCCCACTTTCAGGTGCAGGGGCAACTCGACACCGCGGCCCTGTTCCTCCCGAGCAGCATGGAGTTCGTCCAGTCGCTCGGCGGTGATCCGCTGGTGATGGTCAGCGAAATCCCCCTCTTCAGGATCGGTGCCCCCAGCCCCTCGCCGGAGGACTCGGCCCTGGACCGGCTGCGCGGCCGGTTGCCTGAGGCGAGAGCCCAGCTGCTGTCGGGGGATGACTCCGCTCTGCGCAGTCTCGCGGCGGAGTTTCATCTGGCCGCGATCCCCTTCGCGACACAGGTGAACGTCATCGCGAGTGCCGTGACCACGACGGTCCGCTGGCTCCAACGGCGCATGGGCCTGACGCACTGAGGCCGGGAGCCGGGCCACCGAGGCGAAAGGGATTGCCCGCACGGCGGCCCTCCAGCCAGAGTGTCCGGCCCGCTGCCCCGTGGCGGGCGCCCGAACCAGGGCTCAGTGGAAGAGCCGTCCCGGCTCTCATCCGATGAGGGAGATCTCCAACATGGCGGCGCACTCTCTGGCCGTGAGCCTGCTGAGCGCGGCGCTGGCGGCGGCTCTGCCGGCTGGCACCGTGACGATCAGCGGAGCGACGAACGTCGACGACGCGACACTGTATGAGAACTCGCCCGGCGGCAACGCGGGCGCATTCCCGGGCTTCTTCGCCGGGCTCAACGGCAATGGCTCGCCCCGGCGCGGGGTGATCCGTTTCGATGTCAGTGCCATCCCGCCCGGGTCGACCGTGACCGGCGTCACGCTCTCACTCGAGGTCGATCACCTGGGCGGCGGCACGCTCGCCGACACGCACACGGTGCACCGTCTCTTCGGCCCCTGGACGGAGGGTGCAGGTTCTGGAACCGGTGGCAACGGGGGCGGCGGTGGCACGAGTTCACCCGGCGGCGTGACCTGGAGTGCGCGCGCGGACGGTCTGCGCCTGTGGGACTCGCCGGGGGGCGACTTCGTGGAGGCGCCCAGCGCCTCGGCCCATGTCGGAACGGGGCTCGGATCGGTGGCATTCACCGGCCCGGGACTGGTCGAAGACGTGCAGCTCTGGCTCGACCACGCGCTGGGCAATGGCGGGTGGCTGATCCGCGGCACGGAGATCGAACCCGGCACCGCCCGGCGCTATGTTTCGTCCGAGGGAAATGCGGCCACCGCCCCCCGGCTCACCGTGGCCTATGACGAGCCGGCCGGGCCGATCACTCTGACGGGGCCCGAAGTGACCGACGACGCAACGCTCAACAATCTCGACCCCACGGGCAACACGGGCGGCGACCGCCTTCTGCGGACGGGGCGCACGTTCGAACCTTCAAACCGCCGGGCGCTCATTCGCTTCGACCTCTCGTCGATCCCTGCGTCGCCGTCGATCTCGGCAGCCGAGCTGACGCTCGTCGTCTACCGGCTCATCGGAGACGAGACCGAGCTGACGCTTCACCGGGTCACGTCGGACTGGGTGGAGGGTGACGGCCTCGGCATCGGAGGCAGCGAGGGCGGGCAGATGGGAACCGTGGTGGAGGGAGCCGTGACATGGAATTCGCGGCAGCACAGCGGCTCGCCCGAGGCCGATGTCCCCTGGACGCTGGAAGGAGGGGACTTCGAGCCCCTTCCCAGCGCCATCGTGTCCCAGAACGGCACGGGCCCGGTGACGTTCTCCGGGCCGGGCCTCGCGGCGGACCTGCAGGCTTGGATCGATGGAACTGGGCCGAACTACGGCTGGATGCTCCTGGGCGATGAAAACACGGACGGCTCCGCCCGGGCGATCTGGTCGTCCGATGCCCCCAATGAGGCCGACCGGCCGGTGCTGACGTTGACATTTGGCCCGGCCGGGGCGTCTGGGTTCGTGTACGACTGAGACCACTGTCCCAGGGGCCGTCCATCATGCGCCTTCGACCCACCGCCGTGGCGGGTGCCCTCGCCGCGCTCTCCGTGACTTCTCCACCGGCCGACACCGCGATCATCAGCGGAACGGCCGATGTCGACGACGCGACGCTCATTGAGACCGATGTCACCGGCAACACCGGGGCCGACCCGGCGTGCCGTGTCGGCCGGACGGGGCAGCCGTCGATTCGCCGGATGGTGCTCCGCTTCGACCTGGGCGTCATTGCCCCCGGGGCGACGATCAATTCCGTCGAGCTCGATCTCAACGTGGGCCTCTCGTCCTCCGGCTCGGACACACTGCGGATCCATCGGCTGACCAACTCCTGGGTCGAGGGCACGGGGGTGGGAGTCGGAGGCTCGCAGGGGGGACAGGCCGGCCAGCTCGTGCCGGGAGCCGTGACCTGGAACTCGCGCGAGCATGGCACATCGCTGTGGACCACGCCCGGGGGCGATTTCGTCCCGGCCGAGTCGGCCTCGGTGCTGGCGCCGGGATCGGGGGGATTCTCGTTCTCGGGTGCAGGTCTCGTGGCCGACGTGCAGGGATGGGTGAACAGCCCCGCGAGCAACTTCGGCTGGATCATCCGCGGAACGGAGAGCGTCCAGTCGGCGCGCATCATCAACGCCTCGGAGTCACCGCAGGGTCCGGTCTTGACCGTCGACTTCACGCCGGGGACAACGGCAGCGGAGGGGTGGCCCCTCTACCGCTGACCGGAGGTGCCCCACCATGCCCCGCCCGCCCCTGCTGCCGACCATCGACTGGCCGGCGGTGTTCGAGCGAGGACGCGAAGCCGAGGCCTGGCTGGCCGCGGGTGAGAACGCCGGCCACGTGGCGACAATGCGGGCGCTCACGGTCTCGCTCCCCGTCGAGCCGGCGATCGAGCAGCGTGTCCGCGCCCTCACCCGGAGCGTTCACGTCGTCGCAATCGCCGAGGACTGGTGCGCCGATGTGGTTCGCCACGCGCCGGTGCTGCTGCGTCTGGCCGCGCTGACTCCCCGTCTCCGCGTGCGTTTCATCACGCGCCAGGACCGCCTCGACGTCTTCGAGCGCTTCCTCACCAACGGGGGCGAGGCGATCCCCCAGTTCATCTTCCTGAGCGAGTCCTGGGTGGAGACCGGCCGCTGGGGCCCCATGCCCGCCGCCTGCCGCGAGGTGATTGCCCGGGGCAAGGCGTGCGGCGACGGCAAGACCGCGCGCGAGATCGTCAACCGTCAGTATGCGGCCGACCCCGATTGCCGCGCCGTGTTCGAAGAGCTGGCACATCTCATCGACATCGCAGCGACACAGACGCTGAAGGACTGAGGGCTCACCCCGCGGTTGCGTCGACGAGGCGCGATCCAGCGAAGGTGCGCAGGTCGCGGACGAGGCCACGCAGATCCGCCAGCGTGGCGAGCTGGCCGAGCGCGGCGCGGACGCGGCGGATGCCGGGCGTGCCCTCGAGGTACCAGCCGACCTGCTTGCGCATCTCGCGCATCGCCTTGTCCTCACCCAAAAGCGTGGCGGCCAGCTCGGCGTGGGCCAGGAGGACGTCGCACCGCTCCTCGAGCGTCGGAGCCGGCGGCAGGGGACGCCCCTCGATCGCGGCGTCGCAGGCCGGCAGCAGCCAGGGGTTCCCCTGCGCGGCGCGGGCGATCATGACAGCGTCGCAGCCGGTCTGCTCAAGC
>JABWBI010000296.1 GCA_013360565.1 Candidatus Sumerlaeia bacterium | reverse complement strand
AGACCAACCGCCAGGGCAGCGGCACCGGCGGCCCCGGCCAGGGGCGAGGCGGACGGCCGCCCGAGAGCGACGGCGGAGACACAGCGTTCCGCGACGAGGCTCTCAGCGCGACGCACCTGCCCGGCGTCATCATCGCCGAGATGGAGCACCACGACGGCGTGCAGGTCGAGGGCGAGTCGACGGTGGCCGTCTCCGACGTCTTTCTCACCTACGAACAGCGCGCCGAGCAGACGCTGGAGACCGAGGTCATCCCCGCCGGATACCGCGGCATCGCACGCGACTACTTCACAGCGATCCACCCGGTGCAGCGGGTGCGCGAGGGCGAGCCAAGCGGTCCGGAAGCCCCGCCCGCACAGCCGTGACGGCAGCCGCCCAGGACCGTGATCGTCGCCGCGCGGCCCCGCGAGCTCTCGGCTCACGGCGGCCATTCGGTGTACTGAGTCTCTTCATCTCCGCCGGCCTGATGACCGCGTGCACGTCCGCCCCAGAGCGGGAATCCTCGGCCGCGGGGGCAGTCCACGCCATCGGCTCGCGCGGACTCGAGCCCGGCCAGTTCTTCCGCCCCCGCGCCGTCGACATCGGTCCAGATGGCCGGCTCTTCGTCATCGATCGCTCCGGCTGGATCCAGCGCCTGAGCCCCAGTGGTGAGCCCGAGCACCGGTGGCGTCTCCCCGCGTGGGACAACGGAACCCCCACTGGCATGACCTTCGACGCCGAAGGCAACCTCTGGGTGGCCGACACGCACTACGGGCGCATCCTCGTGTACTCGCCCGACGGCGAGCTCGTGAGGCAATTCGGCGAGGCCGGCGATGCCCCGGGCCAGATGATCTTTCCCACCGACGTCGCCCTCGACGGCGAGGGGCATGCCTACGTCACCGAGTACGGCGTGCGCGTCCGCATCCTGAAGTTCACAACCGCCGGCCAGTTCGTTGAGGAGTGGAATCCCAAGGAGGAGGCCACTGGGGACGACTTCCTCATGCGGCCCATGGCGCTCGTCTGGGAACCCCAGCGGGGCGGGCTGCTCGTCGCCGACTCGTGTCACCATCGGCTCGTTCGCATGTCCCCCGGGGGTGAGATCCTCGAAGTCATCGGCAGCGAGGGGCGAGGACCCGGGCAGTTCCGCTACCCCTACGATGTCGCCGTCGATCCCGACGGGGACATCTACGTTGTCGAGTACGAAACCGCCCGCGTCCAGCGCCTGGCACCGGACGGCTCGCCCCGCGCGGCCTGGGGCAGCCCCGGCACGGATCCCGGCGAGCTCTGGTCGCCGTGGGGGGTGGCGGTGCGCGGAGACGGCGCCCTCGTCGTCGCCAACACCGAGAATCACCGGCTGGAGGTCTTCGAGCCGTGACAGGGTGTGAGCGTGATCGCGGCGCGGTCGACCCTCGCACGGCCGCATCCCTCCCTGGCCGTGGGCGCCGATGATCTCCTTCGCGCAGCCCTGGCCCCTGCTGCTCCTGCCCCTCCTCCTGGGCTGGACGCTGTGGCACGTCCCGCGCCTCCAGGCGCTCAGCCCTGGCCGCCGCGCCGCCATCGCCACGCTGCGCTGCTCGATCTTTGCGCTCCTCATCCTCGCGGTCGCCGAGGCGCGGCTCGTCCGTGTGCAGGATGATCTCAGCGTCTTCTTCGCGCTCGACTGGTCCGACTCCGTCCCCGAGGAGCAGCGCGAGCTCGCTCTCGAGTTCATCCAGGAGGCGCTGGACCGCATGGCCCCGGACGACCGGGCGGGGCTCATCATCTTCGGACGCGATCCCTCCATCGAGCGGGCTCCGCAGGCCCTGCCGGAGCTGCCCGCCGAGCTCGCCGACGTTCAATCCGACGTCTCGGCCGGGCGGACGAACATCGCGGGAGCGCTGCGGCTCGCGCTCGCCGCCCTCCCGGAGTCGAGCGGGCGGCGGATCGTGCTGCTGAGCGACGGCAATCAGAACTTCGGCGAGGCGGCGGAGGCGGCGCGGCTGGCGCAGGACGGCGGCGTCCCGATCGACGTTTTCCCCCTGCGCCAGGTGGCGGAGAACGATGTCCGCATCAGCCGCGTCGACGTGCCCGGCAATGTGTACCTCGAGCAGCCGTTCGACGTGCGCGTCTTCGTCGACAGCGACCACGACGGCGAGGCGACGCTGCGCCTGTACGAGGACGAGCGCCCGATCCGCGAGCAGCGCGTCGAGCTCCAGAGCGACCTGCGGAACGTCTTCTTCATCCCGCGGCAGCTGACGGCCCCGGGCTTCCACCGCTACCGGGCCGAGGTCGAAGTGGCCGGCGATGCCAACCCGAACAACAACACGGCGCAGGCCTTCACCAGCGCGCGCGGCGAGCCGCGCGTGCTGCTCGTCGACAGTGAGGCCCAGCTCGCCAGCGATCTCTACCGGGCGCTGCGGCGCGAGCAGATCGACGTCGAGCTGCGCGAGCCCGAGGGCATCCCCATGAGCCTCGCCGAGCTCCAGTCGTATGACAGCGTGATCCTCTCGAACGTCGCGGCGGCGGCGATGAGCCGCGGCCAGATGGAGATGATCGAGCGCGGTGTCCACGATCTGGGCATCGGCTTCATCATGCTCGGCGGCCCGGACAGCTTCGGCCCCGGCGGCTACCAGGACACGCCCATCGAGCGCCTGCTGCCGGTCCGCATGGACATCTCGCACCGCCGCGTGCTGCCCAACGGCGCGCTGACGATCGTGCTGCACACCTGCGAGATCGCCGACGGCAACGCCTGGGCGCGGGACATCAGCGAGGCCGCCCTCGATGTCCTCTCCTCGCGTGACTACTTCGGCCTGCTGTACTACGGGCCGCTCGTGGGCGCGGACCCGTCACAGTACTCGAACTACGGCTACAACTGGCTGGGCGAGCCTGACCCACAGCCCGTCGGCGACAAGTCCGTGTGGCGCAATCTCATCAAGTCGGTCAACCCGGGCGACATGCCCGACTTCGACACCACGCTCCAGATGGCCTACGACGGCCTCTCGCGCACGCACGCGGCGCTCAAGCACGTCATCATCATCAGCGACGGCGACCCCGCGCCGCCGAACCCGCGGCTGGCGCAGGCGATCTACGACGCGGGGATCTCCATCTCCACGATCGTCATCGCGCCTCACCATCCGCAGAACGCGACGATGATGCAGACCCTCGCCAATCAGCACGGCGGGCGCTTCTACTACCCGACCTCGCCCAGCCAGCTCCCGCAGATCTTCATCCGCGAGGCCACAGTCGTCCGGCGCTCGATGATCGACGAGACCCCCTTCGCCCCGCTCGTCGATGCGCCCAGCGAGGCCATGCCCGGCTTCAGCCCGGGTCAGACGCTGCCCACGCTCAGCGGCCACGTGGTCACCGAGGCCCAGCCCGGCGCCCAGGTCCCCATCGCCACGGGCGGCGAGGGAAACGACCCTGTCTTCGCCCACTGGCGCTACGGTCTGGGCCACACGGCGGCGTTCACCTCCGACGCGAAGGCGCGCTGGGCCTCGCAGTGGCTCGGGTGGGACCAGTACGCCCGGTTCTGGTCGCAGGTCGTCCGCTGGTCACTGCGCAACTCGGCCGAGCGCAACTTCCGCGTCACCACGCAGATGAACGGCGCCGAGGGCCTCATCACCGTCGACGCCATCGGCGACGACAGTCAGTTCATCAACTTCCTGGACTTCCAGGGCCGCCTGATCCCGCCGAGCTACGACGCCGACGAGGTGCGGCCCATCACCTTCCGCCAGACGGCTCCGGGCCGGTACGAGGGCCGCTTTGAGGTGGACGACATCGGCTCGTACATGGTCTCCATCGCCGCCGACACCGCCAGCGGCGAGACCGCCCTGCTGACCGCGGGCCTGTCGCTCTCCTACTCGCCCGAGTTTCAGACGAATCAGACCAACACGCAGCTGCTCACCCAGCTCGCCGACGTCACCGGCGGACGCATGAACGTCGGCCCGCGCGGCGTCTTCGACCGCGGGCTGCGCTCCAGCCGCTCGCTCACGCCCATCTGGCCGTGGCTCCTGTCGGCCGCCCTCCTGCTGCTGCCGCTCGACATCTTCCTCCGCCGCGTGATGGTCGACTGGGCCGACGTCCGCCGCTTCGCCCGCGCCGGCAGCGCCTGGCTCAGCTCGCA
>JABWBI010000295.1 GCA_013360565.1 Candidatus Sumerlaeia bacterium | reverse complement strand
GGCCCTCGCCGCCGGGGCCCAGCGCGGCGAGAGCATCGCCGTCGACGGCTGCTGCCTCACCATCGAAGCCGCGACCGTTGAGGTCTTCGACTTCTTTGCCTCGCCGGAGACCCTCGCCCGCACAACCCTCGCCGCCAAGGCCCCTGGCCAGGGGGTCAACCTGGAGCGCTCGCTCCGCCTCGGAGACCGTCTCGGAGGGCATCTCGTGACCGGCCACGTGGATGCGCAGGGCCGCATCGAGCGATATGAACCCGCGGGCGACGCGTGGACGCTGACCGTCGCCTTTCCGCCCGCGCTCGCGCCGCTGCTCGTCGAGAAAGGCTCCGTGGCCGTCGACGGCATCAGCCTCACCTGCTTCGATGTGACCGGCGACCGGTTCCGGGTCGCCGTGATCCCCGAGACCCACGGGCGCACGACGCTGCGCGAGCGCCGGCCCGGCGACCCGGTCAACCTCGAGGCCGACCTCCTGGGGAAATATGTGGCCCGGGGCCTCGCGCTGCGGCAAGATGGGCAGTCGAGCCCCGTCACGGAGGACCTGCTCCAGCGGGCCGGGTTCCTCGCCGGAGCGTGACCATGATCCCCGTTGCTCAGACCGCCTCTGACCCCATCTTCGTGGACGTGGAGACGGCCATCGCTGACTTCCGCGCCGGCCGGTTTCTGATCGTGACCGACGACGAGGACCGGGAGAACGAGGGCGATCTGATCCTCCCCGCCGACTCTGTGACACCCGAGGCGATCAACTTCATGATCACGCACGGGCGCGGGTTGGTCTGTGCGCCGCTGACCGAGGAGCGTCTGGCCCAACTGCAGCTCCCCCCGCTGCCGCGGCGCCACTCCTCGGGGATCTCGACGGCCTTCCACATGCCGGTCGACGTCGCCGGGCGCACGACCACTGGCACGAGCGCCCATGACCGCGCCGAGACCGTCAGGGCCCTGATCGACCCGGCGACCAAGCCCTCGGACCTCATCCAGCCCGGCCACCTGTTCACCCTCGGCGCCCGGTCGGGCGGCGTGCTTCAGCGGGCCGGTCACACTGAGGCGACGATCGACCTCTGCCGCTTGGCCGGCCTCACCCTCGGCGGCGTGCTGTGTGAGATCGTCGATGACGATGGCTCGATGGCCCGGCTTCCGCGCCTGGTCGCCTTCGCTGAGCGCCACGGCCTTCATATCGTCACCATCCGCGCTCTGATCGAGCACCGGCTCAAGACGGAGAAGCTCGTCCGCCGCGAGGTCGAGACTGTCCTCCCCAATCGCTTCGCCACCTGGCGCCTGGTCGCCTACGTCAACCAGGTCACACACGAGCACATGGAGGCTCTCGTGCTCGGTGATGTCGCCAGCGGCGAGCCCACGCTCGTCCGCGTCCACAGCCAGTGCTTCACCGGCGACACGCTCGGCTCCCTGCGCTGTGATTGCCGCTCCCAGCTGGAGACGGCCATGGCCCGCATCGCCAGCGAGGGGCGCGGCGTCCTGCTCTACCTCCACCAGGAGGGCCGCGGCATTGGGCTCATCAACAAGCTCAAGGCCTACGCCCTGCAGGACCAGGGGCAGGACACGGTCGATGCGAATGTCGCGCTCGGCTTCAAGCCGGATCTGCGCGAGTATGGCATCGGCGCGCAGGTCCTCGCCGATCTTGGGCTCCGCCGGCTGCGCATCATGACCAACAATCCCAAGAAGATCGTCGGCCTCGAGGCCTATGACCTCGAGATCGTCGAGCAGGTGCCCCTCGAGGGAGGCAACACGCCCGAGAACGAGCGTTACCTCGAGACCAAGCGCAGGCGCATGGGCCACCGCCTGAATCAGACCGCCAAGGAGTAGCCGCCATGCCACAGGAGATCGCCGCCGGACTCAGCGCCTCGGGGCTGCGCTTCGCCATCGTCCTCAGCCGCTTCAACAGCTTCATCACGGACCAGCTTCTCGCGGGAGCGCTCGATTGCCTGACGCGTCACGGTGCCAAAGACAGCCAGATCACCGTCGTCCGCGTCCCGGGCTCCTTCGAAATCCCCCTCACCGCCTCGACGCTGGCCCGCCGCAAGCGCCACGATGCGATCATCGCGCTCGGCGCAGTGATCAAGGGCGCCACCTCGCATGACGAGCTCATCGCCGCCGAGGCGACGAAGGGCCTCACGCAGGTCATGATCGAGACGGGGATTCCGGTTGCCCACGGCATTCTCACCCCCAGCTCGCTCGAACAGGCCATCGAGCGCGCCGGCACGAAGATGGGCAACAAGGGGTGGGACGCCGCGCTCGGCGCCATCGAGATGGCCAACCTGATGAAGGAACTCAGGTCCTGATGGCACCGGGGACGAATGGCCGCCTCGCGGCCGACCTGCTGATCTGGGATCTCGACGGGACACTCGTCAACACCCTCGCGGACATCGCCGACTCGCTCAACCGCGTCCTCGCGCCGCTCGGCCACGCCCCCCACTCGCTCGACGAGGTGGCGATCTTCATCGGCAGCGGCATCCGCCAGCTCATCGAACGGGCGCTTCCAGACGACCCGCGCATCGATGATCTCGTCGCCGCGTTCCGCGAGGACTACAGCCGCAATCTCACCGCCAAGTCACGGCTCTACCCCGGTGTCGAGGAGATGCTCCGCCACTTCGCTTCGAAACCGCAGGTCGTGATCTCGAACAAGCTGCAGACGATGACCCGTGTCATCGCCCAGGACCTCGGCATCGCGACCCACTTCCGCGAGATCATCGGCCAGGGGGGAGACTATCCCATCAAGCCCGACCCCGCCTCCACCCTCGCCATGATCGCCGCCCACGGAACGACACCCGAGCGGACGGTCTTCATCGGGGACAGCGACGTGGACTTTCAGACCGCCCGCAGCGCGGGCACCCGTTCGGTCCTCGTGACTTATGGTCTGCGGCCCCGCAGCGAGGTCCTGGGACTGCCTGCCGACGTCCATCTCGACGACATCCGCGGCCTCGCCGGCGTGATCTGCTGACCCGCTCGGGGCTTGCGCTCCGCGCCCCGCGCTGGCACCATGCACCTCCTCTGACGAACGGCCCCAGGAGTGCGCGATCATGGACACAGGCAACGCCCCCGCGGCCGGGGGCTTCTTCGCACCGATCCGCGAGCAGTCGGCGCGGCGCCGTGAGCGCCGGGAGCTCGACAGGCGCATTCCCCAGCTCCGCCGAGAAGAGGAGACTCTCCTGCGCGACCTCGGCGAGGCGGCCCTTGAGGCGGGCGTCACCGCCGAGGGCATCGAGCACGCGCAGGCGGCGCGCCTGACCCTGACAGAGGCCGACGGCGCGGCGCGTCAGCAGGAGAGCGAGGCGGCTCAGATACAAGCCAGGCGCGAGACGACGGTTCAGCGGCAGGCGGCGGAGATGGAGCCGGTTCAGGCCGCCCTCGACGCCGCACTGAAGGTGGCCGCGGAGACGAAGGCGGCCGAGGCGAGGGCGCGTGACGAGATCAAGGCTCTCGACGCGGCGACTCTGGCTGCCGAGGCCGAGATCACGGCGAAGCAGCGGATCATCGAGGGGGCTTCGACGGAGATTCCCCGGCTGGAAGAGCAGGTTCGCCTTCTGGCCGAAGAGCACACCGCGGCCGAGGCGGAGTTCAGCGCCCTCGACGAGGCCGCCGCTGCCATCAGACAGCGTGCCGAGGAACTGACGGCGGCGGCTGCGGTGGCCGAGCGTGAGTTCCACGCCGCCAAGCGTGAAGTCGACGCGGCCGCCTCCTCCGGCAAGTCCGAGGAGGAGATCCGCGCCCTGCGCCGGACCCGGGACGAGAAGCAGCACACCTACGAGCTGGCCAGACAGGCCGAGCGCCGCGCTGCCGAGGAGGCCAAGGAGGCGGGCAGCCGGCACGAGACTCTGGCCAAACGGCGTGCCGACCTCCTCACGAAGACCGAGCGCGCCAAGGCCGAAGCCGAGCGCCGTCAGGCGGAGGCAGAGCACGCGCGCGAGGCATTGCCCGACCCGGCGCAGCTCGGGCTGGCAGCGGATCATACTTACCTGGTCTTTGCCGCGGAATTCACCCTCTCGCCGAACAACCTGAATGCTATGGCGCACCGCACCGGCGGCCGGGATCCGATTCGAACCGGTAATGGCTTTGCCTTCGAAGGTGAA
>JABWBI010000294.1 GCA_013360565.1 Candidatus Sumerlaeia bacterium | reverse complement strand
TGGGGGCCCTCGCCGGTGCCCGTCGAGGAGCCGAACGTCCACAACGCCGAGGCGCCGGGCTGCTGCCACGGCTGGACCTTCGCCGGGTCGCGTCTGCCGCAGGTGTGGGCGGCGGCGGCGGACCGGCGTCGGCGGCAGCTTGTGTGGCTCGGGACGACGCCGCGCAGCGAGCTCGGCGAGAACTGCGCGGGGTTCGTCTCGCCCGAGGGTCAGACGACGGTGCTGAAGGTCACGACGCCGACGACCTACGAGCCCTGGGTGCCGCTGGGCTACTCGCGCATGCGCCGGATGGCCCGGCGGGACGCGGCGCCTCTGGCCGAGAGCGAGACGCTGACCTGGACGCTGTGGGTGGGGGTGGAGGAGACGGGGGACCTGAATGCGTGGGGCGCCTATGATCGGGGACTCTATCTGCGCCTGAGGCCGGCCGAACCGATGCCGGTGCGCTTCACGCTCGACGACGCGGCGAAGATCTGCGCCGTGGCGCTCCATGAGCGGTTTCTGCGGGAGAATCCCGCGCGGATCGTCTACTCGACGGGACCGGACGGACAGAGCGCGCTGGTGGCATTCACCGGGATGGCGCACTCGGCGCTGGTGCTGCTGTGGGCCGGGCAGGTGTTCGAGCGCGAGGCGTGGCGAGCGGCGGGGACGCAGGTGCTCGACACGTGCGCGCGGATGTTCAACGAGGGACCGGGCTTCCCGTTCACGTCCCTGAGCGCGGGCGGCGGCGCGGGGCAGGTCGATCCATTCGGCGCCGGGTCGGGCGAGCCGGGCTACGTGGTGATGGTGGCCTTTGACAACTTGGCCGAGGCCCTCCGGCGCGAGCGCGGGTGGGGCCGCGACCACGCGGCCTGGGCCCAGGCCCTGCGCCGCTGCGCGGACGCGTGGGTGAAGAACCAGTCGGACGAGGGGCTGTATCCGCACTGGGGCCCGGACTTCGGCGGGGCCTTCCGGGAGAATGAGTACCGGGTGACGAACGTTGAGGCGGGCGTGATCGCGAACATGGCCGACGCGCACGATCTCTTCGGCGAGGCGAAGTATCTCGACTCGGCCAGGCGCGCCGCTCAGGTCTACGGCCGGCATCTCGACGATGGGCGGCTCTGGGGCGGCCCGGGTGACATCCGGGCGCTCGTGAACAGCGAGGTTCCGATGTTCTTCCTGCGCGGGTTCCGCCGGCTCTTCGAGAAGACACAGGATCCCGAGCACCGGCGCTGGATGCTCGCCTCGGCGGCCTGGCGCCACGCGTTCCAGTTTGCGCACTCCTGGCCGGTCGATGCCGGCTCGCCGCTGTGGCGGCAGGGCTGGGCGGGCCTGGGGATGGAGGGCGCGAGCGCGAGCAATCTGCACGCGGTCGCGTTCGGCAACATCAGCGTGCCGGACGAGTGGGCGCTGTGGCGCCTGACGGGCGACGAGTACCACCGGCAGCGCTGCGAGGACCTGGTGCAGTACTCGCGCCAGCAGTATGCGCGGTTCGCGGGGGATCTGGGTTTCCCGTTCGCGGGCGCGGGCACCGAGTCGTGGTGGACGAGCGATTCCGTGTGGGGCAAGGGCCACCCGTGGATCTTCACCGATCCGGGGTTCGACCTCGGTTACATGTCCTGGGTGACCGGCTGGTCGGGGTATGGCGCGCTCTGGGGGCGGGAACTGGGGATCGAGGTGTGACCACCGAGGAGCCCGCGAGAGCCAGCGGCTGCCCCCACGCGAGGGCAATCGCGCGCCTCACGCCGCCATCAGGCGCTTGACGGCCTCGACGGCCAGGGAGGCGTCGGGGGCGAAGGCGTCGGCGCCGATCTGATCGGCGAATTCCTGAGTGATCGGCGCCCCGCCGATGACGGTCTTGACGCCGCCGGGGAGATTCGCCGCGCGGAGTGCGCGGATCGTCTTCTCCATGTTCACCATGGTGGTGGAGAGAAGCGCGGAGAGGCCGATGGGCACGCCGGGGTGGGCGCGGGCAGCCTCGACGAATTTCTCCTCGGGGACGTTGATGCCGAGGTCGACGATCTCGAAGCCCGCGCCCTCGAGCATCATGGAGACGAGGTTCTTGCCGATGTCGTGGAGGTCCCCCTTGACGGTTCCGATGATGAACTTGCCGAGGGGAGACGCCCCTCCCTCGCGGAGGTGGGGTCTGAGCAGATCGGCTCCCGCGCGCATCGCCTGACAGGCGACGAGGACGTCGGGAATGAAGATCTCACAGTCGCGGAACTGGCGCCCGACGACCTCCATGCCCGCGAGCAGGCCCTGGTTGAGGACGGTGAGAGGATCGGCGCCCTGGTCGAGGGCCTGGGTCACGAGCTCCTTGACGCCGGGCTGGCCGGCGAGCTCGGGAGGATGGGGGGACTGGGCGTCGACCCGCCCGGCGATGACACGGTCCGCGATGGTCTTGAGCAACTCCTGCATAATCACGCCTCCTGAGTCACGGGCGCCTGCGGGGGCGCCGGAGTGACTGTTTGAGCTTGCCAGCGCGCAGGCAAGGCGTCAATGTTTATATCGGATGAGTTAGCAAAAGACAGGAGGCGAGAACATGGGGCCGGACTTCGATCACTTCCGCGAGGTTATCCTCCGGCGCACGGCGGGGGGGCGCGTCCCCCTGTTCGAGTTCGGGGTGCACGTCAATCACATGGACGCGGCGCGGCAGCACTTCGGGGGGTTGGAGCCCCTGGGCAAAGAGGGGTGGGCGGATCCCGAGCGGCGGCGGCGCGGCATCCTCGAGTTCTGGACGGTGGCGGGTTACGACTACGTCCGGCCGGCGCTGGGATTCGGCTTCACGCGGCAGCGGTCGGCGATCTTGGGCAAGGATGCGTTCGACGACAGCGACCGGGAGTGGGCGAACGAGGCCGATGGCGACATCTTGGACTGGGCTTCGCTGGAGGCGTACCCCTGGCCCCGGGCCGATCAGCTCGACTTCACCGAGCTCGACTGGTTCGCGGCGCATCGCCCGGCCGGCGCCGGACTGGTCCTGGCGGGGGGCGGCGGGCCGTTCGAGTGGGCGACGCAGCTCATGGGGCTGACGCACTACTGCATGGCGCTCTATCAGGAGGCCGCGCTGGTCCGCGAGCTGCACCGGCGGGTCGACGAGGTCATCACCGGGGCCCTGGCGGCGGCTCTGGCGCGGCAGCGGATCGACGCCTTCATTCTCGGGGATGACATGGGGTTTCGCACCTCGACACTGGTGCCCCCGGACGCACTGCGCGAGCTCGTCCTGCCGTGTCACCGGCGGCTGGCCGCGATGGTCCACGCGCAGGGGGGGCTCTACCTTCTGCACTGCTGCGGCCAGATCGGGGCGGTGATGGACGATCTCATCGACTCGGTGAAGATCGACGCCAAGCACAGCTACGAGGACGCGATCACGCCCGTCTGGGAGGCCAAGCGGCGGTGGGGGGGGCGCGTCGGCATCCTGGGCGGCGTGGACATGGATGTGATGGCGCGGGCCGAGGAGCCGGTGTGCCGGGCCCGCGTGCGCGACGTGCTGGCCCAGTGCTCGCCGGGCGGCGGATACGCCCTGGGCACGGGGAACACGGTCGCGAACTACGTGCGGCGAGAGAACTACCTGGCGTTGATCGAGGAGGGGCGCGCCTGGGGCCGGTGAGAAGGGAGGTCACTCGCCCTCTGGCGGCCGGAGGGGGGCCCGGCTCTCGCGGAGACTCTTCCAGTTGGCGACCTTGGTCCCCACGCGTCGCCGCCGCGTCGCCGGGGGAAAGAGGCGGTCGCGCAGCCACCACACGGGCCCGGCGAGCAGCAGGCCGGTGAACGTCGCGAGGGCCAGCACGGTGACCGCCGCGGCGCAGGCGACGAGACCGAGCGTGTGCCAGGGTTCCCGGGGACCAGGGCGAGGAGGGACGCGGCTGGACGGGATCATGCTCTCCCATGAGCCGTCCAGGCGCGGGGATGTCAAACGGGAATCCCGGGAGGGCGGTCAGCGCGTGTAGAGCCGGGCCCGGACGAGATCGCCCTCCGCGCGCAGGTGAGCGGCCATCTCGGCCAGCAGGGGTGCCGGGAGCTGGAGGAAGAGCTCGGGGGAGCGCTCGCGCAGGCCGCGGAGCAGCTCGTCGAGCGCGTCGAACGAGCGCCGGCGCTGAAGGCCGTCGGCCCACTTGGCGTGGAAGCGGGCGAGCTGCCAGC
>JABWBI010000293.1 GCA_013360565.1 Candidatus Sumerlaeia bacterium | reverse complement strand
CTGCACGGTCTTCACGCAGAGCCCCATCTTCGACGACAACGCCGACGGGCTGAGCAACTCGGCCGACGGGTCTCTGGCGGTGGCCACCTTCATCGGCGCCGCCTTCGTCACCGGAGGCGAACCCCCAACCATCGGGCGAGTCTCCGAGAATGTCATGATTCCCGTGGGCCAGAACTCGGCAACCCTGTGGTCCGCGGACGTGGTCGACTCGGACGGCATAGCACGCGTGTGGGTGGAACTCCTCCGGCCGAACTTTGACCCGGTGACAGACACGGGAGTGACCGTTGATCTGCTGTGGAACTCAGCGGAAGC
The DNA here is from genome assembly GCA_013360565.1 of Candidatus Sumerlaeia bacterium. GTDB lineage: Bacteria > Sumerlaeota > Sumerlaeia > JABWBI01 > JABWBI01 > JABWBI01. Next base: position 3,805 of record JABWBI010000293.1, on the reverse strand, counting down.
GCGCTACGAAGCGTCGCCGGCAGTCTTCGACGAACCAGGACCATGGACGGCGGTGTTCTACGCCGAGGACCGAACGGGTGAGGTCTCCGTGCCGTCCACCACGACCGCTGTCAGCCTGCCCGCTGAACTCAGCGTGTTCCGGGCTGATTGAGTAGGGAGCCCGAAGAATCGGAAGCAAGACTGGTAGTGGAGGGAAACCATGAACCACGCAGCGAATGCCGCGAGATCTGCCCTTGGCGTCCTAATGGCCACCGCGGCGGTGGCCGGCCCGACTCTGCCCTCATGGCACCGAGCGTATGAGGGCCGCCTGGAGAATGTGGAGAGTCTCATTTACATCAAAGGGCTTGCGCTGCCGAGCCCCGCTGTGACCGACATCGACGCAGACGGCGACCTGGATGTCTTCTTCGGCACCGAGCAGGGAACGATCACGTACTACCGCAACGACGGCACGCGGACGGAGCCTCGCCTGACCCTGGTCACCGAGGCCTTCGAAGGAATTGACACGACAGCCGTCGTCGGCGCCACCGCCGGCCTCTATCCGACCCCCGCCTTCGGCGATCTGGACGGCGATGGGGATCAAGACCTGCTCGTCGGGTATTATCAGAGCGACTGCAATGCTATGGAATTCCTCAACACTGGCACGCCGACCAGCCCCGAGTTCGCGCCCACTCCGAGTACGACGACTTACCTTTCCCCGGGAGTCGGCGGCTCGCACTTTGACCACTCACGGCCTTTCCTGTGCGACTTTGATGGGGATGGCGATCTGGACATCTTCATGGGGTACAATGGCAGCACTGGTGTCACGGACTGTCTGCGCTACTTCGAGAACACCGGCACGCCTCAGAGTGCAGTATTTGGCGCGGGTGCGACGGTCACGTCGGTGACTCTCACGGCGGTCGGCTTCCCGCCGCAGGCTTCTCCGAGCCTGGCCGACTTAGATCTCGACGGAGACCTTGACCTGATCGTCGGTCACGCCGGCAACGGGCTCGGTGCGGTGGACACTTATCTCAACACGAGTGGTGATCCCCTTTCCGGCTGGGCACTCGACCCATCGCTGGCTTTCCTCAACCCCATTCCGGAGCTCAGGCGCGGCCTCATGACAACCGAGCTTCGCGACTTTGACGGTGATTCAGACGTCGATCTGATCGCCGCGCGGGAATCGGGCCTGATCGAGTACTGGGCCAACATTGGGACTCCGGAGCAAGCCGCCTTCGAGTACCGGCCCGGCTTTGTCAATGCGCTGGACCTCTCCGCAACCGGCTGGCCCGCCCTTGCGGACATCGACGACGACGGCGACCTCGATCTCTTCCGCGGGGTGTTCAGCTATCTCGAGAGCCCGACGGATAACCGGGGTGATCTCGCGTTCACTCGGAACGATGGGAACACCACGTCGCCCTTCTGGGTCACCGCAGATTGGACCTACCTGAACGTGGATCCATTCGGCACAAACCCGAGCGTCGGGCTTTACGCCTGTCCCACATTTGCAGACATCGACGACGATGGTGACCTCGACCTCTTCATCGGCAACTGGCGAGAGAACAGCTCCGCGGGCACATCGGTCATCGAGTTCCGAAATGATGGGACACCGCAGGTAGCAAGTTTTGAATTCGTGACCGCCAATTACGTCTCACCAGCGCCGCCGAGCGACGCGTGCCCTGAGTTCGCCGATATTGACCAGGATGGGGCCCTTGATCTCTTTGTTGGCATAGGGGACTCGGAGACCCCTGGATCGGGGGCGCTCTGGTATTACCACAACGACGGAACTGCGAGCAGCCCCATTTGGGCATCTCCTGTGCCGGATTTCGCTTCCATTTCTTCTCTGACCACGATTGGCACCGGAGCACGGCCACGCTTTATCGACATTGACCACGACGGCGACCTCGACCTGTTTCTTGGCCACAACACGAATCCCGGACGCGGCTGGCCTGCGCGGATTGACTTCTTTGAGAACACGGGGGCCGGGACGACACCCCTCTTCGTCACGCCTCCGGTCGACGTTGCGGCGATTTTGAATTACACGGCTGTCGGCCCGGTTGGGCTCAGTTTCGGTGATCTCGACGGCGACGGCGATCCGGAGATGCTCATCACTGACAATGACGGCGGGGTTGCGCTATTTCGGGAGCAGGCACCCCACCTGGCCATGGGGATCTCCACACAGGCACCGGTCTCCGGGATCCTCACGCGGACCTTGGTTTCCGGATCGACTCTGGATTTTGAGGTGTCCGGCGAGACGGGGACGGTGTCCTGGTCTCTGGTGCGCGACGCCTCAGGGGCCTCGCTGAACTCTTCGACGGGAATGTACACGGCGGGCCCGGTGACGGGGGAGGCCGATGTGATCCGGGCCCGCGACGACCGCGGCACGCCGGGCGATCCGTCGGACGACCTGATCGCCCAGGCCCACATTCACGTGATCTCGGCGGCGTCGATCGCCCAGGCCGGGCAGGCCATCATCGTCGCGGGCACGCGCAGCGGGGACACGCTGTGGCCTTCGACCGATTTCCTCGCCCAAACCGCGTATCAGGCGCTGCTGGCACGGGGTTTCACGCGCGACACGGTCACGCTCCTGACCCAGACGACGAACCAGGACATCGACAATGACGGCCTGAACGACTCCGACGGGCTGGCGACGCTGGCCAATCTCCAGGCGGCGTTCAACGCGCTGCCGCCGGGGACCAACCGCCTCTTCGTCTATGCCGTCGATCACGGCGGCGACACGTCGGGCTCGGGCTACGTGCGTCTGAACCCGAGCGAGACGCTGACGGGCGCGCAGCTGGACGCGTGGCTCGACGCGCTGCAAACCGCCCAGGGCACCGACGTGGGCGCGGTGATCGACTGCTGCCGGTCGGGCTCGTTCCTCGACGAGATGGTCGCCCCGGCGGGGCAGCAGCGAGTGGTCATCGCCTCGACGCTCGTCGACCAGGACGCCTACTTCACCGCCGGTGGCCACGTGAGTTTCAGTGACGCCCTGCTGGGGGCCCTCGAGGGGGGCCTGACCCTCGGCGAGGCCTTCGACCTCGCCCAGGGGGCGATGGACCGCTACCAGCGCGCTCAGATGGATGACAACCGCGACGGCGTCTATGACCGCGACGTCGACGGCGCACTGGCGCGGACATGGGAGGTCGGGGCGCCATTCACCGCGGGCGCCGACCGCCCTCAGATTGGGACGATCTCGGCCAACCAGACGCTGACGGGAGGCGGCACCGACGCGCTGATCTGGGCCGACGACGTGACGGGGGCCTCGGCGGTCGAGCGGGTGTGGGCGGTGGTGGTCTCACCGGAGTTTCAGCCCAATCCCGACGACCTGGCCGAATTCCCCATCGAGGAGCAGCTGACCCAGCGCGAGCTGACCTACGACCCCGTCGACGAGCGCTATGAGGCGACGCTGACGGGCCTGTCCTCGCTGGGGGCGTACAAGGTGATCCTGTACGCGCGCGATGTGTGGGGCGGCGTGAGTTTCCCCAAGCAGACGTACATCAACCAGGGCGAGACGACTGAGCGTCTGATCCTGTGCGCGAGCGACCAGGCCTACGACGCGAACTCGCCGGCGGACTGGTCTTCGGCGGTGATCAACTACGCCCACCAGGTGGCGCTCGGGCGGCTCATCCCCGAGACGAACATCACGGTGCTCGACGCCAGCGGCAACGGCGTCCTCGAGAGCGTCGACGATCCCCCGACGGAGGCCGCTCTGCTGGCCGCCATCAGCGGTGCCAACGGGGCGAGCCAGCTGACGATCCAGCTGGTCGGCCCCGGCAGCGTGGACGCCTTCCAAATCAACGCCTCTGACACACTGACGGCCAGCGAGCTC
>JABWBI010000292.1 GCA_013360565.1 Candidatus Sumerlaeia bacterium | reverse complement strand
CCCTTGGCGAGCCCCGCCAGTCCCGAGTCCACCGCGCTGCGAGCGTCGCCGGAACCTCCCAGCCCGGGCATCGTCCGTGGCCGCGTCGTCGGGATCCTGACCGGCTTCCCCCGCATCGGCGAGGCCGTGCGCCTCGAGGAGCCGGCCAACCCCGCGGCCGCCTTCACCTCCCTCACCGATGCCTCGGGCGAGTTCGTCTTCGAGGGAATCGCGCTGATGGCTTGGACCGTGCGCGCCCTCGACGCCATAGCCACTGTCGATCTCACCGAGGCCTCGCCCGAGGCCGGGATCACTCTGCCAGTCGCCGAGCCGATCACGCTTCGAGGGACAGCCCGGGATGCCGCGGCGGGCACCCCTGTCTCCGGTGTGCGCCTGCAGGCCTTGGGCTTCGGCGCCGGGCAATCTGCCTCTGCCCAGTCCGATCCGGGGGGCCGGTTCACGCTGACCCCGGTCACCGTCGCGGCGTCCCCGGCCCTCGGAGCCATCCTGGTCGAGGACGCCGGCTGGTCGATCGAGGGAGGCCACGCGTCGCTTGAAATCGTGCTGCATAGCCTGAGCGATGCGTCCGGCATTGAGCTCCGCCTTCACCGGCGCCACACGACGACCCTCATCGCCGTCGATCCCGCCGGCACCCGCCTCCCCGCCGCGGCGCTCACCCTCATCACCGGCGACTTGTCTCGGGCGCATGCACTCGGAGTGACGGGAGACGATGGCGCCCTGGCGGTGGCCCTGCCGGCCGGGCTGACGGCCTGGCAGATCGCAGGCTGGCACACGGGCTGGCCGCTCCTTCTCTCGGAGCCGATGACGGCCGACGCGGTGACGGTCGAGGTGGTGGCTCTGGAGACGACGGACCTGGAGGTGACCGTCGTCGACACCGACGGCCGCCCCGTCCCCGGCGCCGTGGTGACCCAGTCCATGATGCCCACCCTTCTCGGCGTGACCCAGCGCCAGTTCGGCGTCTCTCTCAGACCCGAGTCCCAGACGGCACTCGTCACCGGCGAGCGCGGCGTGGCCACCTTCTCGCGCCTGCCGCGCTGCGCGCACCTGCTCACCGCGACCGCCGCCTCCGGACTGGAGACGGCCGTGGGCGAATCCGCCTTCCAGGAGATTGATCTCGCACCGGCCGGAGAGACGGCACGCGTCACCCTTGTGCTCGAGGTCTCGAATCTCCTGGAGGTGGCTGGGCGCGTTGTCGACACCACAGGCGAGCCTGTCCGTGGCGCCACCGTCTATGTCCCCGAACGCGGAGTCACGGAGCCGGCCTCGGCGCTGTTTCAGACGGTGACCGACGGCGCAGGCCGCTTCACGCTCGAAGGAGTCCAGACTCTCGGCGGCGTCCGCGTCGCGGCGGCGGCGGACGGCTACGCACCTTCACTGCCGCAGACGGCCTTCCCCGGCAACCCCATCACGCTGACGCTGACTCCCGAAGTGGTCATCCGCGGACGTGTGACACGCGCCAGCGGGGCCGCTCTCACACGCTTCGCCCTTCTGCTCTGGCGCCCCGCCGCGACGGCCTCCGGCGCAGGGTGGTCCCTCCGCAATCTGACGCAGATCGGCGCTGAGTCACCGGAGCCTTCGGGCGCGTTCGAGTGGCACGTCTCCGACCTTCCTCCAACCCTCTTTCCTGGCCCCGTCTGGCTGCACGTCATGGGCGAGACGAACATCGTCGCCACGGCAGACCTCCAACTCGGCGCCGCCCCCCCCCAGGTCTTCGACCTTGGCCGGATCACCATGCGCGCGTCGCACGACCTGGATGGCCGCGTCCTGAGCCAGCGCAACCGGCCCATCGAGGCCGCGACGATTCAGTGGGAGGACCCGGGATCATGGCCAGAGCCCGCTCAGCTGGGTGCCGTGTGGCGTGCGACGAGCGACGCCCAGGGACGCTTCACTCTGAGGGCTTTACCCGCGGGGCACTGGCGGGTGTTGATCCGAGCCGACCAGAGGGCGGAGCAGGCCTTCGAAATTGACATCCCCGCGACGGGCCGGCGGGACTTTGTCCTTCAGGAGGAGACCGGGGCGGACTTCACCCTGCGCGTGACCGGCGCCGGCGGCCGCGCCATCGCGGGTGCGGTGACCGAGCTCAGAGCGGAGTTCAGCGAGTGGACCTCCACGGTCGACACGGATGATCTGGGGAACGCGCAGCACTTCGGCGTCCTGCCAGGGCCGCACCGGCTCGAGGTCCTGGTGCCCACGCGCGGCGGACACACGTGGACCAGTGAGCGGATCGACATCGTCGAGCTGGGCCTCGTGCGGACCATCGAGACCGGCGGGTGGCTCGACGTGACAGCGCAGATCATCAGCGCGGAGCATCCGGCGCGGGGCGCGGCCGTGCGGCTGGCGGACGATGACCAGATGACCATCGCGACAGCGACGACCGACGAGACGGGGCGATGTGTCTTCCGCGCGCCGCCCGGCGAGTACCAGCTGTGGGCGGGCCACGCCGTTCTCAACGTCACGCTCGACCGGAATCGGGACGTCACGCTGAGAGTGGAGTGAGGACCCGCCTCAGCGCCACCGGAAGCGCCGCCAGAGACGGGCGAGAAGGCCCGTGTTGGCGAGGCGCCGAATCCGGCTCTCCGTCACGAGGTCGTTCGGCTCGATCTCGAGCGCGCGCTGCGCCGTCTCGATGGCCCGGTCCATGAACCCCAGGTGCTCATGGCACTCGCTCAGCGAGCGCCAGAGATGAGCCCGGCCGGGCTCCATGGCGCACGCCCTCTGGAACACCTCGAGCGCCTTCGCATGGCGGCGGTGGCGCGCGTAGACCGCGCCGATGCGGACAAGATTCATCCAGTCGCCGTCGGGCACCTGCTCGAGGGCCTTGTCGAGGCACGCGACGGCGTTGGGGCTGTTGCCGTGGAGCAGAATCTCGCCCCGGGCAATCCAGGCGCGCAGCGAGTGGCCCCGCTGCAGAGCGTAGTCGCTGGCGCCCAGCGCGCGCTGGAGCATGCCCTGGCGCGCGAAGAGAACGGCGCGGATCGAGAGCAGAGTCGGATCGTCGGGGAACTGATCGAGCGCCCGGGCGCACCAGACGTCGGCCTCGCGGGTCTGCCCGGACTCGGCAAGGGTGTCGATCTGACCGACCCAGGCCTCCAGGAGAGTGGAGTCGAGTTTGATCGCCTGCCCGTACCGGCGCAGCGCCTCCTCGAACTGCCCGCGGAGGAGCAGGTCCGTGCCCAGCCGGAGGTAGCCGCGGGCATCGTAGTCCTGCTCCGGCCGCGCGGCGGGTGAAGGCTCCTGCGCCGGCGACACCGGCCGCTCGCGCGGCGGTTCGCCCGACTGCGAGCCGAGTTCGAGTTTGGAGAAGCGGCCCATGGGTCAGCTCAGCGTCTCAGATGACCGGCAGAGTGGAAATCGCCGCCGAGGGCTCTGTGCCAGCGGGACCCGCGCCCCGGCCCTCAGGACCATCGCCGCCCCCGGATGACGATGTCGCCGTTGGCGGCGACCTCCTCGCCCGTGATGACCATGCCGCGGCGCTCCATCTCTTGCACGACACGATTGTGGGCGAACTGCTGGATGAGAGCAAAGGCGAATTCCTCCCCGGCGCGCCGGAGCTGATTGAGCGTGAAGTTCTCCGGCCCCGAGACCTCGACAGTGAACTTGCCTCGCACGTCCCGGCGAAAGACGGCCTCGATGCCGTCCTTCTCGAAGACCAGGCGCTGCTCGCGCTTGACCTCGTCCGCGACCGGTTCCAGCAGGACCGACTCGAGCGGGAGCACCGCCGTCCGGCGCTTGGCCATCGACTTGGCGAGAACACCGGCGCGCGACCGGTCCGCGCCCGGCGCCGTCATGTGCCTGTAGCCGAGGGTCGCGGCGACGCCGATGATCAGCGGGCTGAGCACGGGCCAGGACCAGCCGAGCGTGGGCGTGATGACGAAGATGGTGCCGAGCATTGCAGAGGAGTCGCTGCACGTCAGACGAAACCGCAGGGCCCCGCGTTGGCAAGGGCGAAGCACCGGCGGAGGTGACGAAACACTGGAAGTCCCCGAGCGCATCGGTCAACGTCGCCCGCCATGGGTGATCCCAGTGACCCCCGCACGCCCGCCTCCGCGGAGGAGAAGGCCGACCGGACGCTTCGTGCGATCGGCTGGGTGGCGCCGTCCGAGCCCCCGCGGGGCTTCGCGCGGCGGCT
>JABWBI010000291.1 GCA_013360565.1 Candidatus Sumerlaeia bacterium | reverse complement strand
CCCTGCCGCTGACAGGCGGGAACATCGACCAGGACACGCTGCGGGGGGTGCTGGCCGATGGAGCGCCTCGGCTCGCGGGCTCGCGGGAGACAATCTCTCACGCCGGATGAGGCCTGAGACGCCGCCAGACGTGCGGACTGAGGTCATTCGGGCACAGAAACTGGCGAATTCGCACCGTCACCGAGCTTGCACCTCCGGGGGCCCGGCCTTAGCATCCTTCGCCACTCTGCCGGGAGGGCCCGGCGCCGGAGACCCGAAGCCATGTATCGACCGGAGATCAAAGTCCTCGACTGCACGATCCGCGACGGGGGCCTGATGAACAACTGGGACTTCTCGATGGACGTCGTCAAGAAGGTCTACCGCGCGCTGTGGGCGGCGGGAGTCGACTACATGGAGATCGGCTACCGGCACGACACGGTCCAGCACGACGTGACGAAGAGCGGCATCTGGCGCTTCTGCCCCGAAGAGGTCATCCGGGAGGTGATCCACGGCGTGGCGGAGGTGCCAGGCAAGGAGCGGCCGAAGATCTCGGTGATGGCGGACATCGGCAAGTCGGTGGAGAGCGACTTCCTGCCGAAGGCCGAGTCGGTGGTCGACATGGTGCGGGTGGCGACGTACGACAAGCAGGCGGACAAGGCGGTGGCGTTCGCCAAGCACTGCCGCGCGCTGGGCTACGAGGTGTCGATCAACCTCATGGCGATCAGCCACTGCACGGAGTTCGAGATGCACGAGGCGCTCGAGGCATTCAAGGAGGCGCCGGTGAGCGTCGTGGTGGTGGTGGACTCGTTCGGGGCGCTCTACAGCGAGCAGGTGGCGTACCTCGTGCAGAAGTACCAGAAGTACTTCACGGGCAAGAGCATCGAGGTCGGCATCCACATGCACAACAACCAGCAGCTGGCGTTCGCGAACACGATCGAGGGCATCATCCGCGGGGCGAACCGGCTCGACGGGACGCTGTACGGGATGGGCCGCGCGGCGGGCAACTGCCCGACGGAGCTGCTGCTGAGTTTCCTGAAGAATCCGAAGTTCGACGTGCGGCCACTGCTCGACGTCATCAGCGAGGTCTTCATCCCGCTGCGCGAGAAGGTGGAGTGGGGCTATCTGATCCCGCACATGATCACGGGCGTGCTCGACGAGCACCCGCGCGCGGCGCTCGCGTGGCTCAAGAAGCCCGAGCGCAACGAGTTCGGGAAGTTCTACCAGCTGCTGCTCGAGGGTGTGCCGATCGCGTGAGCGAGCACGCCCGGTGCCGAGGGCGCCGGCAGCGGGCAGATGAGAATTCGCCCCTGATGAGGCTTGCGGAGGCCAAGCCAGCGGGGTAGATGAGCCGTCTCATGAGCGCAGAGACATCGGCCGGAGTCACGGCCGGTGAGGGGTCCAGCGGACCCCACGCATCCACTCCCATGACAACTGAGAGCTGAACTCCCCTGAAGGAGCTTCACATGTCCTCGTCCGCCTGGCGGCGGATGGCAGCGCGCGTGCGCCGCATCCGGCCGCTCCGCCTGCTGATCCTGGGCTACGCGCTGTACATCGCCGCCACCTGGCTGGCCCTGACGATCCCGCTGTGCCAGGCGCAGCCCGTGCGGCCCATCGACAATCTGTTCACCGCCGCCTCGGCGGTGAGCACGACAGGGCTCGTGACGGTGAACACGCCGGTCGCCTACACGCTTTTCGGAGAGCTCGTGATCTTGATCGCCTTTCAGATCGGGGGCCTGGGGTACATGACGCTGGGGTCGTTCATCGTCCTCTCGCGGCGCGACGATCTCTCAGTCACGCGCGAGCGGGTCGGCCGGCTGGTCTTCACCCTGCCGGAGGATTTCGACCTGAGACAGTTCCTGCGCCATGTCGTCGTCTTCACCTTCAGCGTGGAGATCGCCGGAGCCGCCGGGCTCTGGTTCGCGTTTCGCAGCGCGGGCCTGGAGCACGCGCTGTGGCCGGCCCTCTTCCACTCGGTCTCGGCCTTCTGCACGGCGGGGTTCAGCGTTTTTCCCGACAGCCTGGAGTCCTTCCGGGGGAACGCGTGGGTGAACATCCTCGTCGGCGCGCTCAGCGTGATGGGCGCCGTGGGCTTCCTCGTCGCCTCGGATCTCTGGCTCACCCTCTCGGGCCGGCGCCGGCGCACGACCCTGACGACGCGCATCATCCTGCACATGACGCTGTGGCTCATCCTCACCGGGTGGGCGCTGCTGTTCCTGGTCGAGCCCGCCTTCGGCGCCCTTCCGGCGCATGAGCGGCTGCTCGCCTCGGGCTTTCAGGCGATGACCGCGCTGACGACTGTCGGATTCGACACGCACGCCATCGGCACGCTGGGCCACGCGTCGACGCTCGTCCTCGTGGTGCTGATGGTGCTCGGCGCGTCGCCCGCGGGCACGGGCGGCGGCCTCAAGTCGACCTCGGTCTCCGCCGCGCTGGCGGTGCTGTGGAGCACCCTGCGAGGCCGGTCCGAGGTGACGTTCTGGGGCGCGAGGGTGCCCTCGCACCGGCTCTTCGCCGCCTACGCGGCGCTGGTCTTCTACATCGTGACGCTCTTCGGCGGGACGCTCTTGCTGCTGCTGGTGCAGACTCAGCCGTTCGACGACGTGCTCTTCGAGGCCGCGTCGGGCCTCGGGACGGTTGGGCTCTCGCGCGGGATCACCGCCGACCTCACGCCGCTGGGCAAGCTGATCGTGACGGGTCTGATGTTCGTCGGCCGCCTCGGTCCGCTGACGTTCGGCCTGGCCCTCTTTGCCATGCGGCCCCGGGCGCAAGAACCCGGGGAACAGGACCTCGTGGTTTCCTAGCATCGGAGCCTCTGCGAGCGCACGGAGACCGGCTCAAGCACCGGTCGCCCTTGACGCCGTCCGCCGCGCCGGTGAGGCTGCATCATCTCTCAGGAGTCTGTCGCTTCCCCCCATGGCCCAACGCTCCGCCTGGGCGGCGGTCTGCGCCGCCGCCTCGCTCTTGCCCGTGACCTTGACCGCCGCCCCCTCCACGATGACCCCGACACCCCGCGAGTTCCGCGGCGTGTGGGTGGCCACCGTGGGCAACATCGACTGGCCGTCGTCCCGCAGCGCCCCGGCCGCGCAGCAGCAGCGCGAGCTGCGCGACATCCTGGACGGAGCGGCACGGCTGCGGTTGAACGCGGTCGTCTTCCAGGTGCGGCCGGCGTGCGATGCGTTCTACCGCTCGGAGCTGGAGCCGTGGTCGTACTATCTCAGCGGCCAGGAGGGACGTGACCCGGGCTGGGACCCGCTGGAGTTCGCCGTTGCCGAGGCCCACGCGCGCGGGCTCGAGCTGCATGCGTGGTTCAATCCCTTCCGGGCGAAGCGGGGTGGCTACGAGCACGCGGCGAGCCACATCGCCCTTCGCCAGCCGGGCCTCGTTCACCCCTACGGCAACAATCAGCAGTGGCTCGACCCGGGGGCGCCCGGGGCGCAGGACCACTCGTTCAACGTCATCATGGACGCCGTGCGCCGCTACGACATCGACGCGGTGCACTTCGACGACTACTTCTACCCCTACCCGGAGGAGGGGCTGCCGTTTCCCGACGATGCAACCTACCAGGCGCACCGCGACGGCGGGGGCACGCTGAGTCGCAGCGACTGGCGGCGGGACAACATCAATCGCTTCCTGCAGCGTCTGGGCGCGGCCATCCGCGCCGAGAAGCCGTGGGTGCGCTTCGGCCTGAGCCCCTTCGGCATCTGGCGCCCCGGCCACCCCGAGGGTGTGCGCGGACTCGACGCGCACGAGTCGCTCTATGCCGACTCGCGCCTGTGGCTCCGCGAGGGTTGGGTCGACTACATGGCACCGCAGCTCTACTGGCCGATCAGCTCCAGCGGGCAGCCGTTCGGAGCGCTGCTTGACTGGTGGATGGACGAGAATCCGCGCGGGCGCCACATCTGGCCGGGGCTGTTCACGAGCCGCGTCGGCGGCGAGTGGCGGGCGGCGGAGATCATCAACCAGGTCGAGCTGCGTCAGAGCCGCGGACGGGGACCGGGCACGATCCACTTCAGCGAGATCGCCCTGCGCGAGAACCGTGACGGCTTGGCCGACGCGCTGCGCGAGGGGCCCTACGCCGTCGATGCGCTCGTCCCGGCGACGACGTGGATCGACAGCCAGCCCCCCGAGCCCCCGGCCGCCACGTGCGAACGCGCGGGCGACACGGTCACGGTGAC
>JABWBI010000290.1 GCA_013360565.1 Candidatus Sumerlaeia bacterium | reverse complement strand
CGCCGAGATCGGCGCGGAAATCGCGCGGGCCGTAGCCCTGGCGCGGCGACTGCCGCAGCGCAGCGCCCAGCGCGCCGAAGGGACTCGGCGAGAGGGCCGCGGCGGACTCATGGCGCGTGGGCATTGAAGGGGGCGCGGCATGATCGCTCCGCGGGGCGGAAAGTCAATTGCGGACATCGGAGGGCGAATCAGGCGCGGGAAGATCGACTCGCCAGAGCTCCACGCCGACGGTGCCCGGCTGGTCTCCGTGCCAGACGGCGCGGTGGGGGACTCCGCTCAGCCAGTCGGCGAGGAGGGCGGCCTGGGCGTCGGTGAAGCGGCGGCGGAAGAACCACAGATTGCTCCCTGGGGGGGCCTCTCCGCGGCGCCAAGCTTGCCAGAGGGAGGGGGCGTCGAGCGTGCCATCCTCCCGGATCAGCGTGAGGGGCACGCCCCCCGGCGCGAGCAGCTCGGCGTGGTTGATGAAGACGTGGGTGATCTCTGCGCTGGCCAGCGCGGCGGTGAGTTCCCCCGATGAGCGCGCCGCGGCGAGAAAGGACCGGACGGCGGGCGGATCGAACCAGTCGCTCATGACCACGTTCGCCGGGAAGTCGAACCGGCGGGATTCGCCGATGACAAGGACCTGCTCCTGGGGCGAGACCAGCGCACGGATGGCGCGTGCGCCGTCGAAGTGGTTCAGGCGGAGTGAACGCCAGGCATCGGGCTCCATGAACCCGAGCGCAAGCTGGACGGGACACTGCTGTGTGAGGAAATGACGGGCAATCCAGAGGCACTGATACGTGCCGGCGGTGGCCAGGGCGAAGACGACAGCGAAGCGCAGGGCACGGAGAGAGCGCAGAAGATGCCCAAGCCCCACAGCCGCGCCGGGCAGGGCGCAGAGAAGGACGGGCAGCAGGAGGCGGTTGGACTGATAGGTGCGGAACCAGAGAGCGAACGTGGCGGCGATGTAGAGGAGATGGAACGACCACCAGCCGCCGCGCTGGATCGCAAGGAGGAGGAGTCCGGCGAGCCCGAGCGGCGCGAGGAGCCAGGGCGCGAGCCCGATCGACTGCTCCTCGAAGCGGAGCCATTCGAAGGTCGCGCCGCGCCAGGCGTCGTCGGCGAGGTGCCAGTCGAACCCAACCCCCTTGCTGGCCGCGCGCTCTTCCCAGAGGGCCTGCGACTCCTCGTCCCATCCGGGGGCCTGGAATCGGGCGTTGGCGAGAGGATAGACGGGGTTGCCGGTCTGGATCCAGTTTCTCAGATACCACGGCGATCCGACGGCGAGGGCGATGAGGGCGAAGACGAGACCGTTGCTGGCGCGCTCGGCGAGCGTGTAGGGCCAGCGCCCGAGGGCCGGCTGGCGGTGGAAGATCACACCGAGGCCGAGGACGAAGGCGGGGACGAGGGCGGTGTACTTGGTGCCGAGCATGAGGCCGGCGAAGGCGGCGGCGAGCAGGAGGTGCGAGGCGCGGCCGCTGTGCCACCACAGGGCGAACGCGGAGAGCGAGGCGAGGTGGTAGCACACGACGCCGGCGTCGATGAACTCCCAGGTGGAGACGATGAGGAAGGCGGGGGTCGCCGTGGCGAGAGCAACGGCCATGAGGGGCAGTCCGCGCACGGGGATGCGGGCCCACTTGGCGAGGCGGCGCGTGAAGGCGGCGAGGAGGGCGAGCGTGACGAGGGCGAAACCGAAGTGGGCGAGCTTGGCGGCGATGGGCTGGGCATGGCGCAGAGCGGCAAGGAACCACATCTCGATGAGAAATGGAAAGTGGCTGAAGGCCATGCCCTCGATGGGTGCCATCGACCCGCGCTCGACCCAGATCGCCGGGGCGGCGAGGTGATAGCGGAGGCCATCGCTCTCGATCGGCGGCGTCGACGCGGCCAGGAACGCGAGCGCGAGCATCAGAGCAACGCCGAGGCGGACGAGCAGGCTCCGGCGCCAGCGGCGGCAGGCGAGGAGGAAGTTCTCGGCGGCGGTGTGACGCGCGGTGAGCGGCTGCTCAAGGAACCCGTGGCGGCGGGCAAGCAGGCAGAGAATCACGAGAGTGACCGTGACGAAGGGAAGGGGGAGGCGGACGGGCGTGCTCAGATAGAGACGGGGCGAGACGGCCGTGAGGAAGAAGTCGAGCGCGAGCGTCCCCATGAGGAGGGCGAAGAGCATCGCACGGGGAACGGCGCGGCCGAACGCCGGCCGCAGGAGAACTGTCAGGAGCCAGAGGATGAAGATCCAGACGGCGGCGAGCCCCCAGGCCGCCCGGGGCATGGCCCCGATGCCGCGCCAGGGGCCGAAGGTCTCGAGGTACTCGCCCGCGGTGAACTGCACGGCGAGGGAGTTGGGATGCGTGCGCGGGTCGAAGAACGGCGCCGCGGGGTCGCGGGAGTGGGAGACGAACTGCCACGCCGACCACACGGCGAAGACCAGGAAGGCGACCACAGCCGCGGCCTCGAGGAGACGCTCGAGGCCCCGGGGGCCACCGCTGGGCGGCGCCTGGGAGGTGGGGGGCGCTTTCGCTTGCTCAGACATGGCGGGAGAGTGCATAGACTCCTCTCTGCGTCTTGCCAAGCAGTCAACGAGACCGTCGCCGAAGCCGATCCCCGATGAAGCATGTCATGCTGGTCACCCGCGGGTGCGACAAGAACACCGTCGACACCGAGATCATCGCCGGGGCGCTGGCCAAGCGCGGCCTGCGGCCCGTCTCGCCCGTGACCTGGGACGGGTCGTCGCCGCTCGACGCGGTGGTGGTGAACACGTGCGGTTTCATCGACTCGGCCAAGCAGCAGTCGATCGACACGATCCTCGAGTGGGCGGAGTTCAAGGGCGGCCAGGCGACGCCGCCGATGCTGATCGTCGCCGGCTGTCTCGCCCAGCGGCACAGCGAGGACCTCGAGCGCGAGATCCCGGAGATCGACGCGGTCGTCGGCGTGGGCGCGTGGGACGAGATCGCGCAGCTGGTCACCGGCCCCGCGCCGGGGCCCGCGTCCCCGATCCCCGAGCCGGACATGCGCATCGACACGCGCCTGCCGAGGCTCCCGCTCGACGGCGAGCCGCACCGCTTCCTCAAGATCAGCGACGGCTGCAACCAGCGGTGCACGTTCTGCTCGATCCCGTCGATGAAGGGGCGGCACCGGAGCGTGCCGGTGGAGATCCTCGTGGAGGAGGCGCGGGGGCTGATCGCGTCCGGCGCGCGGGAGATCAACCTCATCGCGCAGGACCTGACGAACTACGGCGCGGACTTCCGCGACGGGACGTCTCTGGCCGGCCTGCTGCGCGCGCTCGATGGGCTCGAGGGCGATCACTGGCTGCGGCTCTTCTACGCCTACCCGGCGCGGATCGACGACCGGCTGATCGAGACGATCGCGACGGCCCGGCACACCGTGCCCTACCTCGACATGCCGCTGCAGCACGCGAGCACGCCGGTGCTGCGCGCGATGCGGCGCCCCGGCGGACAGCTGGAGGTGGAGTCGCTGCTCGCGCGGCTGCGGGCGGGGATCCCCGGTCTGGTGCTGCGGACGACATTCATCGTGGGTTTCCCCGGTGAGACGCCGCGGGACTTCGAGACACTGCTCGCCTTCCTGGAGGCGCAGCGCTTCGAGCGGGTGGGGGCCTTCGTCTATCAGCCGCAGGACGGCACCCCGAGCGCGGCGATGCCGGGCCATGTCCCGGACGCGGAGAAGCAGGAGCGGCTCGATGCGCTGATGACACTCCAGGCGCGGATCGCGGCGGAGCGGCAGGCGGAGCGCTTCCGGGGGCAGCGGCTGCGCGTGCTGGTCGAGGAGTTCGACGAGGAGGCCGGGCACTGGCGAGCCCGCTCCTTCGCCGACGCGCCCGAAATCGACGGCGTGACGTGGATCGACGCCCCGCGCGGGGCCCTGCGCCGCGGCGAGTTCGCGGAGGTCGAGGTCGTCGACACCGATCCGTACGACATGAGAGCGGTGCCAGTGAGACACGATTGAATTGCGGGCGGTGGGCGGGTGTGGGAGAAGCCGACGCCGCGCATGACCTCGCCCGCGCCCTCTCGCCTCCGGGACGTCGACGGTGTCGCCGCCGGGACGCTCGCGCTGGCGGCCGTGGTCATCCTCTGGGTGAGCCGCAGCGGGTTCGACTCGTTCGTCGAGCCGAAGTTCGCAGTCTGGTCCGCGGGCGTGGCGGCGCTGATGGCCTGGGGCGGACTGCGCGCGCTG
>JABWBI010000289.1 GCA_013360565.1 Candidatus Sumerlaeia bacterium | reverse complement strand
GGAATCGCCCGCAGCCACGCCGAGACACGGCCGGCCAGACTCGTGTACAGCAGCCCCGTGGCGATCAGCAGCCCGGCCATCGCCGCGGCCACGAAGACGAGGCTCGCTCCGGCGACGCCCAGATACCGCGGCAGGTTCAGCGCCAGCGGGGCATCGTAGGCCAGGAACACGCCGAGCACGCCCGCCCACTCCAAACTCTGCTCCTTCGGCAGGTGGCGCGTGGCCAGGCCGATGAGGGCACACGCCGACAGCATCAGCAGAACCGCACCGCCGCACTTGACCCAGCTGTGCTGCGGACGCCGGCCCTTGAAGGACAGCAGCGCCCACCACAGCAGCAGCGCCGGGAGCGTGAACGCAACGGGCCGCCCGACCAGCAGCGTCAGGCCCGCCGCGATGCGATCCCCCAGCGAGCCCACCAGATTGTCGTGCCGAGGCAGCACGAGCAGACTCAGAAGAACCGTCAGGCCCAGCAGGGCGAAGACGATCCCGCGCAGTTCCGCTTTGACCTCGGGGGAAAGCCAAGGGCGACGGGCCGGTCGAGTGCGGCCACGGGCCGACGGGGCAGAGCCCCGCATCGCGAAGCGACGCGCCATCTGATCAACCACCTGCCTTTCGCGCGGGGAGCGGGAACAGTGACAACAGGAGCGTCGGGCGGCGTGGCCGGTGGCCGGGGGACACGCACGCCGCGAAATCCGTCTCGGCGCTGACCGGCAGAGTGAGATGAAACTCGTTTCAGCGCAAGCGTTTTGTGAGCCGCCCGCGGCCGGTCACTCCGCGTCCCGATGCACTGTCTCCGGCGAGAACGCCGGCAGGCACACCGCGATGTACTCCGCCCCATCCGCCCCCGGCGTCGAGTAGCGCACCCACTCCCCCGCATGGGCAATGACCGCTTGCCCGGCATTGACATCCAGCTGGCCGCCCCGGTGTTCGACCCGCAGCGAGCCCCGCAGCACGTACGTGAACTCATCGAACGCCGGCGTCTGGCCGGGCTCGACCCAGCCCCCCGGGCTTCTCATGTGCGCCAGGCTCAGCGCCTCGGTCTCCGTGTTCACGCGGCCCACCACTTCATCGATCAGCTTGGGCTTGTTCCCCGCCGCCTCGATCCGGCTCGGCTTCGCGATCAGCGTGGGCATGAGGACCTCCTCGTCCATGGGATCACCGGCTGACGGGTTATCAGGGAACCGCTGGCTCTGACAACGCCCAATCAACACGAAGTGGCGAAGTGGCAATCGCCGTTTTCTCGCCGCTCGACCTCAATCCGGACACGGCGGCAAGCGGCAACTCCACGTGTTTGAGCAGTTGGCACCCCGGCCGGGGATTGGCCCGCCCGATGCACCGTGCCGGGGTATCGATCACCAGACTCCAACGAGGATGACTCCCATGACACACTCCGTCCGGAAAGCACTCACCGCCGCTCTGCTCGGCCTGACACTCGCGGCGCCGGCTTCGGCCGACGGCTACTCCGTCGACCCGCGATACTACTACGGCGGTTCAGTCAATCCTGGCACGACGACCGCTCTGCTCAACGCCCAGATGCTCGGTCAATGCGCGGACCTCGCCCAGGCCATCTTCGCCAACGCGCCGAACATGGACCTCGCACCCCAGTGGATGATGGGCACCGGCTACACGACGCCTCTGTCCGCCTACGCGCCCGCCCCGAGTCCCTACCCCTACTCCATGCCCTACGGCTGCCCCTCGATGGGCCACCCGTCCGCCTCGTCCTACGGCCCCCACCTTGGCCTCGGGGACACCAGCTGGATTGGGCTCACGATCAGCTTCTGACAGACATCGTCCTCCAGGGGACGAAGCGGGCCGCAGCCAAGGGGGGGCGGCCCGCTCCTCGTTCTTGGCCTCGGCTCAGAACTGGAGGGAAAAAATCTTGCCACTTCGCTCACCTTCGAAGACCGGTCAATGGATAACACACCAAAAATCAACACTCTGCGCCCGCTGACACACTTGGCCTCCGAGCTGCACAGCAGAGGGTCAAGATCGCAAAAAAGGAGAGACACCCGTGAGACGATCGCTCACTTCAACCCTGGCTGGCGGCCTCCTCGCCATTGGCGTGTCGAGCACCACCCCGGCCCAGGACCTCAACATGGACATGAGCTGGGCCATCCAGAGCCAGCAGCAGAACTGGGATTGGGGGATGTACAACGCCCAGGCCGCTGCGCAGAACTGGTACAACATGGTCCAAGACTACCGCGCCCAGACCGGCTACACCGGCTTCATCGGCAGCGGCATCACGCCGATGGACCTGATGCGCTCAAACGCCTCGCTGCAGCAGACCTACGACAGCTACAACGCACAGTGGGCGAACTTGAGCGACCGCCACTCCGGCATCACCGACAACTACATTTCCGGCGCCATCTACGGCCAGTCCACGTGGACCGACCCCAACGGCCAGACCTGGCTCATCGACAACTCGATGTCGAACCTCTACATGGACGGCAGCGGCCAAGTGTACTACGGCGGCCAGACCCCGAGCGGCATGACCAGCATCAACACCTCGACGATGGGACGGGTCTGGTGATCTTTGCTCCTCCGGCCTCCTGAGCGCCGAACGGGCCGCACCCGCAGGGGGAGCGGCCCGTTCGGTTTCAAGGCCCTCACCCCAAAAGTGGCAAACCGCTTCATGGCCATTTCTTGGCCACCGCCAGGGATCATCATCACAAGCGGTGTAAAATCAGTCATCTGAACCCATGACCGGCTTGGCCTGCTGTCTGCATTGAAAGGGGTCATCACTCAGCAAAAGCAAAAGGAGACCACATCATGAAAACCCGCCTCCGCCACCTTCTCACCACCAGCCTCACAGCCGTCGCCCTGACCGCCCCGGCGCAGGACTTCCCCGGGCTCGGCGTCAGCGACCTGTGGGCCATGAACGCGGCCTTCGACCAGCAGATGCACCAGCAGAACGTTCAGTTCTGCACCGACTGGTACAACAACCTCCAGGCCTACCGCGCCCAGACAGGCGACATGTCGCCGGTCAACCTTCCCTTCAACGCGATGACGATCTCGAACTCGATCAACGAGGGCAACCAGGCCTTCTACGGCTACCTCGACAGCATGCAGGCCAGCTCGGCCGCGATGGATCGCAGTTTCGACAACTTCTCCGGCTACATCCGCAGCGAAGCCAGCTACACCGACCCCGTCACCGGCCAGACCTGGACCGCCCCCAACGACGCGCAGCTCTACCGCGGCTGGGACGGCCAGATCTACCAGGCCGGCTACGGCGAGCAGGTCGACAGCAGCTACACACCGGTCATGTGGTGACGGTGAGGACAGGGAGACCCAAGCGCCCCGGGGAGTGATCCCCGGGGCGCTCGGCGTTCAAGGCTCCTTGCAGGACTGCTCGGCAAGGAGGCGGCGCCAATACTCCGGGTCGCTTCGGATGTCGTCGTCGAGCGGCGCGAAGGGAATCTCGCCTCGAGCATGGGCCTCGCGGGCGGCGCGGCGGAGAGTCAGGACGGCCTCGCGCAGCTGCGAGGCGCGGCGGATGCGGCGCTCGAACTCAGACGCGGAGCTCATGGCTGCTTGCCTCGCAACAGGCGCTCCAGGCCCTCGATGTCCGATTGGTCCTTCGCGGACATGCGGCCCCGCTTGAGAGCGATGATCGTCTCGACGGGGGCCACGGCGAAATCCACCCCGCCGTCGCGCAGGCGGATGGCCTTGGTGAAGGCATTCCGGTGCTCGCCGTCAGCGAGCAGGAAGTCGAGCACGAGCGAGTCGCCGCCTTCGATCTTCGTCAGGCGGCGAATGCGGATGTTCGCGAAATCCATGTCGCCGGCGATGAGCGTGTAGCCCAGCGGCGCCAGCGTCTCCTTCACCCGGGGCCAGTCGCCGGGCGGGATGAGCAGATCGATGTCCTCGGTCGCGCGGGACTCGACGAGGAAGGAATACGCCAGCCCGCCGACCAGCGCGTGTGGGATCCCGGCGGCGTTGAGCGCCGTGACCACCGAGCGGAGTTCGTCGTAGAGGTCGAGCATCAGCCCCTCGCGATCCACCCTCCCGCCACCACGGCCTCGTCCCGCTCGTCGGTGACAACGCAGGCCTGGCCCGGCGTGATCGACGGCTGGGGGTCTTCGAAGAGGAGCACAAAGCCATCACCCGCGGGCGTGAGAGCGCAGGGCGCGGCCCGGTGCCGTGCCCGGATCTGCGCGTGCAGGCGGCGGCCGCGCA